>DATJWY010000230.1:0-22138 GCA_035500775.1 Acetobacteraceae bacterium
ACCTGCCCCGCTTCGGCCACCACCAGAACCGAGATCTTCCGGTCATTTAGCGTCTTCAGCGCCGCACTGGCCAGCATTTCGGGCGCCACCGTCTTCGGCTCCGGCGTCATCACCTCACGCACCGGCCGGCGCAGCAGATCCGCCTCCAAGGTCCGGCGCAAATCGCCATCGGTGATGATCCCGCGCGGCGCCCGCTCTTCATCCACCACGATGACGCACCCAAGCTTGCACGAGGTCATCGCCACGATGGCCGCCATCATATCGGCATCGAGCGAGACGAGCGGCAGCGCCTCATCCCGGCGCATCAGGTCGCGCACCAGCAGCAAGGCGGCGCCGAGTTTGCCACCCGGATGGAACTGCCGGAAATCGGAGGACGTGAAGCGTCGCAATTGCAGCAGCGTCACCGCGATGGCGTCACCGACCGCGAGTTGCAGCAACGTCGAGGTGGTCGGCGCCAGATTATGCGGGCAGGCCTCAACCACTTTCGGCAGGCAAAGCGTGACATCCGCCGAGCGGCCGAGCGCACTGTCCGCGGAGGATGTCAGGGCAATCAGCGGCACCCCGTAGCGCCGCGAGTAATGGATGATATCGCGCAGTTCGACGGTCTCGCCGGACCATGACAAAGCGAGAATGATATCGCCCGGCGCCACCATGCCGAGATCGCCATGGCTCGCTTCCGCCGGATGCAGAAACAGCGATGGCGTGCCCGTCGAGGCGAGGGTCGCGGCGATCTTGTGGCCAACATGGCCGCTCTTGCCCATGCCGGTCACGATCACCCGGCCAGGCGCGGCGAGAATCATGTCGATGGCCCGGGTCAACGCCGCGCCAAGCTCCGCCTCGACCGCCTCGATCAGGGTATCAAGGCCGATCCGCTCGGTTTGAAGCGCCCGCAACACCGCGTCACGCGCGGCAACGCCGCCGGAAGCGGCCGCATTGGGTTTGCCAGGCTCGAACACGTCCGCCGCCGCTTCCTTGAACATCCTGCTTCCATCCTCAAATCGAATCGAGCCATGCCCCGGCACTCAGGGACTGCTTAGCCTCAACCGAAACAAGACCTCAACCCATTCGCGTAGCATGGGCAAGGCCATGCGCCTCTCCGGCTCATTCAGCCACCAATCGCGGTATCGATCAGCGCCTGATAGGCCGCGATATACGCGCCCATGTCCAGATTGGCTTCCGCCCAGCCGCGCGCCGCCTGACGCAGCCGCCGGGAAAGCGCCGTATCCTCCAGCACCTCCAGCACGCGATCGGCCACGCTATCCGGCTCCAGGAACGGCGCCAGCAGCCCGGTCTGGCGATCGGCGATGAATTCCCGCACCGGCGCGGTATCGCTGCCCACCACGGCGCAGCCGCAGGCCAGCGCCTCGCGCATGGACCAGGAGGCCACGAACGGATAGGTCAGATACACATGCGCGTCCGAGCGTTGCAGCAGCCGGACATAATCCTCGTAATCCACCCGGCCGGCGAAATGCACCCGCGCGAGGTCGATGGCGTCGCCGAGTTGCGCGAGCATGTATTGCCGCCAGGAGCCGTTGGCGAGGCGGGCGCCGTAGCTCACCCCATCACCGCCGACCAGCACCACCCGCAGATCCGGCCGCGCGCGCAACAGGCGGGGCAGCGCGCGCATGAAGATGTGGAAGCCGCGATACGGCTCGAGATCCCGCGCCACGTAGGTCACGAGCTTTTCCCCGGGCTCGACGCGGATATCGCCGAGCACGAACTCCCGCGCCGAGGCCGCCGGATCGGGGCGGCATTTATCGAGATTGACGCCTTCCGGGAGAACGGTGATGCCCGGTCGCGCCCAGGCCGGATAGGTGCCGTGCTGGAAGAGCGTCGGCGTCTGGCCATGGCCGCCATTGTTCAAGGCCAGCAGATTGACCGTGTTCTTGGCCCGGATACGCGCATACTGCCCGGGATCGGTCGGAAACTCCGGATCGAAACCGACATCGAGCCCGTCCAGGCCGTAGAAAAACTCGTAGTACCCGAGCAGCGGCGCATCCGGCCAGACATCGCGGATATTGAGCAATTCCCCCCAGCCGTGATGGCCGATGATGATATCGGGGGTGAAGCCGAGCTGTTTCAGGTTCGCCGCGGTGCGGGCGACGATCTCGGCCCGCAGCACCGCCTGCTCGAATTCCTGCGCGTCCCGGTGCGCATTGCTCTGCGGGCGCTCCGGCATGCGATAGGCGACCTTGCGCACGCCGGCGATCGCGTTGTCATTCGGCTCGCTGATGAAGACGATACCATGCGTCCCCTCTGCGACCAGATGACGGATCAGGTGCAGGAACTGCGCCGGGAAATTCTGATGGATAAAAAGGTAATTCACCGTATTCGCGCTCAAGCAACCTGACGAGGAAAAGCCGGCGGGCCGAGGCCGTGCCGGCCGGCGGCTCTCCCCTCCGGCAAGCCGGAGAGGACGCCGCCAGCCTGGTGCGCCTCAGCGGCGCCCCTTGCCCATCTTCTTGCTGAAGGGCGACAGCAGCGGGCGCGTGGGCGACGGCGCCGCCTCGGCGACCGACGGCGTGGCCGCCGTCTCGGCCGTCGCCGCGGCGGCAAGCGGGGCCTCGGCCGCGCCGGCTTCTGCCGCCGCGCCCTCCGGGATCAACCCGGACACCGCTCCGCCGGCGTCGCGCCGCGGACGCAGCTCGACGTGGAAGGCCTCAAGCGGGGCGAGGGTGTCGGCTTGGCACGGTTCGGCGTCATCAAGCGGCCCCACTTCGGTGCCGTCCACGAAGCTGGCCGAGACCAGGCATTCATGCGTCGCCGCCGCCTCGCCGCGCAGCCGCACGCGCAGGCCGAGGATCGGCAGCCCCATGCCCCGGCTGCCGCAGAACTGGCCGCCTTCCGCCCAGGGGGAGAGCCAGCCGCGGCCGAGCACCGCCTGATACTCGATATCCTCGCTGCGCACCGCACCCTTCGGCGCGACCGAGAAGCCCTCGATCCAACGCTTGCTGCCGCGCTCGCCGATCCAGTCGGAAAGCCGGTCGAGCACATCGCCGCGCCCCTGGATATGCGCGGTAACTTCCGCGTCCTCCTGCGGCAAGGCCGGAGCCTGCGCCGGTGCCGGCTGCTGTGCCTGCTGGGGCTGAGGCTGCGCCTGCGCCGGCACCAGCCCGCCGCCAGCCCCATCGGAGAGGCGCAGCACCTGCAACCGCGGCGCTTCGAAACGCGCTTCCGCCAATTGGTACACGGTAACCAGGACCTGCGCCCCGCCACGCGCCACGCGGATGAGCGCGGCGCCGTCCTGCCCGCCGAGCCAGCCATCCGGGCGGAAGGTGCTGATGCTGAGCCCCTCGCCGCTCGGCCCCGGCGCCGGCGAGACGCGCACGCCCGGCAGGCCGTTCACCGGGTCAGGCGGCTGCCCGCCGGGGGCGTAGAACACCACAAAGACGCCCGTGTCGAGCGTCATCAAATGCCCCGAGACTTTGAGTTCCGTGATCAGCTTCTGGTTCGGCATGCGGCCGGACTCTGACATAGGCTGTTTCTCGCTCAAGGTTGAACCGCCGGAACGGCGGATAAATCTGCCGGTGAAAACGTATCCTGATGATGCGGCCGGCCCGCATCGACCACAACCCGGCGCAATGCGAGAAGCGCATTGTTCACGGCGGGCGCGGACAGGCCGAGCGGCAGCAACCAGCCGCGCCCGGTGCGGCGAATCCGCTCCGCCGGCGCGCCGATATCGAAGGCGGCGACACGCAATCCGGCGCGCCAAGCATGCCCCAGCGTGTAGCACCAAGTCTCCGGCCATATCGAGGGCAGGAAAGCGATGTCCGCCCGCTGCGCGCGGATCAGCACGTCGACATCGTCGTCATGATATTCGCCGGTGACGAAGACCGGGCCTGCCTGCATCAGCCGTGTATCGTCGGTGGTGTGGCCGACCACGACGAATTCCAGCCGCAACCGGCGCCGCTCGGCATCGCGGGCGCAGGCGAGCAGGATGTCGTACCCCTTCTCCACCCCGATGCCGCCAATGATGCAGACGCGCAAGGCGGGATGCCCGGGCTCGCCAGCCACGAGCGGCGGCGGCACGCCGTCATCCTCCCAGGGCAGCACCGTGGGGCGGATGCGCGGAAAATGCCGCGCGATTCGCGTCGCCGCGTCGGCGGAGGGCGCGATCACCTGCCGGGCGGCCGCAAGATCGCGCACCGAGCGTGCCAGCAAGGCGCCGACGCCGATCTCCTCCTCCAGATTGCTGCCGGCATCCTGCACGCAAATGTCGCAATCGCGCGGATCGGGTTCGCCGCAATAGCGCCGCTCCGGCCCGACCAGGGCGATGCGGGGGCAGAACCAGGCGTAATCATGCACGTAGGCATCGTAAGGGATGTCGAGACGCCGCACGAGATCGAGCACCGCGTGATCGTGCCCGAGCAGGTGATGCAGTTCGGCATGCACCGGCTTATCCGCCCGCAACAGCGCCGCCGCCGCGTCCAGTTCCTCCGGCAGGCGGAAGCGCAGATTCGGGTAGCCGCCCTCGACGCCGTCGCCGAGCACGCACTCCCCCTCCTTCGGGCGCAACACGATGGGGCGCAGCCCGGCCGCGCGATGGGCCGCGCAACGCTCCCGCAACACCCGCTCGACCCCGCCGCCGCTGGCGTGGGTGATGAGAAGCACCGCCCCGTCCGGCCGCGCCGCCTCGCGCCAGCGGGCCGCGTCCAGCGCCCGCCGCGCCGGGGCCAGCGGGTCGGCCGCGATATGCGCGGCGATCAGCGCGTCATAGCCCGGATGCAGCCGGTTCAGCAGCGCGAGATTGCGGCGGATCAGATGCTGGCGCGCCAGACCGAAGGATTCCCCCCCAACATGCGCGACATAGACACCGGGCACGGCGACGTGCCGCCAGCCGAGATGCCGGGCGCGCAGGGAGAAATCATTCTCCTCCCCGTAGCCCTGGGCGAACACGTCCTCCCGCAGCAGCCCGACGGCATCCAGGCAATCGCGCCGGATATACATGCAGAACCCGTGCGCGGTCGGGATGTCGAGGACGAGACCCGGATGCACCCGCGCCGCGAGGGCCGCGAGACGCCGCGTCTCCGCCAGATCCGGCATCGGGTTGAGCTTACCGATCTCGGGGTAGCTCAGGATGGTCGCGTCGTTGGAAAACGGCGTGGCGGTGCCGATATCGTTCGCCGCATGCGCCGCCGCGCGCAGGCCTTCGAGCCAGCCCGGCGCCACCAGCGTATCGCTGTTCAGCAGCACCACGTCCCGCCCGGCGGCGGCGCGCATCCCGGTATTGGCCGCGGCGGGAAAGCCGCGATTCCGGGGATGGCGGAGCAGCAGGATGCGCCCCTCCTGCGCGAGCCCGTCCAGCGCCTCCGCGAGAATCGGCTCCGGCGAGGCGTCATCGACGACGATCACCCGGCTCGACGCCGGGACGGTTTCCAGCACCGTGGCGAGGCAATCCAGGGTGCGTTGCAGGCCGCGATAGACGGGGATGACCACATCCGTCGCCTCGGCGCGCGCTCCGCCGGCCGTCGGCGACACGGCGATATCGGCCCAGAGCGGCACGGCGCGGGAAGCGGCGGCGAGTCCGGCCCGCGCCGCACCGGGCGGGACCGATGCGGCATTGGCGGCGGCGATCGCGGTGGCGATGGACACGGCGGCCCGCCGCTCCAGCCCTGGATCGAGCGGGCTGCCGAGCAGATCCCGCCCATCCGCCCCGAGCACATGCACCGGCCCCTCGGGCAACGCCGTGGCCGGCACATGGAAGCCGCGCGCGCGCGCCAGCGGCCGCTCGCCCGGCGCGGCAACGGAGAGATCGGTCGCGGTGACACGCAGTTTGGCGCCGCCGCCGACCGGCACAATGGTCAGCTCCGGGTCCCGCTCCGGATCGCCCGGATGCCAGGCCCAGCCGGAGAGCACGCCCTGCTCCGCCGCGACGAAGCCTTCGGCGCGGCGAAGGGCGCCAAGCTGCACTGGGCAGCCGAGCAGGGCGACACCGTCCAGCCGCACCGAGAGCGTCTGCGCGACCCGCCAGGCGCGCGGCAGCCGCACCGCCCCGCCGGCACGTTGCAGCCGCGCCGGCGCATCGTCGAGCATGACGGACAGGGAAGCCGGCTCGCTCCCGGTCAGCAGCACCCCGTCGCCGGAAACGCCGCACCAGCCGGGCAGTCCGGCTTCCGTCGCGATGCAGCCCGCGAGCGTCGCCAAAGTCGTATCCGGGGCGTGCCGGGCAAGCGCCGCGCCGATGGCGGCGACGGCGCGTGGCAGGTCGCCGAGGGCGCGGGCACTGGCGGCGAGTCCCGCCCAGGCCTCGCGGGTGTCATGGCGCTCGGCGATGTCGGCGAAGATCGGCGCGGCGCGCGTAACCTCGCCCAGGCGCAAATAGAGCGAGGCCAGCGCGAAGGCGATGCTCTGATCCGTCTCCGCCAGCCGCCGCGCCCGCTCCAGCCAGCGCCGCGCCAGCGGGAAATCGCCCGCCTCCAGGGCCTCGCGCCCGCGATCGAAGGCCTCGGTGGCCCGCTCACGCGCCCAGGCGAGCCAAGCCGCCCGGTCGGCGTCGGTGACGATCCGCGCCGTCGGCCGCGCCGTCCCGGCGGAACGATCAGCCATGCGCGCGCCATCCCCGCGCGCCCGGAAACACCCCGCCCAGAACCACCGCCCGGCCCCGGCCAGCGCCGGTCACTGGTGGGCCGCGCGCGGCCCGGCCGGCTGCGCCGGGTCCAGCCGCAGCAGATCCTGCGTCGCCTCGGCGATGCCCTGCGCCTGCGCCCGTTCCAGCCAGTGCCGCGCCTCGGTGGCGTCGCGCTGGCCGGCCAGCCCGCGCGCGAGATACCGGCCGAGCATCATCTGCGCATGGCCATGCCCGCGCTCCGCCGCCTTGCGGAACCATTCCTGCGCGAGCGTCCGGTTCTCCGGGATGTCATGCCCGCCGCCATGCATCGCCGCCTTGGCGAACATCGCCCCGACATGCCCCTGCTCGGCCGCCTTGGTGAACATCTCCAGCGCCAGATCGCGATCGATCGAGCCGCCGCGTCCGTTCAGCAGCATCTCGCCATAGGCAACCTGCGCCTCGGTGAGCCCGGCGACCGCGGCGCGCCCGATCCAGGCCCGCCCCTCGGCCAGATCCGGCTCGCCGCCGCGCCCCTCCGCCAGCATCCGGCCATACCAGTATTGCGCGTTGACCACGCCATCCGCGGCCCGGCGCAGCCACAGCATCGCCTTGCGCTCGTCACGCTCGATGCCGACGCCCTCGGCGAGGCAGACGCCGAAATTGAACGCGGCCACCAGATCGCCGGACCCGGCGGCATGCTCGAACCATTCGCGGGTGCGCACGCGGTCCTCGGGCGTCGCCTCCCCGGCCATGACCAGGTTGGCGAGATCGGCCTGCGCCGTCCGGTCACCAAGCTCGGCGGCGCGGCGGAACCAACGCCCCGCCTCCTCCGGGTTACGCGTGGTGCCCGCCCCGGTCAGGAACAGCAGGCCGAGCGCGCGTGCCGCGGCGGCATGCCCGGCTTCCGCGGCGCGGCTGAACCAGAGCGCCGCCTCGGCGTAGTTCGGGGGCAGTTCGCCGCCCTTGGCATAGAGATCGCCGACCAGGGCGGCGGCTTCCGCGTCACCCGCGACCGCCGCCCGGCGCAGCCAGGACTCGCCCTCGACCGGGTTGCGCCGCACGCCGCGCCCCTCCAGCAGAGCCAGGCCGTACCGCGCCTGCCCCGACCTCACGCCTTTCTCCGCCGCCTGGCGATAGAGCGCGGTGGCGGCCGCGGCGTCCTGCGCCACGCCGGCACCGCGTTCGGTCATCACGCCGAGCAGATAGAGCGCGGTCGGCAGACCGGCCGCCGCCGCCCGGGAAAGCGCCTCGGCCGCCGCGCGCTGCTGCTCCTCGTTCGTGCCCTGGCGCAGCAGGGCGAGACCGAGTCCGAGATGGCCTTGCGGACAATTGGCGGCGGCGGATTTCTCGTACCAACCATCCGCCTCCTCCAGGTCGCGGATCGTCTCCGGCCCCGAGGTCAGGATGTAGGCGAGCAGCGCCTGCCCCTCGGGCGAGCCGGCCTCCGCCGCCTTGCGCGCCCAGCGTAACGCGCCGGCGTAATCCGGTTCCTTCTGCCCCTCCGCCGGGACCTGGGCGCCGAATAATCCGGCTGCCTCCGCCTCGGCGCCGGTCAGGCCGTAGAGATGCAGGGTGGCCAGCAGGCTCTGGGCCTCGACCCACCCCGCCTCCGCCGCCCGTTCGAGCCAGATCGCGGCATCCCGCCGGCTGACCGGAACGCCGGCGCCTTCGAGATAGGCCTTGCCGATGCGATATTCCGCCTCGGGGATGCGTGCCTGCGCCGCCCGCGCGAAGAGCGGGAAGGCGCGGGCGACATCGCCCGCCTCGGCGAGCCGCACCCCGTCCCGCAGCGCCGCCGCCGGCGACACTTTGGCGAGCAGGCGGTCAAGAAAGGAAGCCATCACTCAGGCCCCCTCCCGCCCTGAGGGGTTACGGGAGATCAAGGCTCCCGCATCCCTTCCTTGGCGATCGGCGCGATACGCGAGAACAGCCATTGCAGCGGCGTGCGCTTGCCGACCTTGATGTCAGCCGCCACCGGCATGCCGGGGACGATATGCGAGCCGCGCGGCAGGTCGTGCAACGTCAGCCGGTCGATCGTGATCTTCGCGTTATAGAACACCTGGGTCGTTACCGGCGTCTGCGCGGACTGGCCCGGCAGGTTCGGGCGCCCGGCGGCATCCACCGGCGTGTCGCTGCCGAAGCTGTCTGGGCTGATCAGCCGCACCGTGCCGACCGCGCCGCCATATTGGATATACGGGAAGGTGTCGAACTTGATCGCCACCGGGTCGCCCGGATGCACGTACCCGGCCTCGGATCCCTGGATCGAGGTTTCGATCTCGAGCGGCGCGTTGAGCGGCACCAGGGTGAAGAACTGATCGCCCGATTGCAGCACCGAACCGACCGAAACCTTGGCCACGCTCAGCACGACAGCGTCCTGAGTCGCCCGCAACTCCACGAGCTGCCGGCGCAGCGCCGCATGCTCCAACTGGCCCTTGAGGTCGCTCAGCTTCTGCGAATTGTCGGTGATCTGCTGCGAGGTATCCGCCCGCCATTGCTGGTCATAGGCATCGCGCTGCGATTGCGTCGCGGCAAGCTGACGGCGATCATTCTCGGCCGAGTTGAGCGCGTTGGCGAGCGAGCGCGTCGCCTCCAGCCTGGCATCGATGGCCGCGAGCGAGTTCAGCCGGCTGCCGACCTGCTCCCGCTGCAATTCGAGGCGCATGGACTCGACACTCTGGGCGACATTGACGCGCTGGCGATAGAGGGCCGCATCCGCCTCGTCGCGGGCCACCTGGGCGCGAAAGCCGTTGATCTGCTCGTCGTAATACCGCAACTGCGCGAGGCGCTGGGCAGCGCGCTGGGCAAAGATCGCCACCTGCACCTGCGTCTCCGGTGTCAGCTCCGCGGGGCGGTACTCCTTCCCGGCCTCCTCGGCGCGCAGCCGGTCCACCACCGCCTGCAATGCCGCGACCTGCTGCTTCGCCGCGTCCGCGTCCGCCGCGGCGAAGGTCGGGTCAAGCCGCGCCAGCACTTGTCCGGCGCGCACGAACTGCCCTTCTTGCACGTCGATCGAGCGAACGATCGATGTCTCCAGCGGCTGCACGACGACGTTGGCGGCAAGCGACACCACCTTGCCCGTGCTGGTGACCACCTTGTCGATCGGAATGCTGGCGGCGACAGCGGCGCAGGCGGCGAACATGCTCGCCACGATCCAGACCGTGTACCGCGCCGCAGGCTTCGGCCGCGCCTCGACCAGCACGGCGCAAGGCGACTGGAATTCCAGCAGGGCCGTCGGTGCGCCATCATTCTTGCGCCCGGCCTTCACCAGGCTACGGCCAGGCGAGCCGGCAGCGCCGCCCGCCTTCTGCAACTGCGTTCCCGCCATCTTACTCTCCCTGGGCCAGGGCCGGAACCGGCGATGCCGCCCGTCCCTGCTCGTCGAGGTGCCGGTTCTGTTGCAGCCAGAGCTGCCGGTAGATCGCGCAGCGCTCCAGCAGGACAGTGTGCGGCGCCACGTCCATCACCACGCCCTTGTCCATCACCATGATCAAATCGCAATCCACAAGCGAGGACAGGCGGTGCGACACGATGACCATCGTGCGCCCCTTGCCGATCCGCTGCAGATTGGCATTCACCAGGGCCTCGCTCTCAGGGTCGAGCGCGCTCGTCGCCTCGTCGAGGATCATCAGCCTGGGATCGGAGATCAGCGCGCGGGCGATGGCGAGACGCTGGCGCTGGCCGCCCGAGATATTGGCCGAGCCTTCCTCGATCCAGGTTTCATAGCCCTGCGGCATGCGCTCAATGAATTCCTCGGCACCGGCCAGGCGCGCGGCCCGGACGACATCCTCGAGCGTAAAGCCGGGGCGGCCGGCGGTGATGTTGTCGCGGATGGTGCCGCGGAACAGGAAGTTATCCTGCAGCACCACGCCGAAGCTGCGGCGCAGATGCGACAGGTTGATCTCGCGCAGTTCCACGCCGTCGATCTTCACCATGCCGGTGTATTCGCGGTTGATGCCCTGAAGCAACCGCGTGATCGTCGATTTACCGGAACCGCTTCGCCCGACGAGGCCGAGCATGGTGCCGGGCGGCGCGCTGAACGAAACGCCGTTGAGCGCCGGCCGCTGCCCACCCGGATAGGTGAACACGACATTCTCGAAATCGATCGCCCCCGCGAAGCGTGGGCGCATGCCCTCGTTCAGCGCCTTCGTCTCGGTCGGGTTGTTGAGCACCATGCCGACCTGCCCGACCGCCGCGCGCACTTCGGTCAGGTCCTCCATCAGCTTGGCCAGACCGACCAGCGGCGAGGCAACACGCGAACTCAGCATCATGAAAGCGAACAACATGCCGACCTGGATGCCGCTCCCCGGCTGCAAGGCGAGATAGGCACCGAGCAGGATCACGCCGCGGCTGATGAACATCTCGAGCGGATGCACGATGGTCTGCGGCCAGTTGCTGAGCCGGCCGGCTGCCAGGCGGGCATGACCGGCCGTCGCGACCTTCTCATCCCAATCCGCTCGCCGCTGCGGCTCCAGCGCCAGCGATTTCACCGTGCGGATGCCGTGCACGGTTTCCACCATGACGGCGAATTTTCTCTGCTCGGCATCGACCACCCGGCCGATCATCCGGCCGACCGGACGCAGGAACACCATGATCACGAGCGCGATCAGGCCGGCGACCGCGATCACGATCCAGGCCAGCGTCGCCTGCAACCAGAAGATGAGCGGCAGCAAGATCAGCAGGGTGATCCCGTCCAGCACCGTGGTCAGCAACTTGCCGGTCAGGAACTCGCGGATCTTCATGACCTCATGCAGCCGCCCCACCGTCTGGCCGGCCTGGGTGCGCTCGAAGAACTCGAGCGGCAGCGCGAGCAGGCGGGCAAAGGTGTGCAAATGCAGCTTAGTGTCGATGCGCGCGCCCAGAATCAGGGTGATCTCGCGCCGCCCCCACATCAGCAACGTCTCATAAATGATCAGCAGCACCATGATCGTGCTGACCAGCGCGAGCGTGGAGAGGCTGTGGTGCGCGATCACCTTATCGACCACGCCCATGATGATGAGCGGCGGCGCGATCGCGAGCACGCTCAACACCAGCGAGGCGATCCCCATGTCACGCAGCAGCGCCTTTTCCTGGAAGACGACGCTGCTGAGCCAGCCAAGGGAAAACGGCGCGTCGGCATCGGTCTGGCCACGCTCGCGCCGGAGCATGATGACCTCGCCGGTCCAGACCTGGGTCAGGCGCAGCCGATCCACGGCGACCGGAGAGTCGCTCGCCGCCGCCCGCGGATCCTTCAGCCAGACGATGTCCTTGTCATGATCGGCGCCGACCAGCAC
This sequence comes from Acetobacteraceae bacterium, assembly GCA_035500775.1. Lineage (GTDB taxonomy): Bacteria > Pseudomonadota > Alphaproteobacteria > Acetobacterales > Acetobacteraceae > DATJWY01. The sequence continues at coordinate 11,818 of DATJWY010000230.1, forward strand.
CGCGGCGCTGCCATCCCGCAGCAGCAGCACCACCGGCGGGGTCTCGCTGAAGCGGAAGAGCTGCCGCCAGTGCAGCTTCAAGGCCTTGGCGGAAAGACCGGAATCGCGGGCCCATTGCACCAGCGCGGCGCAGGGCGGATAGGGCTCCCCGGCCGCCGGACGATAATCCTTCGCATCCAGCTCGACACCATGGTACTGCGCCGCGACCAGAATGGCGCGCAGCCGCATCTCCGCCGCAGTCGTCTCCGCCCCCATCGTTCCATCGCCTGTTGGGATTCGCGGGTCAGCCCCGGAAGCGCCGGCGTTGGAAGCGGTGAAGTTCGGGTTCGATGGGTCCACAGGCTCATCCCCTGGCTAGCTGAATGCGCGGAGGTTTCCGCTGCACACGTTTCCGTGACGGCCGTCTAGCACGTCCGCGCCGAGAATTGGACTACTTTTCGCCCGCCCAGGGGGAAGAACCAGCCCATTGCGCAGCGGAAACTTAGTAAAACCTTACTGAAATGTCCGATTTTTGGACGAATGTTCAGCGATTCGCGCACAAGACTACGCCAGCCGCCAAATGAACGGCCGGAGGCGGGAGCGGCCATCCTCGCCCACTGCCGGACGCGCAGCTTGAACCCACATACATGCCCGCGCAGAGTGCCGCCCCTGGCGGGACCGCGCAACCGGGGCAACGCCCCGCCAATGGCGGGCGCGCCGATGCCAGACGGGCAACCCGCCGCTCCGCCCCGCACCATCGGAACCAGAGGGCCCGCCCATGGCCGTGCATCCGCGACTCATCGAGATCACCCGCCGGATCAGTGAACGCAGCCAGGAGAGCCGGACCCGCTATCTGGCGCGCATCGCGGCCGCCGCGTCCTCCCGGCCCGCGCGCGGCCGACTCGGCTGCGCCAACCAGGCGCACGCCTCCGCCGGCTGTGCCGCCGATAAGGATCGGCTGATCGCCGCCGGCGCCCCCAATCTCGGCATCATCACCGCCTACAACGACATGCTGTCGGCGCATCAGCCCCTCGAGCATTTCCCGGAGCTGATCCGCACCGCCGCCCGCGAGGCCGGCGGATCGGCCCAGGTCGCCGCCGGCGTCCCCGCCATGTGCGACGGCGTCACCCAGGGCGAGACCGGCATGGAACTCTCGCTGTTCTCCCGTGAGGTGATCGCCCTCGCCACCGCGGTTGGCCTCTCGCACCAGGCCTTCGACGCCGCCGCCTATCTCGGCGTGTGCGACAAGATCGTCCCCGGCCTCGTCATCGGCGCCCTCGCCTTCGGCCACCTGCCGGGGGTCTTCGTCCCGGCCGGACCGATGACCTCCGGCCTGCCGAATGACGAGAAGACCCGCATCCGCCAGCTTTATGCCGAGGGCAAGATCGGGCGCGACGCCCTGCTCGCGGCGGAATGCCGCTCCTATCATGCCCCCGGCACCTGCACCTTCTACGGCACCGCCAATACCAACCAGATGCTGATGGAGGTGATGGGCCTGCACCTGCCCGGCGCCTCCTTCGTCAACCCGGGCACAAGGCTGCGGGATGCGCTGACGCGGGAGGCGACCCGCCGGGCGCTCGCCATCACCGCCGCCGGCGATGCCTACACGCCGGTCGGCCTGGTTCTGGACGAACGAGCCTTCGTCAACGGCGTTGTCGGGCTGCACGCGACCGGCGGCTCGACCAACCTGACCATCCACCTGATCGCCATGGCCGCCACCGCCGGCATCGTCCTGACCTGGGACGATTTCGCCGATCTCGCCGAGATCACCCCCCTGCTCTGCCGCATCTATCCGAACGGTGCCGCCGACGTGAACCACTTCCACGCCGCCGGCGGCATGGGCTTCCTGATCGGCGCCTTGCTGCGCGCCGGTCTGCTCCATCCTGATACCCGCACCGTCTGGGGCGACGGCCTTGCCGCCTATACGCGCGAACCCACCCTCGGGCCGGACGGAGCCCTCATCTGGCGCGACGCCCCGCGGCAAAGCGGCGATCGCGACGTGCTGCGCGACCACGACGATCCGTTCCAGCCGACCGGCGGGCTGCGCGTGCTCACGGGCGGGCTCGGGCGCGCGGTGATCAAGACCTCGGCGGTCCGGCTGGAGCGGCATGTGATCGAGGCCCCCGCCCGCGTGTTCGAAAGCCAGGAGGCCCTGCAAGCCGCTTTCCGTAACGGTGAACTCGATCATGATTTTGTCGCCGTGGTGCGCTTCCAGGGCCCAAAGGCGAACGGCATGCCGGAGTTGCACAAGCTGATGCCGCCGCTCGGCGTGTTGCAGGATCGCGGCCGCAAGGTGGCGCTCGTCACGGACGGAAGGCTATCCGGCGCATCCGGCAAGGTGCCGGCGGCGCTCCATGTGACGCCCGAGGCGGCCGATGGCGGAGCACTCGCGCGGGTGCGGGATGGCGACATCATCCGGGTGGACGCGCCCGCCGGACGACTGGAGATCAAGGTGGCCCCGGCGGAATTCGCCGCGCGCGCGCCCGCGACGCCGGACCTGTCCGGATCGCATGCCGGCGTCGGACGGGAATTGTTCACGCGGTTTCGCGCCTGGGCGGGACGGGCCGACGCCGGCGCCTCGATCTTCGAGACGGGCGACTCAATTGCATCGACGTAATGATGGCGGCGTTCGCCGCAGTAAAAAGTCGGGACCATGAATGGCAACCCGATAGCATCACGGTCGCGACAGCTTGATGACAGGTCGTGAGAAATTTTTGTTACCGGATCGGCCGCGCACGGCGCGATCCCTGCGCACGGCCGCGATGGATGCCTGATACCAACTGCAGTAAGCCTTGACCGATCGAGAAAAAGGCCAGGGCTCCGCCCTGGACCCGCTGGGGCCGTCGGCCCCAGACCCCATTCCATGAAGAATTTCAAATGGGTGCGGGTCTGGGGGCGCTGCCTCCAGCGGGGTGCGGGGCAGAGCCCCGCAGCTTCCCTGCATGGGTCAATCAATAGGGCCGTTGGTATAAAGCGGTTGGTATGATCCCGCCGCCCGCGCGGGACTACGCGCCCGGCGTTTCCGGCGGCGCGGCCCGGTAGCAGGCGGAAACCAGCGGGTCCTCCCGCAACGCCCGGCCAACGGACGCGGCCCCTTCCTCGCCCGCCACCACCACGACCACCTGCCGGAAGAACGGCGTCTCGCCCCGCGCCCGCGCCTGGAACAGCCGGGTCAACGCCCGCGCCACCTCGCTCCGCGGCGGGCAGCAGGCGCAGCCGGCCGTATGCCCGGACGCGGCGACGGTGAACCGCCCGGCGGAAGCCGGATGCGCCTCCGGCCCGGCGGCATCGGCCTCCACCAATAACGCATCCTCCGGCCCCGGAGCGGCGGGGGCGCGGGTGACGAGCACCGGGATACGAGCGTCGAGGAACACGGCCATGCACTGGACATAAAGCTTCCTTTATGCGATCCGCAAGCCGCGATGCAGCGCCTCCTCGCCGCCCTCTCCACCGCCGCCGACCCGACCCGGCTGCGCCTGCTGGCGCTCGCCGGGCGCGGCTCGTTCTGCGTCACCGATTTCGTCGAGGTGCTCGGCCAGTCGCAGCCGCGCCTGTCGCGGCACCTGCGCCTGCTCTGCGAGGCCGGGCTGCTGGAACGGGTGCGCGAGGGCGCTCATTGCTGGTTCTGCCTGCCGCGGGGCGAGGCCGGAACCCTGGCGCGCGACCTGCTCCGCCTGCTCCCCGCCGACGATCCCATCCTCGCCGCCGACCGGCGCGGCGCGGCGCGGGTTCTGGCCGAGCGCACCCGCGCCGCCAGCGCCACCTTCCAGCGCCAGGGTGCCGACTGGGATGAGATGCGCGCCCTCGGCCTGCCCGCCCGCGCGGTCGAGGAACACGTGCTCGCCCTGCTGCCGGAAACCGGCCTCGGCGACGCGCTGGATATCGGCACCGGCACCGGCCGCCTGCTGGAGGTGCTGGCGCCGCGCATCGCCTCGGGCACCGGTATCGACGCCAGCCGGGCCATGCTCGCCCTCGCCCGCGTACGCTTGGCACGGCCGGACCTCTCGCATTGCACGGTGCGGCAGGCGGATATGTACGCCCTGCCCTTCCCCGCCGGCGGCTTCGACCTCGCCCTCCTGCACATGGTCTTGCACCATGCGGAGGACCCCGGAGCAGTCCTGGCCGAGGCCGCCCGCGTGCTCCGGCCGGGCGGGCGCCTGCTGGTCGTCGATCTGGCCCCGCACGGACGGGACGATCTCGGCCTCGCGCATCGCTGGCGCGGGTTCAGCGATGCGGGGATCGGGGAGCGCCTGGCCGCCTGTGGCCTGGCCATGAACTCTCCGGTTTCTGTGGCCGGGGCGCTGGAAGTGCGGATCTGGTCGGGGCTTCGCCCCGCGCCCCGCCAGGAGGCGCTGCCTCCTGGACCTCCGCCAAAGGCCGGGGGCCTTTGGAAACCGGGCCCGCTTTATCCTGACTGTGACACCCAAAAGCCTGACCAAATCCTTCTGCATAGGACGCCGCCACGATGACCCGACCCCACCTGCTGGACGCCCTCCGCGATCAGGTGCTGCTCTGTGACGGCGGCATGGGCAGCCGCGTGCAGGCCCTCACCCTGGACGTGGAGCGCGATTACTGGGGGCGGGAGAATTGCACCGAGGTGCTCAACCTCTCCCGGCCCGAACTCGTGCGCGAAATCCATCGCGGCTATTTCGAGGCCGGCGCCGACATGGTGGAAACCAACAGCTTCGGCGGCTCCTCCATCACCCTCGCCGAGTTCGACCTCGCCGACCGGACCGAGGAGATCAACCGCCTCGCCGCCGAACTGGCGCGCGAGGCGGCGGAGAGCTTCACCGACGGGCGGCAACGCTACGTGCTCGGCAGCATCGGGCCGGGCACCAAGCTGCCGAGCCTCGGCAACATCGCCTATGATCCGCTGGAAGAGGCGATCGCCCGGCAATGCCGCGGCCTGATCGCCGGCGGCGTCGATGCCATCCTGATCGAAACCTGCCAGGACACGCTCCAGATCAAGGCCGCGGTCAACGCCGCCAAGATCGCCCGCGCCGAGGCGGGGCGCGACACGCCGATCTTCGTGCAGGTGACGGTCGAGACCACCGGCACGCTGCTCGTGGGGCCGGACATCGCCGCCGCCGCGACGGTGGTGCACGCGCTCGACGTGCCGCTGATCGGCCTCAACTGCGCCACCGGGCCGCGCGAGATGTCCGAGCATGTGCGCTGGCTGGCGGCGAACTGGCCCGGCCTGATCTCGGTGCAGCCCAATGCCGGCCTGCCGGAACTGGTGGACGGCAAGACGCATTACCCGCTCTCGCCGGACGAGATGGCGCAATGGGTGGAACGCTTCATCACCGAGGACGGGCTGAACCTCGTCGGCGGCTGCTGCGGCACCTCCACCCCGCATATCGCGGCGCTGGATGCCATGCTGCGCCGGCGCGCCGAGGGCACCGGGCGGCACCGGCCGGCGCCGGTGAAGCGCCAGGCGGTCTGGGTGCCGTCGGTCGCCAGCCTCTACGGCCAGGTGTCGCTGCGGCAGGAGAACAGCTATTTCTCCATCGGCGAGCGCTGCAACGCCAATGGCTCGAAGAAATGGCGCGAGCTGCAGGAGCGGCATGACTGGGACGGTTGCGTCGCCGTCGCGCGCGAACAGGTCGCGGAAGGCTCGAACAGCCTCGATGTCTGCACCGCCTTCGTCGGCCGCGACGAGCGCGCGGAGATGGATGAGGTGATCCGCCGCTTCACCGGCTCCGTCAACGCGCCGCTGGTCATCGACAGCACCGAGACGCCGGTGATCGAAAGCGCGCTGAAGCTGCATGGCGGCAAGCCGATCATCAACTCGATCAATTTCGAGGATGGCGAGGGCCACGCGACCGAGCGCATGCGCCTCGCCCGCCGCTTCGGCGCGGCGGTGATCGCGCTCACCATCGACGAGGAAGGGATGGCGAAGACGCCCGAGCGCAAGCTCGCCATCGCTGAGCGCCTCGTGCAATTCGCCTGCGAGCGCCACGGCCTGCCGCAAAGCGACCTGCTGATCGACCCGCTGACCTTCACCATCGCCACCGGCAACGAGGATGACCGCAAGCTCGGCCTCTGGACGCTGGAGGGCATCCGGATGATCCGCGAGCGCTTCCCGGACATCCAGATCATCCTCGGCCTGTCCAACATCAGCTTCGGCCTCAACCCGGCGGCGCGCGCGGTGCTGAACTCGGTGTTCCTCGACCATGCCGTACGTGCCGGCATGACCGGCGCCATCGTGCATGTCAGCAAGATCCGGCCGCTGCACCAGATCGCGCCGGAGGAGGTCAAGGTCGCGGAGGACCTGATCTTCGACCGGCGCGCCGAGGGCTATGACCCCCTCGCCCGCCTGCTGGAGATGTTCGCCGACCGCAAGGCGGCCGATCTCGGCAAGCGCAAGCGGGCGGAGGATGTGGAGAGCCGGCTGCGCGACCGCATCGTCGATGGCGACCGCAAGGGTCTCGCCGAGGACCTCGACGAGGCGATGAAGACGCATGCGCCGCTCGACATCATCAACACCATCCTGCTCGACGGCATGAAGGTGGTCGGCGAGCTGTTCGGTGCCGGTAAGATGCAGCTTCCCTTCGTGCTGCAAAGCGCGGAGACGATGAAGGCGGCGGTCGCGCATCTCGAACCGCACATGGAACGGGTCGAGGGCCAGGAGAAAGGCACGATCGTGCTCGCCACCGTGAAGGGCGACGTGCATGACATCGGCAAGAACCTCGTCGATATCATCCTGACGAATAACGGCTATCGCGTCGTCAATCTCGGCATCAAGGTGCCGCTCGCCGACATGCTGGCGGCGGCGCGCGAACACAAGGCGCATGCCCTCGGCATGTCCGGCCTGCTGGTCAAATCCACCGTGGTGATGCGCGAGAATCTGGAGGAGATGTCGCGCCAGGGCATCGACGTGCCGGTGCTGCTCGGCGGCGCGGCGCTGACGCGGAATTATGTCGAGGATGATTGCGTCCGCGCCTATGCGTCCGGCCGCGTCGCTTATGCCCGCGACGCCTTCGACGGGCTGCATTTGATGGACAAGGTGACCGGCAGCGCCTTCGACGACTACCTGACCGCGCTCCAGACCAAGCGCGCGGGCAAGGCGCGCAACACCGCGCGCAGCCTGGGTCAGGCGGATGAACGGGCCTTCCACCCTGTCGATATCGTCAAGGTGCGCGAGCGGCGGCATCGCCTGAACCGCGACGTGCCCGTGCCGCCCCCGCCCTTCTGGGGGCCGCGCGTGGTGGAGGCGGCACCCAAGGCGATCGTGCCGTTCATCAATGAGCGCAGCCTTTATCAGTTCCAGTGGGGCTTCCGGAAACAGGGCCGCGCGCTTGAGGATTTTCTCGGCTGGGCCAAGCAGGAGCTGCGCCCGGTGATGCGCCGCATGCTGACGCTGTGCGAGGCGGAGAATATCCTCAAGCCGCAGGCGATCTACGGCTACTGGAAAGCCGCTGGTCAGGGCAACGACCTGATCCTGTTCGATGAAACCGGCGCGAACGAGGTCGCCCGCTTCACCCTGCCCCGCCAGCCGCGCGAGGATGGCGAGTGCATCGCCGATTTCTTCCGCGACGTGGACGATGCCGAACGCGACGTGATCGGCCTGCAAGTGGTGACGGTCGGCCAGCGCGCCTCCGACACCGCGCGGCGCTGGTTCGAGGAAAACCGGTATCAGGATTATCTCTATCTGCACGGCCTCTCGGTGGAGATGGCCGAGGCGATGGCGGAATACGTGCACAAGCGCATCCGCGCCGAACTCGGCTTCGCCGCCGAGGACGACCGCGACATGGAGAAGATGCTGGCCCAGGGCTATCGCGGCTCGCGCTACTCCTTCGGCTATCCCGCCTGTCCACGCCTGGAGGATCAGACGATGCTGCTGAAACTGCTGGATGCGGAAAGGATCGGGGTGTCACTCTCGGATGAATGGCAGTTGCACCCGGAGCAATCGACGAGCGCCATTGCCGTGTTGAACCCGCACGCCAAATACTTCTCCGTCTGAAAGGCGAGGGGCTCTGCCCCTCGACCCCGCCGGGGGCGAGCGCCCCCGGACCCGCACAACTTATCGGGGGTCTGGGGCCTCAAGGCCCCAGCGGGGTCGAGGGGCGGAGCCCCTCGCCTTGGCGCAAGAGGCCATCCGATGCAGCAAGCCTTGCACGAGTTGACCGTTCCGACCCAAGGCCAGGGTCTCTATGAAATCACCGACCCGGTGCTGCGCTGGCTCGCCGGCCAGGACATCGCGACCGGCCTGCTCACGATCTGGTGCCGCCATACCTCGGCCTCGCTGCTGGTGCAGGAGAACGCGGACCCGGACGTGCGCGCCGATCTCAACACCTTCTTCCGCCGCCTCGTCCCTGAGCAGGCGGGCCTCTACCGGCACGATACGGAAGGGCCGGACGACATGCCCGCCCATATCCGCGCGGCGCTGACGCAGACGCAGCTTTCCATCCCGGTCGCGAATGGGCAGCCCGTGCTCGGCACCTGGCAGGGCATCTATCTCTACGAACACCGCGCCGCCCCGCACCGGCGCACCCTCGTCCTGCACGTCATCGGCGAGCCGGCATAGCGATCCGTCCCCATCGCGGCGCCCCAAAGCACAAGGAGAGTTTCGACGTGGTACGGATCAACCGGGTGGTGACGCGTGGCGGCGATGGCGGCGAGACCTCGCTCGGCGACGGCGCCCGCGTGCCCAAGGATTCCGAGCGTGTGGAGGCATTCGGCACCGTGGACGAGGCCAACGCCGTCATCGGCGTGCTGCGCCTGCATGTCGCGGATGATGCGGAGGCCGACGCGATGCTCGCCCGCATCCAGAACGATCTGTTCGATGTCGGCGCCGATCTCTGCGTTCCCGGCGAGGCGGGGGAAAGGCTGCGCGTCACCGCCGCGCCCGCCGCCCGGCTGGACGCGGAAATCGCGGCGATGAACGCGGCATTGCCGAAACTCACCAGCTTCGTGCTGCCCGGCGGCACGCCAGCCGCCGCTTATACGCATCTCGCCCGCACCGTGGTGCGCCGGGCCGAGCGCCTGGTGGTGCGGCTCGCGCGCACGGAGAGCGTCAATCCCGAGGTAATCCGCACCCTGAACCGGCTCTCCGACCACCTCTTCGTGCTCGGTCGCCGCCTGAACGATCAGGGCGCGCGGGACGTGCTCTGGGTGCCGGGCGCGGGCCAATCCCCCGCGAAGGAATCGTAGCCGCCCACGGTGTAAACGTCCGATCGAGCGGAGGGCGGTGCCTCGGCCGGACCGCGATCGGTGATCCGGTCGCCGCCGAGCGCCTCCTCCGAGCTGCGCCTGTGCCCGCCTCGTTTTCCCACCTGCGCCTTGACCCGTGTCGGGCGGGCGGGCGGGGGCGCCGGCGATGCAACCGGCGCGGACAGGGGCCGCGCCGGCGGCGGAACGCCCCCCGGCACGACAGCTTCCTGCACCGGCGTGACGGCCGGCTGCGCGGCCGGAACCGGAGCAGCCGGAGCCGGAGCAACCGGAGCCGGGAGCGGCACGGCCGGAGCGGACAATGCCAACGCGGGCGCCGCGGCCGCTTCCGGCGGCACTGCCGCGGCAGACACGCCTTCGCCGGAAACGCTCCCGGGCGGCGCCCCCATGATCCGCAACGCCTCGACCCCGGTCGCCGTGACGACCAGCACGAGGCACCAGAACCAGATCAATGCCCGCGCGGCGGGGTGCAACCGATCCATCATGTCATGCTGGAGATGATACCGTTGTGGGATTCAACGCCGTTACCCGACCGATGCTAACGCGCCGGACGCGCACGGCTCCATCACGGTGCCGCCAGCAAGGCCACCCTGGACTCCGGAATCGCCATCTGCCTCGATAGAGCACCCTCAGCCAGACCAGAGTCCGGTCTGGCCAGGCTGAAAGCCCAATTGCGTCGGGGTCCGGAACGCCCCCACGCAAGGAGAATCCGCGATGCCGCCGGCCGATCTCGCCCTGGTCCTCGCGGTCGATGGCTCGGCGAGCGTCACCTTCGACGAGTTCAACATGATCGCCGGCGGCCTCGCGGAGGCGCTGCGCGACCCGGCCGTCATCCGCGGCCTGACCAGCGGCCAGCAGCGCGCCAGCCTCTGCGCCGTCATCATCTTCTCCGGCGCGGGATCGGCGGAAATCATGGTGGGCTGGACGCGCATCGCCAGCCGGGAGGACGCGCTGGCCTTCGCGGATCGGGTGGAGATGATACCCCGCATCGTGCGGCCGGGGCTCACCGCCATCGGCGCGGCGCTGCTCGCCGCCTTCGCCCTGCTGGCCGCGGCGCCGGCCCCGGCCACGCGCCGCCTCGTGGACATCGCGTCGGATGGCGGCTCCAATGACGGCCCGCCGCCCGGCCCGATACGCGACCAGATGGTGGCCGCCGGCATCACCATCAACG
>DATJWY010000231.1:0-3883 GCA_035500775.1 Acetobacteraceae bacterium
CGCGTAACCACGCACCCCGGGATGGATGACCGGCCGCGCCACTCCGGCACCGACCCTGACGACGCGAACAAGGATGCATGTTCATCGCGCGCCTGGATACTGCCCGAACCTTCCGGCCAGCAAGGCCGGGAGATGATCGCCGGCAGACGCGCGGCCGCGCTCACCCGGCGCGTCGCATCGCCTCGACCCCTTCCGCCCGCGCATAGACGCCGCGCTCGCCCGGAACCGGCATCAGCGCCGAGGTCAACCCGAGCACCGTCTCCGCCCCGCCCAGATAGAGCACCCCATCCGGCGCCATCTGCCGCGCGATCGCCTCCAGCACCCGCGTTTTCGTGGGCGCGTCGAAATAGATCAGCACATTGCGGCAAAACACCACGTCGAACGTGCCGAGCGAGCGCAGATCCCCGAGCAGGTTCAACTCGCGGAACTCGGTCATCGCCCGCAACGCCTCGGAAACCCGCCAGCCATCCGCCTCCTTCCTGAAATACTTCATCAACCGCTGGATGGAGAGGCCGCGCTGCACCTCGAACTGCGTGTAGAGACCGGCGCGGGCGCGGGCCAGCGCCTCGCGCGAGATGTCGGTGCCGATAATCTCCGCCGGCCGCCCGCCCAGCCCCGGCGGCATCTCGGCCAGGGTGATGGCAATGGAATAGGCTTCCTGCCCGGTGCTCGCCGCCGCCGACCAGATGCGCAGCCTGGTTCCCGGCGACCGCGCTTCATGCAGGCGCGGCAGGGTGATCTGGCGCAGATGCGTGAATGGATTCTCGTCGCGGAAGAACAGGGTTTCGTTGGTGGTCATCGCCTCGACCACCTCCGCCTCCAGCCCCGGAACGCCCCGGCGCATGGCGTCCTCGAGCGCGCCGAGATCGCGCAACCCCTCCCGCTTCATGATCGGCGCGAGCCTGGTTTCCAGCAAATAGAGCTTGTCCGGGCCGAGCATCAGGCCGGACCGCGCCTTGAGTCGGGCCGAAATGCCCTCGAAAGCAGCCGTGTTCAAAGCGGGCGCTCCGTCGAAAGGGTCGCTTTGTTCAAGGGGCGGCGCGGCACGGCCAGCCCCGGAGCGTTCGCCAGGATCTGCCGGATTTTCTCCGCGATCTTCCCGAGCGGCAGGACGGCATGCACCAGCCCGGCGCGGGTGATCGCCCCCGGCATGCCCCAGACGATGCTGGTCGCCTCGTCCTGCGCCAGCGCGGCGCCGCCCGCCGCGACGATCTTCTGCGTGCCGAGCAAGCCGTCCTGGCCCATGCCGGTCAGCATGACCACGAGCACGCGGCCGTCGCAGGCATCGCAGGCGCTGCGCAGCATCGGGTCCACCGACGGCCGGCAGAAATTCTCCGGCGGGCTGCCGGAAAGACGCGCCTGCAACCCGCCGGCGGCGGCCTGGACCAGCAAATGCCGGTCCCCGGGCGCGAGATAGATGCGGCCGGGCAGCAGCGTCTCGCCATCCTGCGCCTCGGCACAAGGCATGGCGCCGAGACGGGTGATGTGCTCGGCAAGGATCGCGGTGAACCCCGCCGGCATGTGCTGCGTCAGCACCACCGGCACCGCCAGCCCGGTCCCGAGCGACTGGATCAGGGTGAACAGCGCCTGCGGCCCGCCGGTGGAGCTGCCGATGGCGAGCAGGCGCGGCGGCCGTGCCGGCCCCGGCCGAAGCGGTGCGGCCGGCGCCGGCGCAGCGGCGGACGGGCTTGCCGCCGGGTGACGCTGCCGCGCCAGCCCCTTCACCTTCGCGATCAGTTCGGTGCTGAATTGCGCATCGCCGCCGACCGCGGCACTCGGCTTCGGCACGTAATCGGCCGCGCCGAGGCGAAGCGCCCGCAGCGCGATCTCGGCCCCGCGCGTCGTCAGCGTGGACGCCATGACGACACGCAGGGCCGGATCGGCGCGCAGCAGCAGCGGCAGCGCCGTCATCCCGTCCATCACCGGCATCTCGATGTCGAGGATCAGCACATCGACCCGATCGCGCCCGATCGCATCCAGCGCCGCCTGGCCGTTCACCGCCTGCGCCACCACGCGGATCGCCGGATCGGCTTCGAGAACACGGGTGATCGCCCGTCGGATGATGCCGGAATCATCGCAGACCATTACCCGCGCGATGCCGGCGCTCCCCCTGGAATCTGGCGGCGGCGTCACAGCAGCCCGACCTGCCGGAACTTGCCGACCAGGATGTCCTCGTCGAACGGCTTCATGATGTATTCCTGCGCGCCGGCGGCGATCGCCTCCTCGATGAAGCTGATCTCGTTCTCGGTGGTGCAGAACAGCACGACCGGCTGATCTGGACCGAACTCGGCACGCAGCGTCCTGAGGAACTCGATGCCGGTCATCACCGGCATGTTCCAGTCGAGCAACACGCAAGCGGGGCGTGCCTTGCGGCAGGCGTCGAGCGCCTGCTTCCCATTCTCCGCTTCCGTGACCGCGAACCCCTGATTTTCCAGGATGCGGCGCGCCACTTTGCGCACCACGCGGCTGTCATCGACGACGAGGCAAGTGCGGTCGGTCATGATTTCAGGCGGCCTCCGCCGTCATATCCAGGATGCGGGCGATCTCCAGCACCACCAGCAACCTGTCGCGCAGGCGATAGATGCCGGCGCTGTGCGCGGCCCAGACCGGCGGCAAGGTGGGCGGATTGCGCTCGAACTGGTCGGCCGGCAGGCTCAGTACCTCGGAAACCTGATCGACCAGCAGCGCGTAAAGCTCGCCGCCCTGCTCCGTGACGACCGACATGCGCGGCGTGCCGGCGGGCGCGGGCGGCAGGCGCAGGCGACGGCGCAGATCAACCGCCGTCACGATGCGGCCACGCAGATTGAGGCTGCCGGCGATCTCATCCGAGGCGAGCGGAATACGGGTGATCGCCTGCTCGCTCAGCACGTCACGCACCGCGAGCACGGGCACCCCGCAAAGCTGGTCGCCGATGCTCAGAGTGACATAGACCCGCTCCTCGACCTGGGCCTTCTCCGGGCTGTTGGCTTGGTCCTGCATTGTCTCGAATCCCCCAATCCCGGTTCAGGCCGCCACGCTCTGCGTCAGACACTGGCGCAAACTGGCCAGCAGCCCCTCGCGATTGAATTTCGGCACATAGTCGGTGAAGCCGGCCTCGCGCCCCGCCTCCGCATCGGCCTCGCCGGAACGCCCGGTCAGCGCGATCAGCGGCAGATGCGCCCAGGCACCGCCCTCGCGCAGGCGCCGCGCCAAAGTGAGGCCATCCATCTCCGGCATCTCGATGTCAGAGACCACCGCGTCGAACATCGCGCCCGCGTCGCGCAGCGCGAGCGCCTTGGCCCCGCTATCCGCCGCGGTCACCTCGTAGCCGGCGGCGGAAAGCGTCGGCACCAGGAGCTGGCGGAAGAAATCGCTGTCCTCCACGACGAGGATGCGCGGCCGGGATTTCGGCCTCTCCTCATTGCTGCCGAACCAATCGTGCCAGGCCTGGGTCAGCCAGTAGCCCGTGTCGATCACATCGGTCGCGGAGCCGGCGATCACCGCCGTGCCGAGCGCGCCGGGGCGCGGCGCGCCCAGCTCGATCCGCAACCGGTCCTGCACCACATCGACGATCTCATCGACCATCAGCCCCATCGAGCGCTCATGGTCGGCGAAGACCAGCACCGATTGCATCGGCCGCGCCTCGCACGGCCCGGCACCGTCCATCGCGATCAGCGGCATCAACTTGCCGCGATACTGGGTGACGAACGCGCCGCCCGCATTCTCGATCTTGTCGCGCGGTATGTCCTCCAGCCGCGCGACAAGGCCGAGCGGCACCGCCTTCGGCGTCGCCTCCCCGGCGGCGCGGAACAGCAGCAACGGGGTGCGATCCGTCGAATGCTGCGACCCGTCGCCGCCATGCGCGGCGTGGCGCGCATCCGCCCCGCTCCCACCGCCGACGCCG
>DATJWY010000232.1:0-2293 GCA_035500775.1 Acetobacteraceae bacterium
TCCCTTTGTCGCTGGGAGATGACCCATGGGAGAGCATATCGAGGTATTTATCGGGCTAGACGTGGCCAAGGCCAAACACGCCGTTGCTGTGGCGGACGAAGGCCGTACGGGGGAGGTGAGATATCTGGGCGAGATCGCCACATGCAGGGCGGCCACCCTGCCGCGCCCGCGCCGGCATGGCACCCCAGCTTTCGGGGCCATGCGGGCGGTACTGCTTGAAGCGCTCGGCGTCAGCGAGGTTGAGCAAACGTAAGCGACGTGGCGATTGCCTGGCTTAGTTGCCGCGCCTGCACGCGGATGTCCGGCACTGCCAGACATTCCCAGAACACGCCGCGCACGATCGGCCCCAGCGCCCATAAATTCCGCGCCGGGTTGCCCTGGGCATCGATCACTGCGAGCGATTTGGTTACGGCCAGTCCCAGCTCCTGCCGGTCCAGCTGGGCCTGTCCGGCGGCCAGCAGATTAGGCAACAGCCCCATCCCGGCGCGCTGCCCCTGTAGGCCGGTGGCGTATATGACCCGCTGCACCTCCATCGTTTCCGGCACGCCGGTGGCGCGGTTGTCGAAGGTCACGGTGGCATCGCCGGGGTGGCGCTCGACCTCGCGCACGCGGCCGCGCACGATGCGTAAGCCACCGCTGCCGAGCAGGTTCTGAATTGTCGCCGCCGCGGGCGGGGCCATGCGGTGGCGGTGGATGTCCCAGTAGGGACGCAGATGCCGCAGGAACCGCGCCCGCTCCGGCTCGGGCAAATCGTACCACAGATCCGCCGTAATCGGGCGCAAACTGTCGATGACCGCGCGCCAGTCAATGCCCTGCGCCTGCGCGGCCTGGAGCTGCGCCCGCACCGCCCGCAACAGCCCCGCCGCCGTGCCGCGCTCGACCGAGGTAAAGGTCGGGGCGGGCCAGGCTTGGCCAATGACTTCATGCGGATGTGGCAGCAGCCCCCGGCGGGAGAGGGCGACGACCGGGCCACGGAATCCGCGGGCGTGTAAGGCCATTACGAGATCGACCATGGTCAGGCCGGTACCGACGAGCAGCACTGGCGCATCCGGCTGCAAGTCGGCCAGGGCCGCCGGTGTCCACGGATCGCGGAACTCAACACCATCGCAGGGTCGGCTGGCCGGCAGATTGCCTGCGGCCAGAACAACACCTGCCGCCTCGATGCTTTTGCCGCTGCGGCAGGCAAGCCGCCAGCCGCCAGGGGTTGGGGCAAGCGCCTGTACCTCGTCCGCCAGCAGCCGCACCGTGCCGCCGGAGGCGCTGATCTCAGCATGCAAAGCCGCGCGCAGATAGCGGCCATAGAATCGTCGCGTCGCGAATATTCCGGCCGGGGTGCGGTGGATCTCACCCGGCCAGTTCGCCGCATTGGCCTCGACCCAGCGCTCGAAATGTCCGGCATCGTCTGGAAACGCGCTCATATTCGCCGCGCGCACGTTCAGCAGATGCGCCGCCCCGGTATCGGCGTAAGCCAAGCCGCGGGCGAAGCGGCCGCTGCGTTCGATGAGGAAAATCACCTGATCAGGCGGCAGCAGCCGGCGCAAATGGATCGCCGCCATGGTGCCGGAAAACCCCGCGCCGATGATGGCAATAGCACAGGCACTGGACGCGGTGCCGCCGAGCTGGGCGGGCGGCGCGGCAAGGCCATCGGGTGCTCTGGTGATTTCCAATCTCGTCACGGTCTTACCCCGCATGTTCATTTGTCGAACCTCAAGCGCGGCGGTTGGATGACTTTCCTGAAAACCGCCATCTATGCAGAATAATACTATTATACTCATAAGATTAATAGGTTATTTTGCCAAATTAGAGCGCTTTAAACTTCAATTGCGGCCGCCACGCGTTCGTCCCGCTCGGGCAGACCGCAGGCCTGCATGTGAATCGGCGTCACGCTGTGCCCCCCTAAAACAAAGCTAAATCTGATAGTTGGCGCGGCGATTGGCGCCGAAACCCCTTGCCGATTTACACGCGAATTTGCGCAGTTCAATCTGTCTCGCCGGGAAATGGGGCGGTCCGGACCGTCGGAAACGGCTTGATCAGAGGTCCCTTAATCAGACGTTCCTTAACCTACGACCGGACCTGCGCTGGTCTCGACCAATGATGCCGGTTGCTCCGGCCGGACCTCCATCGCATCGCGCGGAAGGGTAAACTGAAAGAGGGCACCGCGTGGCGTGTTCGCGGTCGCCCATAGTCGCCCCCCATGCGCTTCGATGATCGATCGGCAGATCGACAGCCCCAACCCCAAACCGCCGGGCTTCGTCGTGTAGAAGGGCTCGAACAGGCGATCGAGAACCTCCGG
>DATJWY010000233.1:0-10030 GCA_035500775.1 Acetobacteraceae bacterium
GCCTCCCGCGCCGCCACGGCGATCGCCGCGCGCACCGCGTCCCACGCCGCCTCCTCATCCGCCGCGCCGGAGAGATCGACGCGCGGATGCGCCCAACGCACCACGTCGAACACGCGCGGGCGCACCGACCGCACCCGCCCATCCTCGACCGTCACCAGCGTGCCGCCCTTGGGACCGGTTTCCTTGGCGTGCCGTCCCTGCGGATTGCCGGGAAAGACGATCCAGGGCGCCTCGCTCAGCACCTCACGTTCATGCACATGGCCGAGCGCCCAGTAATCATAGCCATGCGCCGCCAGCGCCCCGACGCTGCACGGCGCGTAATTCGCGTGCCCGTCGCGCCCGGTCGCCGCCGTATGCAGCAGGCCGATATTGCACCGCCCGGGCAGCGGCGCCGGATAGGTGGCGGAAAGATCGGTCAGCACCTCGCGCGTGGCGAAGCTCTGGCCATGCACGGCGACACCGATCTCCGGCAGATCGACCGTCTCCGGCCGGTCCGCGCGCAGCAGCACTGCCCCCTCGGGCAGCACCAGCTTGCGGGTGATCACGCTCTCCGCGTCATGATTGCCGCGTATGCCGATCACGCGAATGCCGGCCTGGGCCAGACGCGCGAGCTGAGCGGTGAGGAACGCGCCGCTGCGCCAGTCCGGCCAGTCGCCGTCGAACAGGTCCCCGGCGATCAGCACCAGGGCGACGCGTTCCTCCAGGGCGAAATCGACCGCGTTGCGGAACGCCGCGCGCGTCGCCAGGCGCAATTGCGCGGCCGGCGCGTCGGCATCCGCCTCCAGCCCGCGCAACGGACTGTCGAGATGCAGGTCGGCGAGGTGAAGAAAGGAGAAGCGGCTCAACGCGGGACCGGATGCAGGACGCCCGGATGCTCGCAGGCCCGGGCGATGAGGGCAACCCGGCGCGCGCTATCAGCCCTCGCCCTTCACCAGCGCCGCCACTGTCTCGTGCCCCTCGGCGCGCAACCCGGCGACGACGCCCGCGCGATCCGCCGCGTTCCGGTTCTGGCTCATCTTCCACTTGCCTTCGAGGCGGGTGATCCGCAGCCGGAAGCCGACAATGCCCCGCAACTGCGCCGCGATGAACGCGGCCGGCGCATCCGCCACCGCCCAGGGATCAGGGCGTCCGGCCTCGTGCCGCTCGGTCAGGCGCCGCACCACATCCAGCAGCGCCTCCGGTTCGGTGAAGAAGCTGACCGGCCCGCGCGCCTGCACGGCGACATAGTTCCAGGTCGGCACCACCTCCCCCGTCTCCGCCTTGGTCGCGTACCAGGACGGCGTGATGTAGGCATCCGGACCAAGGAACATCGCCAGCGCCTCCACCTCCGGCGCCGCCTCCCGCCATTGCGGATTGGCGCGGGCGAGATGGCCGAGCAGCGTGCCATAAGGCGCGGGTTCCGGGTCGAGCAGCATCGGCACCGGCGTGGCGGCGAGCCCGTCAGCCCCGAACGTCACCAGCGTGCCAAGGCCCGCCGCCCGGATCGCGGCATGGAGGGTGGAAATATCGTCCTGCCGGAACTGCGCTGGCGTGTACATCATGTCCTTTCGCCAAATGACCCCGGTTCTCTCGCCGAATGACCCCGTAGGGAAAGCCCCCGGCTTTATTTGGTCGCGCCCAACAACCGGCGCGTCATGCCGAACGCCGCGAAGGCGGCGAGCAGGAAGGCGGCCCACCAGCGCAGGGTGGAGCCGGACGACCCGGCCTCGGCTTCCGGCAGCACCAGCAGCAGGAACAGCAGCGTGACCGTCACGAGCGCGGTGCGGCCGCGCAGCCCCTGGTGCACCGCCATCACGCCAAGGCAGACGAACACGACATAGAGCGCGATCGCGAGCGCCCGCAGCATGTCGAAGGCGCTGTTGCTGATGGTCGCCATGAGATCCAGCGCCACGTCGCCGAGCCGCTCCGCCGCCAGCAGGACATGGCGCATCACCCCGCCGGGTCCGGCGGCGTAGATCAGCGCGGCGAGCGCGAGGCCAAGCGCCCAGATCAGGCCGATGGTGCGTCTGTTCACGCCGCTCCCCCCTCCGGCCGCGCCGCCCGGCGACTCAGGTCAGCGGCTGACTCGCGCGATAGCCGCCGCGGAAATGCAGCAGCGGCTCCCCGCCCGGCGTGCCGCCCTCCAGCAGATCGCCGATCAGGATGCGATGATCGCCGCCCGGCAGCACGGCGCTGACCCGGCACGCGGCATAGGCGATCACCCCGTCCAGCACCGGCAGGCCGCAGGCGAGGCGCCGCCAGCCAATGCCCGCGAACCGGTCCGGCACGCGCGAGGCGAAGGCGCGGGAGACATGCACCTGCTCCGCGCCGAGGATATTGATGCAGAACAGCCCGCTTTCGCTGAGCGGCACCAGTGTTTCGGACCCGGCATCAATGCAGATCAGGAACTGCGCAGGGTTCAGCGAGAGCGAACTGACCGCGCTCATGGTCAGGCCATGCGGCGTGCCGGCGGCATCGATGGTGGTGGTGACGGAGACGCCGGTCGCCCAGTGCCCGGCCACACGCTTGAACAACCCGGCCGTCGCGCCCTCGGCGTCCACCACTCCCGTCTTCGTCATAATTCTGGTGCCCCGGCCCTTGCTTTATTCGTTACGGAAGCCGACCCAGGCGCCCGGACCAGCCCCCGCACACTCGCACGGGGCGTGGTGCGAAGAAAGGCCAGGGGCTCCGCCCCCGGACCCGGCTGGGGCCTTGAGGCCCCAGACCCCCAATCACTTAAGTAATGGATTCCAAAGGCTTGCCTTTGGCGGGGTCCAGGGGCGGCGCCCCTGGCCTTCACGCCCCCAGATTCTTGTCAGGGTGAATCAGGTTCTGGCGCGTTTCTGGACGCGATATACTGCACGATAGCGTCGGCCGCCTCTTCCGCCGGGGTCGCCTCCGTATCGATACGAAGTTCCGGATTCTCCGGCGCCTCATAGGGCGCGTCGATGCCGGTGAAATTCGCGATCTGCCCGGCGCGGGCGCGGCTGTAGAGGCCCTTCACGTCGCGCTGCTCGGCGACGGCGAGCGGCGTATCGACGAACACCTCGACGAACTCGCCCGGCGCCAGCAGCGAACGGGCCAGGTCGCGCTCCGCGCGATACGGCGAGATGAACGAGGCGAGCACGATCAGCCCTGCATCCACCATCAGCTTCCCCACCTCGGCGACGCGGCGGATATTCTCCACCCGCTCCGCTTCCGAGAAGCCGAGATCGCGGTTCAGTCCATGCCGCACATTGTCGCCGTCGAGCAGGTAGGTGTGCTTGCCGGCCGCGTACAGCTTCGCCTCGACCAGGTTGGCGATGGTCGATTTGCCGGCGCCGGACAGGCCGGTGAACCAGACGAGACGCGGCGTCTGCCCCTTGAGCGCGGCGCGGGCCTGCTTGTCGATATCGGTCGGCTGCCAGCGCACGTTCCGCGTGCGGCGCTGCGCATGGCGGATCATGCCGGCGGCGACGGTGTCGCTGGTCAGCCGGTCGATCAGGATGAAGGCGCCGGTCTCACGATTCCGCTCATAGGGATCGAAGGCGACCGGCCGGTCGAGGGCGATGTCGAGCACGCCGATCTCGTTCAGCGCCAGCGTCGGCGCCGGGAGCTGCTCCAGCGTGTTGACGTTCACCTTGTGCTCGGGCGCGCCGGGCGTCGCCAGCACGGTGCGGGCGCCGATCTTCAGCAGATATTCCCGGTTCGGCACGAGCGGCTGCTCGCTCATCCAGACGAGCGTGGCGCTGAACTGGTCGGCCACCTCCGCCGGCGCCTCGGCGCGGACGATGATGTCGCCACGGCTGATGTCGATCTCGTCGGCGAGGGTCAGCGTCACGGACTGGCCGGCGATCGCGTGCGGGAGATCGCCGTCCTGCGTCACGATGCGGGCGACACGGCTCTCCTTGCCGGAGGGCAGCGCGCGCACGCGGTCACCGGGATGGATGGCGCCGCTCGCGATCAGGCCGGAGAAGCCGCGGAAATCCGGCGACGGGCGGTTGACCCACTGCACCGGCAGGCGGAACGGCAGATCGGTCGCCCGCTCCTCGACATGCACGCCGTTGAGATAGCCCATCAACGTCGGGCCCTCGTACCAGGGCGTGTTCGGGCTCCGCTCCACCACGTTGTCGCCGCGCAGCGCCGAGAGCGGGAGGCAGGTGATGCTCTCGATGCCGATGCGCTTGGCGAACTCGCGATACTCGGCCTCGATCCGGTCGAACACCTCCTGCGAGAAATCGACCAGGTCCATCTTGTTGATGGCGACGGCGATGTTGCGGATGCCGATGAGCGAGACAAGGAAGCTGTGCCGCCGCGTCTGCGTCAGCACGCCGCGCCGCGCGTCGATCAGGATCACCGCCACGTCCGCCGTGGAGGCACCGGTGATCATGTTGCGCGTGTACTGCTCGTGGCCCGGCGTGTCGGCGACGATGAACTTGCGCGTCGGCGTCTGGAAGAAGCGATAGGCGACGTCGATGGTGATGCCCTGCTCGCGCTCGGCGGAAAGGCCATCGACCAGCAGCGCGAAATCCAGCTCGTCGCCATGCGTGCCGTAGCGGCGGGAATCGGCCGCGAGCTGCGTCATCTGGTCGTCGAACAACGCCTGGTTCTCATAGAGCATGCGCCCGATCAGCGTGCTCTTGCCGTCATCGACGCTGCCGCAGGTGATGAAGCGCAGCAGCGTCTTCTCGGACCCGGGATGGGCGTGCGGGTTGCAGGGACGCTGTGCCTCAACTTCAGTCATGACCGGGCGCACCACGGAGAGGGCCATCAGAAATACCCCTCCTGCTTCTTCTTCTCCATCGAGGCGGACCCGTCCTGGTCGATCATGCGCCCCTGCCGCTCGGAGGTGCGGGAGGCGAGCATCTCGGCGATCACCGCCGGCAGCGTGTCGGCATCGCTCTCGATCGCGCCGGTCAGCGGGTAGCAGCCGAGGGTGCGGAAGCGCACCCGGCGCATCTGCGGTTCCTCGCCCGGGCGCAGCTTCAGGCGGTCGTCATCGACCATGATGAGCATGCCGTCACGCTCCACCACCGGCCGCTCCTTGGCGAAATAGAGCGGCACGATGGGGATGTTCTCCTGCTGGATGTATTGCCACACATCCAGCTCGGTCCAGTTGGAGAGCGGGAACACGCGCAGGCTCTCACCCGGCGATTTGCGGGTGTTGTAGAGGTGCCAGAGCTCCGGCCGCTGCCGCTTCGGGTCCCAGCGATGCTGGGCGGAGCGGATGGAGAAGATGCGCTCCTTGGCGCGGGATTTTTCCTCGTCGCGGCGCGCGCCGCCGAAGGCCGCGTCGAATTTGTACAGGTCGAGCGCCTGCTTCAGCCCCTGCGTCTTCATGACATCGGTATGCAGGGCCGAGCCGTGGACGAACGGGTTGATGTCCCGCTCGATCCCTTCCGGGTTGACGTGCACGATCAGGCGCATGCCGTACTCTTCCGCGATGCGGTCGCGGAAGGCGATCATCTCGCGGAATTTCCACCGCGTATCGACGTGCAACAGCGAAAAGGGCGGCTTGCCGGGGTAGAACGCCTTGCGCGCCAGGTGCAGCATCACGCTGCTGTCCTTGCCGATGGAGTAGAGCATCACCGGGTTCTCCGCCTCGGCGGCGACTTCCCGCATGATATGAATGCTCTCGGCCTCCAGCCGCTGCAAATGCGTGAGCGTTCGCGCGTCCGCGCCGGCATGCGTCATTCGCTCCAATCCGGAAGCGGAGATTGGCGATGGCTGCACTCTCGCGGCGCTCTCAAGCATCGAAACAGCTACTCCAGTGGGACAGAACGGCCTTTTGGCCAGCCTTCCGGCGCGTTCGCGAACAGACCCGCCCCTGGCCCGCGCCATTATCCGGACGTGCGCAGGACCTTGGGGATTTTTGGACTTCCGCTAGGCTCAGGTAGAACTCTCCCCCTAGCCGGTCAATACCCGGTTATGCAACGCGGAAACTTCCCACGCACCGATGCGATTCCGCGACACCGGAGGTGCGCGCCCTGGCGATGGCCGGCGGGGCCGGATGGAGGAGAGGAACCGGACCGGATACATCACTTAAACGGCGTCCCCGACACACTGCCGTGCATAATTTCCAATCTCCGCACGACAGTATGGCCTTTACGTGGCGCGACACCGCGCCACGGCATCAGGCCTGGTGCCGCACCCCCGGAAAGGGCGGCAGCGCCGCCAGCACCGCCGGAACGGCGATCCTCGCCATGCCCGCGCCGCAAGCGGGCAAGATCGGCACGATGGTGCGGCTATGGCTGAGCGGCGGCGTCGCGCCGAACAGGCCGAAGGCGGGCCGGCCCACCGCCGCCGCGAGGTTCAGCATGCCGGTATCGTTGCCGACATAGAAATCGGCGGCGGAAAGCAGCGCCGCCACCGCGTCGAGGCGCCAGCCGAGCACCGGCACCGCCCGCGCCGCCTCCGCGCCGAGCGCCGCGCGAATGGCCTCCGCCAGCCCCGCCTCGGCGGGACCGCCGACCAGCGCCACGCCCGGCCAGCCCTGCCGCAACAGCGCCGCCGCGAGGGCAGCGAACCGCTCCGCCCCCCATTGCTTGCTGGGCTCCGAGCTGCCGATGCCGAAGGCCGGGAACGGCCCGGGCAGGGCCAGCCGCTCCAACGCCGCCGCCCGCGTCGCGGCATCGACGGCAAGACACGGCTCCGCCTCCCCGGGAGGCAGACCCAGCGCGGCGAGGAAGGCAGTCGCCTGCTCCAGCGGATGCACCCCCCGCGTCGCCGGGGGCAGGAAAGGCTGGCGGTTGAGCAGCCAGCGCTGCCCGCCCACGCCATAGCCGAACCGGCGGGGAATGCCGGCGGCGCGCAGGGCGAAGGCGAGGCTGTCGCTATGATGCAGCAGCACCACGCTGTCGAAACGCCGCGCCCGCAGCGCACCGATCAGGCGCAGCATGCCGAGCGGCCCGTCATGCCGGCCGCGCCGCCCCTCCGGGTTGCGGTCCATCCAGAGCACGTCCCCCACCGCCCCGTCGCCAGCGAAGAGCTGGTCCGCGCCGGAACGCGGCTTGGCGACGAGCGTGACCCGGCCGCCCGCGGCCGCGGCCGCGAGGGCGCGGATATGCGGCAAGTGCCAGATCATGTCCCCGATCCCCGGGAGCGGCTGCACCACCGCGAGCTTGCCGAACGAGGCCGGACCCAAGACACTCTCCGCCAGAGCGGTATCAGCCGGCACCGGAATCGGTTCGGCTGATAAAACCGCTCGCCAAAACAAAGGCCAGGACGGTTCCGCAGGGCGGTGATGACGCCCTCGGTGGAACCGCCCTGGATGTGAGAAATCGTAACGCGGTTTTCACCGCCGCGCGAGCCGGACCCACTTCGAGTTGTCAGGCCGCTCCGGCGGTGGCAGGAACGAGACGTACCGCGAACCAATCCTGGGGCGAAGTGATCTCCGTTTCCTTACCGAACCAAGCGCCCCCCGGCTGGCCGGAGCGCGTCGCCCTCGTGGCCACCCTGCTCACCCCGCTCTTCCTGATGCACGGCCATGCCCTGGCCGACGCAACGATCACGATCACCGATCTCTGCTTCCTGTTCGCCTCGGCCCGGCGCCGCGCCTGGGGCTGGCTCGGCGAGAGCTGGACGCGGCTCGGCCTCGCCTGGTGGGGCTGGGTGCTGATCTGCTCGCTTCCCATCCCGGGCCTCGGCCTCGGCGAGGGCAAGATTCCCTCGACGCTGCAGGCGCTCGCCGCCCTGCGCTTCATCATCTTCCTGCCGGCGCTGCGGCACATGGTGCTGCGCGAGGCCGCGCCGCGACGCTGGCTCGCCGGCGTGCTCGCCGCCTGCACCGCCTACATCACCACGCAGGTGCTGATCCAGGGCGCGCTCGGGCACAATCTCTACGGCGACCGCCCCGGCACCGCAGGCGAGCTTGGCGGCCCGTTCGACAAACCGCGCGCCGGCCCGCCGCTCGCCCGGCTGATCCCGCCCGTGCTGGTGCCGCCGGTGCAGGCCCTGCTCAGCCGCCGGCGCCTCCTCACCCGCCTCGGCGGGCTGGCGCTGCTGCTCGTGCCGGTGGCGGCGATGGTGCTGATCGGCCAGCGCATGCCGCTGGTGCTGACCGGGTTCGGCCTGCTGATCGCCGCCCTGCTGCTGCCGCGCCTGCGCCCGGCGGTGCTGATCGCCTGCGTCGCCGCGCTCGGCCTCGTCGCCGCCACCGTGGTGGTGCGCCCGAGCGCCTATCACCGGCTGGTCGTGCAGTTCTCCAGCCAGTTGGAGCATTTCGCCGTCTCCCCCTACGGACTGATCTACACCCGCGCCGGCGAGATCACGGCGCAGCACCCGCTGACCGGGCGCGGCTTCGACGGGTTCCGCAGCGGCTGCCGCATGCCGCGCTATTTCCGGCCGTCGCTCGATGGCTCGCTGCCGGATGGCGGCGGCACCGCGTTCTGCACCGAGCATCCGCATAATTTCTACGCCCAGGCGGCAACGGATGGCGGGTTGCCGGGGCTCGCGCTGTTCTGCGCCCTCGCGCTCGCCTGGCTGGCGCCGCTCTGGCGCGGGCTGTGGCGGACGCCGGACCCGCGCCGGGTCGGGCTGTTCGCCAGCGCGGTGATCCAGCTCTGGCCGCTCGCCTCCACCAGCGGCTTCACCTCCATGCCGATGGGCGGATGGTTCTTCCTGCTGCTCGGCTGGGGGCTGGCAGAGGCGCCGGCCACGCGGCGGTGACGCCGGAGGCGGCCGCCCCACCCCGCGTCGCCATCGTGCTGCCGCCGGGCGAGGGGTTCGGCCCCGACGCGGTGGGCGCCATCGGCCTGCTCGTGCACCGGCTGGCCGTCGCCGGTTCGGGGCGGTTCGCCCCGGTCGTGGTCGGCGCGCCGCAATCCCGGCCGGTCTTCGCCGATGTCCCGTTCCACCCGGCACCGCTGCCGCGCTTCCTGCCTCTACCCTGGCGGCAGCGTTACACGATCGGGGTCGCGCGCGCCCTCGCGGCGCTGCGCCCGGCGCTGATCGAGGTGCATAACCGGCCCGATCTGGCCCTCGCCCTCGCCCGTCGCCTGCCGCGCGTGCCGGTGACACTCACGCTGCACAACGACCCGCAGGGCATGCGCGGCCTTGCCGCACCAGCGGCGCGGGCCCGGCTGCTGGCGCGGCTGGCACGGGTGGTTGCGGTCTCCGCCTGGGTCGCCGGGCGGCTCACCGAGGGAGTGCCGCCGGAAACGATCGCCGCCACGCCGCCTTCGGTGCTGCCGAACTGCCTGGACCTCGCCGCCTTGCCGCTCCCCCTACCCGCCGGGGCGCGCGAGAAGCTGATCCTGTTCGCCGGCCGTTTGGTGGCCGACAAGGGCGCCGACAGCTTCGTCCAGGCCTGCGCCGCCGCCCTGCCGCGCCTGCCCGGCTGGCGGGCGGAGATGATCGGCGCCGACCGCTCCCGGCCGGAAAGCCCGGAAACCCCCTTCATCCGCGCCCTGCGCCCGCGCGCCGCCGAGGCCGGCATCGCCCTGCCCGGCTACCGGCCGCACGCGGCGGTGCTGGAGGCGATGGCGCGCGCCGCCATCGTGGTCGTGCCGAGCCGGTGGGCCGAGCCGTTCGGCCTCACCGCGCTGGAGGCGCTCGCCTGCGGCGCGGCGCTTGTCTGCTCCCGGCGCGGCGGGCTGCCGGAGATCGCCGGGGACGCGGCCGTGTATGTGGACCCCGAACAGCCGGACGCGATGGCAACCGCGCTCGCGGCCCTGGCAACGAACGAGGCACGGCGGGCAACGCTGACCGCTCGCGGAATGGCGCGGGCGCGTCGCTTCGACGTCGGCCCGGCGGCGGCGGCGCTGGAGCGCCTGCGGGAGAGGGTTGTCGGGGCCTTATGTGGGCCGAGATAATACCAACCTCCGTAAGCCTTGACCGATCGAGAAAAAGGCCAGGGCTCCGCCCTGGACCCGCTGGGGGCAGCGCCCCCAGACCCGCACAAATTTGGAATCACTAATGAAAAGGGGTCTGGGGCCATTGGCCCCAGTGGGGTCCAGGGCTGGCTGCCGATACAACCAAGAAAAAATAACGGATTTCAAAGGCTTCGCCTTTGACGGGGTAATCGGGGCAAAACCCGGGCACGCAAGTGCAGCATAACCACGGTTTCGCAACG
>DATJWY010000234.1:0-2337 GCA_035500775.1 Acetobacteraceae bacterium
TCGCCGAGTTCACCCCCAAGGGCCTCGCCGCGTTCGCCGGCCTCTCGCCCCAGGAGCATAGTTCGGGCACCCGGCGGCACACGGGCGGCATCAGCCGCATCGGCAACCCGAACCTGCGCAGCGCCCTGTATCTCTGCGCGCTCAGCGCGCGGCGCCATAATCCGCGATTGAAGGACTTCGGGCAGCGCCTGACCGCCGCGGGCAAGCCACACAAGGTCGTGCTGATCGCCGTGGCCCGCAAACTATTGGTGCTGGCTCACGCCGTCATCCGCACCCAAAAGCCGTTCGAAGCCGACGCCACGACATGACCATCAGTCTCATGCCTCGACGCGACCCGCACCGGCTTGACCGGAGACACAGTATCTTTGGAATCCATTGCTTATGTGATTGGGGGTCTGGGGCCTCAAGGCCCCAGCGGGTCGAGGGCGGAGCCCTCGCCTTGCTTTTAAATGCCTTATCCCGGCACGTCGGAGGCAAGACCCAGGCTGAGCTGGCGCACGGTGCCGAAGGTTGAGCGGTGATGCGGCGTCGGCCCGAGTCGCAGCAGCGCCGTGCGGTGGCGTGCGGTGGGGTAGCCGGCATTATCCTCCCAGCCATAGGCGGGGAAGCGCACCGCCAGCCGGGCCATCGCCCGATCGCGCAGCACCTTGGCGACGATGGAGGCGGCGGCGATGGAGAGGCTCAGCCCATCGCCCTTCACCACGCAACGGACGGGGCAGGGGAGCGGCGGCGGGGTGCTGCCGTCCACCAGGGCGAAATCGGGTGGGGCCGGCAGGCGGGTGCAGGCGCGCCGCATGGCGAGCAGTGTCGCCTGCAGGATGTTCAGCCGGGCGATCTCGCTCACCGAGGCGGCGCCGACGCCGATCTCCGCCGCCCCGCTCTCGCGCAGCGCCAGATAGGCGGCGAGGCGGGATGCGGCGGAGAGCTTTTTCGAGTCGTCGAGCAGCGCCGCCAGCCGCTCCGGCACCCCGGCGGGGAATACCACGGCGGCGGCCACCACCGGACCGGCGAGCGGCCCGCGCCCCACCTCGTCGATCCCGGCGACGCGGCCGCCATGCTCCAGTTCGAGACGAAAATCCGGCATGCGCCGGCCTCTACCGTATCGGCGGCCGCGCTGACCAGGGGCGGAAGGCCGCGGGGCGCTTCCTCCATGGCCAGCCCACCGCCGCGGCGGAGCAATGGGGCCTTGGCGTCCCTCCGCCCCGAGCCCCGTCATGCGCGGGCGTGCATCCGCATGCCGGGGGGCGCGCCGTCCTCGGGGCCCCGGCGCAATGGGGCTTTCTGTTCAGAGGTCGGTCACTGGCAGCGCGATCGTCTCGGCGATCAGTTCGGCGACAAACCGCCGGTGGCAGCAGGCCGGGTCCCGCTCATAGCAGAGCAGGCAGGCGCGATGTTCGCGCGCCAGGGCGGTGGCCTCGGCGAGCGCGTGTTGTGCCGGGTCGCCTTGCAAATGCTCGGCATAGATCCGTTCCAGCGCATGGGCATCGCCGCGGCGCGCGGCGTCCCGCCCCGGCTTCGGCGTGCCGAGCGGCCGCAGATGCGCGTAGGCGAGGCCGGTCGCTTCCACCGAGGCCGCCAGCACGCGCTTGGAAAACCCCGCCTTGCGGGAAAGCGGCAAGGCGCGCACGTCGATCAGCAGCGTAACCCCGGCCAGCCGCAACTGGTCGATCAGCTCGGCCTGGGTCCGGCCTTCATAACCGATGGTGAACAGGGCAGAGGCCGACCCGGTCAGCGGCGTGCGCCCAGCCGGCCGAGCGCGTAGCCGATCACGGCGGCGATCGCCACGGCGGCGAACGGCCGCTCCTTGATCTGCTCCGACACCGCCGTCGTGGCTTTGCACATCTCGGCCGTGATCGAGCCGCAGGCGCATCGCGCCTGTTCCGCCCCGTGCGGGCAGCAATCCTCGGCCGTGGTCTGTGCGTTTTCCACCGTCTTGCCCGCCGGCTCCTGCGCGCTGCCCGCCTGATCCTTGGCCTGATCGTAAGCCATGCATGCCTCCTGTGGAATGATGGAGATTCAAACAGGCTTGCGTCATGCCGGTTCCACCGTCGGGGCGGCTCGCTTAATCAAGGCGTGGATCGATCGGGCCGCGCGCGGCCCCGATGGGGCGGAAGCATGGGACCATGACAGGCGGGGACATGACGCGGCGGATCAGCGCGGGCGTGCTCATCACCGATGGCAGGCGCCTGCTGCTCGGCCATGCCGTCCGCTCGCCGCGCTGGGACATCCCGAAGGGCCTGATCGAGCCCGGCGAGGCCCCGGCGGAGGCCGCCATCCGCGAGGTGTTCGAGGAGACCGGGCTCTCCGTGCCGCCCTGGGCGCTGGTGCCGCTCGGGA
>DATJWY010000235.1:0-3935 GCA_035500775.1 Acetobacteraceae bacterium
CGGGTGAGCGACGTGTCGCCGCTGGCGGGCCTGACCGCCCTGCAAACCCTCGATCTGAGGGGCACGCAGGTGAGCGACGTGGCGCCGCTGTCAGGTCTGACCGCCCTGCAAACCCTCGATCTAACGGACACGCGGGTGAGCGACGTGTCGCCGCTAGGCCGTATCCCCAGGCTCCAGATCATTGGCTTTGCCTGACCAGACTTCCCATAAGCGTGTTTCTCGCCGGTCTTCCGGCCGAGACAGAGGGATCCCGGCGATGCCCCCGGTTGCGGGGCCTCAGCAGGCATCCGGCAGGAATCAACCGTCTCGGCCGGAATACCAGCGCCTATGGGGTCCTGCCCCTGGCCTCGTTCAATCCGGCACCGCTCCGACCTCCTCGGCCCGCCGTGTGGACAACCCCAGCATCCCGGGTCCAAGCAGCGCCGATATCAGTGACCCCGCTGGCGCCTGGAGGCCCCAGATCCCCACAAGTAAAGGGTTTCCAAAGGGCTTCGCCCTTTGGCGGAGGTCCAGGAGGCGGAGCCTCCTGGCGGGGTTCCGGGGCGGAGCCCCGAAGGTGCTCTGCGATAGTGCCGGTGTGGCTGATTACTTCTGCGCCGCCGCGATCGACTTGATGATCGCCGCCTCGGCCGCCGCCTTATCGCCCCAGCCGGTCACCTTCACCCACTTGCCGGGCTCGAGGTCCTTGTAGCGGGTGAAGAAGTGCTCGATCGACTGGCGCACGATCGCCGGCAGATCCTCGATCGCCTGCACCGTGCTGTAGAGCGGGTGGATCTTGTCGTGCGGGACGCAGATGATCTTCTCGTCCTGCCCCGACTCGTCTTCCATGTTGAGCAGGCCGATCGGGCGGGCGCGGATCACCGAGCCGGGCACCACGGCGGCCGGGACCAGCACGAGCGCGTCGGCCGGGTCGCCGTCATCGGCCAGCGTGCCGGGGATGAAGCCGTACGCCGCCGGATAGGCCATCGGGGTGAACAGGAAGCGGTCCACGACCACCGCGCCGGAGTCTTTGTCGATCTCGTATTTCACCGACGATCCCTGCGGGATCTCGATGATGACATTGATATCGTTGGGCGGGTTCTTCCCGGTCGGGATCTTGGCAACGTCCACGAGTCTCACTCCCCCTCAGAAAGCCGCGGCAGGGCGGCGCGGCCGGACCATAGAGCGCGCTCCGGTGCTTGCCAACGTGCCCGGCTTGCTGTTTCTGATGCCGGCAGCACGATGCGGATGCTTCTGCCTCATGCGCCTGTAGCTCAATGGTCAGAGCGGGCCGCTCATAACGGCTTGGTTGCGGGTTCGAGTCCTGCCGGGCGCAGACCTGCCGGATGCACGGGGGCGTTGGCGCGGGCTTCGCGCCGCACCATATGCTGCCGCTCGACCCGCCGAGCGCCGTTGCCGCCAGCCATCCGGGTCACTACACCACACGCCACGCAGTCCGTCGGGAGCCGTAAAATGGCCAGCTATCAGTATGTCTATGTCATGAAGGATGTCACCAAGGCCTTCCCCGGCGGCCGAGAGGTGTTCAAGGGCATTACCCTGTCCTTCCTGCCGGGGGTGAAGATCGGCGTGCTCGGCGTCAACGGCGCCGGCAAGTCCACCCTGCTCAAGATCATGGCCGGGATCGACAAGGAGTACGGCGGCGAGGCCTGGGCCGCCGAGGGCGTGCGCGTCGGCTATCTGGCGCAGGAGCCGCAGCTCGACCCCACCAAGACGGTTGCCGAGAATGTCGCCGAGGCGTTTGGTCCGCTGCGCAAGGCGCTCGCCCGCTTCAACGAGATCTCGGAGAAATTCGCCGAGCCGATGGAGGAGGAGGAGATGAACACCCTCCTCGCCGAGCAGGCGACGCTGCAGGAAGAGATCGACGCGAAGGATGGCTGGGAGCTTGATCGCAAGATCGAGATGGCCCTCGATGCCCTGCGCTGCCCGGCGCCGGAGTCGGACGTGACCCGGCTTTCCGGCGGCGAGAAGCGCCGTGTCGCGCTCTGCCGCCTGCTGCTGGAGCAGCCGGACCTGCTGCTGCTCGACGAGCCGACCAACCATCTCGACGCGGAAAGCGTCGCCTGGCTGGAGCGGACGCTGCGCGAATATCCGGGCACCGTCATGGTCATCACCCATGACCGCTACTTCCTGGACAACGTGACCAACTGGATCCTCGAGATCGAGCGCGGCCGCGGCTATCCGTTCGAGGGCAACTACTCCTCCTGGCTGGAGCAGAAGTGCAAGCGTCTCGCCCAGGAGGAAAAGGAGGAGAGCGCCCGCCAGCGCGCCCTGGCCGCCGAGCAGGAATGGATCTCCTCCTCCCCGCGCGCGCGCCAGACCAAGAGCAAGGCCCGTATCCAGAAATACGAGGAGATGCTGCAGAAGAGCCAGGAGCTGGCGACGGGGGTGGCCGAGATCGTCATTCCCCCCGGCCCGCGCCTCGGCGGCACGGTCATCGAGGCCGAGCATCTGCGCAAGGCCTTCGGCAACCGGCTGCTCATCGACGATCTGAACTTCAAGCTGCCGCCCGGTGGCATTGTCGGCGTGATCGGCCCGAACGGCGCCGGCAAGACCACGCTGTTCCGCATGATCACCGGCGCGGAGCATCCGGATGGCGGCACGCTGAAGGTCGGCGAGACGGTGAAGCTCGGCTACGTCGACCAGTCGCGTGACAGCCTGGACGCGAACAAGTCGGTCTGGGAGGAGATTAGCGGCGGCACCGACGTGATCTATCTCGGCAAGCGGGCGGTGCCCTCGCGCGCCTATGTCGGCGCCTTCAACTTCAAGGGCTCCGACCAGCAGAAGAAGGTCGGCATCCTCTCCGGCGGCGAGCGCAACCGGGTGCATCTCGCCAAGATGCTGAAGAGCGAAAGCAACGTCATCCTGCTCGACGAGCCGACCAACGACCTCGACGTCGATACGCTGCGGGCGCTGGAAGAGGCGCTGGCCGAATTCGCGGGCTGCGCGGTCATCATCAGCCATGATCGCTGGTTCCTCGACCGGCTGGCGACGCACATCCTCGCCTTCGAGGGCGACAGCCATGTCGAGTGGTTCGAGGGCAACTTCCAGGCCTACGAAGAGGACAAGCGACGTCGCCTCGGCATCGATGCGACCGAGCCGCACCGGCTCAAATACCGGCCGCTGGCCCGCTGACCGGGCGGGGGGCGCGGTTGCTCCCCGGCTCGTTTGGGGTGGCGTGGCCCGGGTTTCCCTCGCTCCCACGGAGCGGGGGAATGGGCCTGGACGGGGAGCCCCGGGCTTGAACCCGGCCTGGATTCTCCGCACCGGCCGGTTGGTGCTTCGCCCGATGGCGTGGTCGGACCTGTCCGAGGTCGCGCGACTGAAGGCGGACCCGCTCGTCTATGCCCGCATGCTCGGCGGGGTCCGCTCCCGGGTGCGGGCGGCCGAGGAACTGGCGGAGGACATCGCCTTCTGGGCGGCGCACGGCGCCGGCATGTTCACCGTGCGCGAGCATGGCCGGTTCCAGGGCATTACCGGCGTGCATGATCGGCCGGACGGGCGTGGCCTCGCCCTGCGCTTCGCCCTGTGGCCGGAGGCGCGCGGCCGCGGCCTGGCGCGCGAGGCCGCCGGCGCGGCGCTCCGCTTCGCGCATGATGTCGCCGGCATCGACCGGGTGGTCGCCGTCGCCTGGGAGGATAATTTCGCCTCGCGCATGGTGCTGGGGGCGATCGGCATGGCCGAGCACCACGCCTTCGAGCGCGATGGCTACCGGATGCTGGTGTACGAAAGCACGCGCGGGTTGCGCACCCTGCCGGGGCGGTGAGAAGGAAAAGCAGGGGCTCTGCCCCTGGACTCCGCCAAAGGCAAGCCTTGTAAGTCGTTTGCCGTCTCTGGCATTGGCCAATGCCAGAGACGGCAGCGGTGAGCTTGTGCGAGCCTCGGGCGCGTGCCCGTTCCAAAGATAAAGCCCCGCTGCGCCTGCCGCCTTTCGGCTG
>DATJWY010000236.1:0-7326 GCA_035500775.1 Acetobacteraceae bacterium
GGCAGCGCCCCCAGACCCGCACAAATTTAGAATCATTCACGAAAAGGGGTCTGGGGCCGTCGGCCCCAGTGGGGTCCAGGGGCAACGCCCCTGGCCTTTGCTTACAACAACGCCCCCTGGCGCAAATCAGCGCCTGGAAAAATCCACCAGCGCCGCGAACCCGCTCTCGGTGCCAAAGGCAAGCCGCGCCCCATCCGGGCTCCAGGCCAGCGCCGTCACCTTGCCGCGCCCGCCCGCCGCCACCGGCAGGATACGGGCGCTGTCGATGTCAGCGAGGATAACGGAGCCATCGTCGAACCCGGCGGCGACGCTGTCCATGCCCGGATGGCAGGCGACGCGGGTGCAGAGCGCGCCGGTGCCGCCGCCAAGCTCCAGCGGCGGCTTGCCCATCGGCCCGCCGCCGAAGAACGGCCACAGCACGATGACATCCGCCCCCGAGGAGGCCAGCCACTTGCCGTTGCGGCTGAAGGAGAGGCTCTCCGTCTTCGCCGGATAGCCGGACATGCGCATATGCTGCCCGTCCGGCAGCTTCCAGCCATGCAGCGCGTTCTCCTGCATCGCCGTCACCACCGCTTCCGCCGCCGGATGCAGGATGACGCCGATATGGCTGCCCTTCCATTCCAGCACGCGCGGCTTGTCCTCGCGCGCCGCGGTGAAGCGGAGCGAGGCGCCGTTGTAATGCGAGGCGGCCAGGCGTTTGCCGCGCCCGTCAAAGTCGAGGCCGGTCACGGTGGAGGGATGGTCGAAGCGCCGCCCCTCCTGCCCCGCCGCGTCGAACAGATGCACGGCGCGGCCGACACTGCAGGCGAGCCAGCCGGCCTTGCCGTCGCCGAAGCTCGCCACCTGCTCCACCCATTTCATCGCCCCGAAACGGGCGATGTCGGTCGTCCCCTCCGGGGTGATGCGGCGGAACGCGCCATCATCGCCGCCGGTGACAAAGCCGCCCGGCAGGGCATCCGGCGCCAGCGCGAGCACGGCGCCCGCATGCGCCGCCACGGTTTCCCACGCCGCCTCCGGCTGGTCCGGCCGGGCCAGGCGCAGCGTGCCGTCCCCGAGCGCGAAAGCGGCGAGTCCGCCATCCCGGCTGAAAGCGGCGCCGACGACATAAGCGCCGAGCGGATGCGAGACGCCGCGGGATTGCAGCAGGAAATCGGGCGACAGCGGCGCCTGAACCGTCCCGCTCACGCGCGGCCGCTCCCGGCCGGCTCGGCGGGGACGAGGCAGCTCTCGAAGCCGCGCCGCAGCTGCGGCCGGTTCAGGTTGCGGCCGATGAAGACGATGCGCGAGCTGCGCTTCTCGCCCTCGCGCCAGGGGCCGATGAAATCGCCATCGGCGATCATGTGCACCGCCTGGAAGGCGAAGCGCCGGTCCTCGCCCGCGAAATCGAGAATGCCCTTGGTGCGCAGCAGATCCGCCCCGCGCTCCTGCAACAGGGCGCCGATCCAGGCATTGAACCGGTCCGGATCGAGCGGCGAGGCCAGCTCGAAGCTCATGCTCCGCACATCCTCGTTGTGCTCGTGCTCGGCCTCGCCGCTGAGGAAATCCGGCTGCATCTCCAGCACGCGGTTGAGATCGAAGGCGTTGCGGTCGAGGATCTCGGTCACCGGCACATCGCTGCGCGTCGCGTGATGGATGCGCGCGAGGCTGTTGATGGCGCGGATGCTGCGCTCCACCTCGGCCAGTTCCCCGGCGGAGATGAGATCGAGCTTGTTCAGCACGATCACGTCGGCGAAGGCGATCTGCGCCTGGGCCTCGGCGCTGTCGGCGAGCCGGGCCGGCAGGGTCTTGGCGTCCACCACGGTGACGATGGCGTCGAGCCGCGTCTTCGCGCGCACATCCTCATCGACGAAGAAGGTCTGCGCCACCGGGGCCGGATTGGCGAGGCCGGTGGTCTCAACGATGATGCCGTCGAACGTGCCGGACCGCTTCATCAGCCCGCCGACAATGCGGATCAGGTCGCCGCGCACGGTGCAGCAGACGCAGCCATTGTTCATCTCGAACACTTCCTCGTCGGTATCGACGACGAGGTCGTTATCCACCCCGAGTTCCCCGAACTCATTGATGATGACGGCGTAGCGCTTGCCGTGCTTCTCGGTCAGAATCCGGTTGAGCAGCGTCGTCTTGCCCGCCCCCAGATAGCCGGTCAGGACGGTGACGGGCACGAGCCCGCTGGTTTGTGTCTCGCTCATGCGCTGGCGCCTCGGAACGCGGTGGGGAGCCGACGGCGGGAGCCGCCGGCGGGATGGGGCGCATGACGCGGCCCGCCCCGGATGCCTTCATATAATGCGCCGCGTCGCCGCGCCGAAGCCCCTTCATGCCACCTTACGACGCGCCTGGGGTTCGGCCTGGATACGCCGTCTTTAGCCAGTCTTCGTCCAGAACTTGATCCCGCGCAGGATGGCGCCGCCATAGGAATTGGCGAAATTCCGCACCCTGATCCGCAACCCCTCCAGCGTGAAGCCGTCGCGCCACAGCGAGGGATCATCGACGATCCGCCTTTGCCACAGATCCAGGGCGTCATCGAAGTCGCGCTGGTCGCTGTACTCCGACATATCGATGATCAGGACGACCGCATCCGGCACGCCGCGCATCGTGGATGGCGACCAGCCGATCAGGAACGGCCCCCGCCCCTCCAGCTTGTGGCGCTGTGACTCCGCGTCCTCGATCGCGGAAATACCGCCGTAGAGATCGTAATGCCGTTCAAGGTAGTCGCAATCCTCATCATGCGCCGCTGCCTCTTTCGGATCGTCGATGGGCCACACGGTCAACATCTGATCCCTGAGAGGAACAGAAGCCGGCAAGGCACTTTGCTTCGGCAGGGTGGCGAGGAACGCCCGGCACGCCATGAGGAGCCGGTCATGGGTCGCCGGGGTGGGCAAGGCCCGCAAGGCGAACACGCCATAGGCGCCGACGCCGGGTGGAGGAATGTCTTGCGCCCGCAGGAAGGTTCGGGCTGGGCGGAGACGCTCCGGAGAGACCGCGCCCGGAGGGGGGGTGGCCGGGAAGGCCACATCCGCCTGAGGTCTCCCGGCGGCGCCCGCCATGCCCGCTGACGCCGCCCCGGCGCTCCCGGCGCCCTTCCCCGGGCTGCCCCCGGCCCCTGCCCCGGATGGCCCCTTCGAAGGCGCCGCATGGGCGTAATCCGCGACAGGCGGCGATGGAATCCCGGGCGCCATGGGTGCCATGTGCCCGCCGCCGTGCCCACGCCTTGCGGGCCCCGGCGCATGCCCAGCCTGGAACGCCCACCACGGCGCCGGGGAAGGGGAAACGCCCGTCGCCGTCGCGGCGTTGCCCGCCGAATCATGCTGGCTACAGGAGATCACGGGCAAGGAGAGCGTGAGGATCATCGCCAGCCAGGCGAGGCATCTGGCACTTCCATCGCGTTTCGCGGCGCGACGCGCCAAGGCTCCCCCGAGCAAGGCGCCGACAGCATTGAACACGAGGACGACACTCGCGACGAGGAAGGTCGCGCCGTCGCCTGTCGGTTGCGTCCAGGCGACGAGCAGGACGCCAATCACGAAGGAGAGGGCGGTCAGGACGGCATGTCGACGGACAGCGTTCACGCGCCCCGGCCCCCTCGCGGCGCCGCTGATCGTGGCTCGTTGCGGCGGGCGCGATACAGATGCATCCCAACGACTGCACGCCTCTGTATATCGCCCCCGCGCAAGGATCGCGGTCAAATTGCTCCCGGCCCGAACACATCGTGTTGCGCGGCCTGCCCCGGGACGATGTCTCCAATCAGGCCGCCGGCCGGCTGACCTCCACCGGTCGCCTGATGGCCTGCTCCCGCCCCACCAACCGGCTCGCGAGGGTCAGGCTCAGCAGCACCGCCGCATAGGCCGCCGCCTGCACGCCGAGCGGCCGCTCGGAATAGCCGACCAGCGCATGCAGCGCCCGCCCGGCGAGGCTGTTCTCCGGCAGGAGCCAGGAGGTATCCCAGAGCTGGTCGCCCCAGCTCGGGATCAGATCGGCACCGGCCAGGATCGCCGCCGCCTGCCCCGCGAGCCCGGCCGCGAGCAGGGCGATCATCCAGCCGGTGACGCGGAACAGCTGCCGCACCGGGATCGCCACCAGGCCGCGATAGAGCAGGAACGACACCGCCGCCCCGGCCGCGAGGCCGAGCGCCCCGCCGCCGAGCAGCTGCGCCGGCGCCGTCTGGCCGGACATCGCGATGCCATAGAGGAACAGCACGACCTCCGCCCCCTCCCGCAGCACCGCGACCGCGACGACCACCGCCAGGGCGAACAGGGATTTGCGCCCGAGCGCCACCGCCTGCCCCATCTCCCGCATCTGCCGCGCCATCTCGCGCCCGTGCTTCGCCATCCAGACGATGTGCCAGCCGAGCATGACCACGGCGAGCAGCAGCACCGAGGCGGTGAACACCTCCTGCCCGTTGCCCTCGAACAGGCCGGAGAGCGCGTCGGCGGAGACCGCGAGCACGCCGGAGCCGAGCACCCCCGCGCCGATCCCGCCGGCGATCCAGAGACCGCGCCCGGCGATGCCCTCGGTGGCGGCGAGGACGATGCCGACGATCAACCCGGCCTCGAGGATCTCCCGGAAAACGATGATCAGGCTGGCGAGCATATGGGGCGCCTCCTTCGCGCGGTCCTGCCATGAGCGTGCTCGATCTAAGCACGCGCATCAGCAATTGCAAATCGTTTGCAATCGCGCTAAGCACGCAGACAGCAGATGCGAATTGCTCGCATCTCCAAAGACCCGGTTCGCCGCCCCGCGCGGCCCGGCCCTGTACGGAGACCTTCATGCGCCTGATCGCCACCCCCCTTGCCGCCCTCGCCGTCCTCGCTGGCGCCCTTCCGGCCGCCGCGCGCGAATACCCGGTCGGCCCGGCGACGAAGCAGGCGGCGATGGAGGTTTCGACCGTCTATCTGCAACCGATCGAGATGGACCCGCCGGGGATGATGCGCGCCGCCGCCGAGTCCGACGTGCATCTGGAAACCGACGTGCACGCGACCGCCGGCAACAAGAACGGCTTCGCCGACGGCGAATGGGTGCCGGGCCTCGCGCTGAGCTACACGCTGACCAAGCTTGACACCAACCAGACGGTCAGCGGCGCGATGATGCCGATGGTCGCCAATGACGGCCCGCATTACGGCGACAACGTCAAGCTGTTCGGGCCGGGGCGCTACCGCATCACCGTGACCGTGGCCCCGCCGGGCCCGAAGCAGCATTTCGGCCGCCATGTGGATAAGGAAACCGGTGTCGGCCCGTGGTTCGCGCCGTTCCAGGTGACGCAGGACTTCATCTATGCCGGCATCGGCAAGAAGGGCGGTTATTGAGCCCGGCGGCACCCCAGATGCGGCCCACCACGTCCGCGCCGTCCCGCCCCGCCAGGCGGAACGGCCTCTGCCAAGGGACGAGCCTCGCGCTCGTCCTGCTGCCCCTGCTCGCCGCCGCCCCGGCGCGCGCCGAGGACATGCCGGTGTTCCAGATTCAAATGAAGGACGGGACGATCACCCCCGCCCACCTCACCGTCCCGGCCGGGCGGCCGTTCAAGATCGAGATCCGCAACGAGGGCGCCACCCCGGCGGAATTCGAGAGCGTGACGCTGCACAAGGAGAAGGTGCTGAGCGCCGGCGCCAGCTCGGCGCTGGTGTTTCGCCACCTGGAGCCGGGCACGTACGATTTCTTCGACGATTTCCACCCCAGCGCCAAGGCCGTCCTGGTCGCGCAGTAAGGAGAGGCGCCCCATGCCGCAGGCGATGACGGCCCCGCGGACGGGCCAGACCGCCCCCCAACGCCCGCTCCCCCTCGCGCCCGCCGCCGGCGCGTCCGCTACCGGCTTGCCCCCCGCCGGCTCGCGGATCGCGCGCGGACTCGCCGCGTTCGGCGATTGGCTTGGGCGGCATCGCGGCGCCATCCAGGCGGTGCAATGGGGCATGATCGCCGCCTACATCCTGCTGGTCGCGGTTCCCGCCTTCCTGCCCTTGCCGCCCGGCAGCGCGCATATCTGGTCGAACCTCGTCCTGTTCGCGCAATTCGCCTTCTGGGGCCTGTGGTGGCCGTTCGTGCTGCTCAGCATGGTGCTGGTCGGGCGCAGCTGGTGCGGCATCTTCTGCCCGGAGGGCGCGCTCAGCGAGTTCGCCAGCCGCCGCAGCCTCGGCCGGGCGGTGCCACGCTGGCTCTCCTGGCGCGGCTGGCCGTTCGTCGCCTTCGCCGGCACGACGATCTACGGCCAGATGGTCAGCGTGTACCAATATCCGCGCCCGGCGCTGCTGATCCTCGGCGGCTCTACCCTGGCAGCGATCGCGGTCGGGCTGGTCTATGGCCGGGACAAGCGGGTCTGGTGCCGCTACCTCTGCCCGGTGAACGGCGTGTTCGCGCTGCTCGCCAAGCTGGCGCCGGTGAGCTTCCAGGTGGACAATGCCGCCTGGGACGCCTCGCGCCGCGCCGGTATCGCCCCGGGCACGGTGTCCTGCGCGCCGCTCGTGCCCATCCGCACCATGCGCGGCGCCAGCGCCTGCCATATGTGCGGCCGGTGCAGCGGCTTCCGCGGCGCGGTGCAACTCGCCCCGCGCGCCCCGAACCATGAGATCGTGGCCGTCGCCGGCGAGCGGGCCAATCCGTGGGAAACGGCGCTGATCCTGTTCGGCCTGATGGGCCTCGCCGCCGGTGCCTTCGCCTGGTCGGCGAGCCCCTGGTATGTGGAGGCGAAGCAATTCCTGGCCGAGCGACTCATCGATGCCGGGGTGCTCTGGCCGCTCGAACGCTCCGCCCCCTGGTGGCTGCTCACCAACTACCCGGCGCGCAATGACACCATGACGCTGCTCGATGGCGGCATGCTGCTCGCCTATATCGGCGCGACGGGGCTGACGATCGGCCTCGCCGGCTCGGCGCTGCTGGCGCTCGGCCTCGGCGCCGGCCGCGCCTGGTCCTGGGCGCGCTTCCACCATCTGGCGCAGGCGCTGATCCCGCTGGCCGGGGCCGGCGTGTTCCTCGGCCTCAGCGCCACCACGGTCAGCCTGCTGCGCGGCGAGGGGCTGGACGTGCCGGGGCTGCTGGGAATCCGCGCAATGCTGCTGGCGGGGGCGACGCTGTGGTCAGTCTGGCTCGGCTGGCGGATCGCCGGCGGGTTCGCGCGGGGCGCACGGCGCGGCGCGGTGACGCTCGGTGTCGCCGGGGCGTGCGGCGTCTCGGTGCTGAGCTGGGTGATGTTGTTCTGGGTTTGGTGAAAGGAAGGCCAGGGGCTCCGCCCCTGGACCCCGCAAAAGGCTAAGCCTTTGGAATCCTTTACTGAAAGTGATCGGGGGTCTGGGGCCTCAAGGCCCCAGCGGGGTCCTGGGGCGGAGCCCCTGGCCTTACCCAAAA
>DATJWY010000237.1:0-17198 GCA_035500775.1 Acetobacteraceae bacterium
CAGGGCGATCACGCCGGGGGTGTCACGCGTGGCCGCCATGGCTTGCCTCTCCCTGTGCATGGAGCCGTGGATGGCGCGGCGCGCAGGATGCGGCCGACGCCATTCTGATGGAATTGATTGCGAAAGACATCATTCGGAAAACTCGAGGCGATGTCCTCAGCTTCTGCGGACAGGATCATCACGGGCAAGGTCGCAAATACGGGCAAGGTCGCAAATGGTGATACTCCGCGGCGGTTATCCAGACCGGTCAAGATTTCGTTGAGAAGCGATGCACAAGGGGGCAGTGCTTGCGCTGACGTTTGAGGTCATGTGAAACGCGGATGCCAGAGGCGGGCCAAAAACAGTAACAGACTAGAATAGTTTTGTTTTCCGAAAAGAGCCTCTTGCGAAAATGGCAAAGGTGGAAAACACGAAAAAATAAAACGAATGCAGATCATTTGCAAAAACATTTTGGTTTTACAACCGTGGATGCGCCAGGCAGAGATGGGTCTAGCGTAGCAATCAATAATGGTGGAAATATTATCGGACAATATTTTAATGTGACAGGTTCGCCGGGGCAGCATGCCTTCATTTATGACAAGGGCACCCTCACGACCATCGACGTGTCAGGCGCTTTCAACACACTTGTCGCCCAAATCAACGATTCCGGCGAGGTTGTCGGATACACCGCCTCCTATCACGGCTACTCCAGGCACGGTTTTATTTACGACAAGGGCACCTTCACCACCATCGATGCGCCGGGCGCTAACTTCGTCGGTACCTCAGTTGTCGGGATCAACAATCATGGCGAGGTTGTCGGAAACTATACCAGCGGCGGCGGCGAGCATGGCTACCTTTACCACAAGGGTGCCTTCACCATCATTGACGTGTCAGGCGCTGCCAGCACCGCTGTCTCTGGAATAAACAACCGCGGGGAGATTGTCGGAAATTACATCGATAATGGATACAAAAGTCACGGCTTCATTTATGATCTTGGATGTCGCCGCCGGCCCCTCGCTTGCGCCCCCGTCCTCGGCGCCGTTGAAGCGCACCTCAACCCGGTGCCAGTTCATCGCGCCGCAAGTTGAGCCCGCTCAAACAGGCTCTAATCTGCCATTCCCCACTTGACCCTACGCCGATTTCTGCTTGTACCGGTTGAGTAGTTCGAGCGCGTCATCGAGGCGCGCATATGCGGTGCCAGCATTTGGCTGGGTATTCATAGGGCTTTCCTCTGTTCGGCGTTCCGGGCGTCGGCGCGCATCCACTCGGCCGCCCGTTCGGCGATCATGATTGTGGGGGCGTTGGTAGTGCCGCCGATCAGGGTTGGCATCACCGAGGCGTCAACCACGCGCAAGCCGGTGATGCCATGCACGCGAAGCTGCGGGTCAACCACGGCCATCGGGTCCGTGCCCATTTTGCACGTGCCGACAGGGTGGTAGATCGTGTCCGCGCGGGCGCGGATATTTTGCAGCAGGTCTTCGTCGTCGTCGTCGTCGTTGATGTTGACGTTGACGTTGACGTTGACGGGGTAGATTTCCTCGAGGCGGTACTTGGCCAGGGCCCGCGCGTTGAGAATTTTATGCAGCTGCTTGGCCCCCGCGAGTATGCCGGCGACATCGTCGGGGTGCGACAGGAATTTGGGATCGATGCGTGGCGGCGACAGCGGGTTGGCGTCGTTCAGCCCAACCTCCCCACGGCTCCTCGGGCGCAGTACGCAGACATGGCACGAGAAGCCATAGCCCATATGCAGCTTGCGGGCGTGGTCATCGACAATGGCAATGACGAAATACAGTTGCAGATCCGGCCGGTCGAGGCCGGGCGCCGACTTGATGAAGGCTCCTCCCTCGGCAAAAGGCGTTGCCACCATGCCCTTGCCGGTTTTCCGCCATTCGAGCATTGCCCGGACAAGGTTGACAGCCCCCGCCGCCCCAAGGCCGAAAAGATCGGTCTCCTGCGACTTGTAGCTGATGATGAAATCAAGTTGGTCCTGCAGGTTCTTGCCAACGCCGGGCAGCGGATGTTGCACCGCGATGCCATGAGCCGATAGCTCAGCGGGATCGCCGATCCCGGAGAGCATCAGCAGCTGCGGTGAATTGAAGGTCCCGCCGGCCAGCACGACTTCGCGCCTGGCTGTGATGATTTCGCGCTGCCCGTTGCGCAGAACCTCCACGCCCGTGGCGCGCCCGTTCTCGAGCACGATCCGCAACGCCTGCGTGTGCGTCAGCACTTTCAGGTTGGGGCGGTCGAGATATGGATGCAGGTAAGCGGCGGCGGCGGAGCAGCGTTCGCCGTTGCGGGCGCCGCCGTGAAACTGGGTGACCTGATAGAGGCCCACCCCTTCCTGCTCGGGGCCGTTGAAGTCGTCGTTGCGCGGAATGCCGCACTCCACGGCGGCCTCGATGAAGGCCAGGGAGATCGGGCGCGGGCTCTGCTGTTCAGAAACCTGCAGCAGGCCGTTTCCGCCATGGAGTGCGCTTTCCCCGCGCTGGTTGCCCTCCGAGCGTTTGAAGTAAGGCAGAACCTCGTCGAATGACCATCCAGCGGCGCCGAGGCGGACCCAGTCGTCATAATCGGAGCGATGGCCGCGAATATACAGCATCGCATTGATGGCGCTTGAGCCGCCCAGACATTTGCCACGGGGTTGATATCCTCGCCGCCCGTTCAGGCCTGGCTGGGGGACGGTTTCGTAGGCATAGTTGTTGATTTTCGGCCGGCCGGAAATCATGGCAACGGTGCCCATAGGCGCTCGTACCAGTATGCTTTGCCCTGCTCCGCCGGCCTCCAGCAGGCAGACCTGTATGGCCGGATCCTCGCTCAACCGCCCGGTGAGAGTGGCACCGCCCGAACCGCCGCCTACGATCACGTAGTCAAACATAACGCTGAATGCCTCGGTGTCTCGGTGGAAGTGCTGCTGCACTGCAGCGCGCCCGACGCGCCGGAAGAGCTGCGCGGCCGTGCGGCAGCACTTCCACCTTCAAAGGCTTGCCTTTGGCGGGAGGGGCGGAATTCCTGGCCTCTGCTTCGTTCCGAACCATCCCCCGCTGTGAGCGTTCTTCGGTGCTCTGCTAAGCGTCCCAGACCTGCACGTTGGTTTGCCGCTTGATGCGTCCCTCGGTCACTTCGGCCATGGCCGAGCAGAAGACCCTGGCGCCATTGGGGTATGAACAGGCCTCGGTGAACGCCAGATGCGCGTCATCCGACATCCCATCGACGATCTCGTGTTTCATGTCCCGGCTGCAGAGCTCCTCATAATAGGCCTTGATCGCCTCCCGGCCGGAGATGGTGCGCGGCTTGCTCGGAGGTTCGTCGCGGCTCATGACAATGAGAGTCGCGTCATCGGCGTAGAGGTTCGAGAGCGCGCGTGCATCCCGGCCCTCGATGGCGTGTTTCACCAGGTCTATGTCGAGCATGGGGGCTGTTTCCTGTCTGTCCGCTGTATTGGCCGCGGATGAAGGCACGAGCCTGAAACGCGGTTGCCCGCGACGGGTTGAGGCAATCGCGGAAAGATCCCGGCGAGAGCTGTTTTATCGGGATCATGAGGTGCTCGTAGGGCGTTCCGGCCCCCATCACGTAAGGCCGTGATGTGTCGAGGGCGGGGTTCTTGGGATAACCGGGCATGTTCTTGACGGCGGGGCCGACGACCATCACGTGCGGCCCGGTCGCGACCCAGTGATTCCCGGGTTCCGGTCCCTTCGCATACGAGTTGGTGTTGCTGGCATCGGAAT
Source organism: Acetobacteraceae bacterium (assembly GCA_035500775.1). GTDB lineage: Bacteria > Pseudomonadota > Alphaproteobacteria > Acetobacterales > Acetobacteraceae > DATJWY01. Next base: position 3,705 of record DATJWY010000237.1, read on the forward strand.
CCCCTGCCAGCATGGCCGTGAAGCCCACCTTGTCCGGCGGCGTGCCATGCGTCATCCAGGCATGCGCCCACTCCATCGCGTTCTGGTCCAGGCACATCGGGTCCGGCCCCGGGGTTGTCGGGGTTGATGCTTCTCGCAAGCTTGCCTGCATGCCCGAAAGGCAGGAGCGGGACACTCTGGCGGCCTGACCTTCCTGTTATCCCAAAGCTTCCTTCCGCGCGGCCAATGCCATGGAGATGAGTGCGGCACCGCCGAAGAGCAAATCGATGCCAACGAGCAGGCCAAGCGCCCAGATAAGCGTTCCTGGCATACCGGAGATGATGATAGCCGCGAGAATGAGATCGATCACGCCGTTTGCCATGATCCATTCCCACTTGCCCGAGAGTTCCCGGCGATGGGCGATGGCGAGGACGATCATCAGAATGCCGTCGATAATGAAGAACGCGATCATGACAAAGGTCAGGGTCACCAGACCTTGCAGTGGACTCCATAGCAACACGCCGCCGACGATCAGCGCCAGGAGCGCCGAAAGCAGCGACCAGCCAAATCCCGGAGCCTGCCTCGCCCTGAGAGTGGAGACGAGGCCGACAACCCCCGCGATCAGGAACAGCCAACCCAGGAAAACCGTGGTTGCCAAGCCTGCCAATGGTGGGAGAATGATCGCGGCAAGGCCAAGCACGCATAAAATGATGCCCTCAACCAAAGACAGGCCCCAGTGGTCATGGAGCCACCGCTTCAGGGCAGCTGACATTTGGGCATCGGCCGATGGCTGCGTTGGCAACACGACGTGCCTCCTTTGTATCCGACTATGGTTCCAGGCATCTGGCCACCATCGCTCCGCACGCGATGCCCGCGCCAGCGGTTGAAATACGCGCTGCTGGCGATGGCTTACTGCTTGGAGAGCTTCATTTCCGCGGCGATGTCCTTGGCTCGCTGCCTGCCCATGGTGCATGCCCGCGGGCAGCACGCAAAACAAAGATATCATCTCGCAGGTATTTGCCCGAGCCATCGCCATGGGGCGACGCGTTCTTGCATCGGGCACAGGCTTCGGGGAGGCCGGGCGCCACGCCCAGGCCCAGGGCAAAGATCTGTCCGTGTTCCCCCTGCGCCTCGCGACCGTTTCGAATCAGACTCTTGGGTCAGGCTCGCTGAAACCGGCCTTTGGCCGAGGGGCACGCGCGCACGCCCCCCCTGGCCCGCATGCGGATGGGGACAGGTCCTGCATATCCCCCTTGCCCCCGATCCGAATCCGCATGATATGGTGCCCCTGGGAGGTCGGCGGCGGACGGGCGCCTCGCCAACCCGGTCAGGTCCGGAAGGAAGCAGCCGCAACGAGTTATCGCTCGGGTCGTTGTTCCGGCCTCCCACCCCGTGATGTTTGTCTCCATCGGCGCCGCTTGCGTGTGGCCACGCCCGGCGGCGCCGGGACGCGAAAAGGCCGCCGCGGCGGCAGGAGCCGGCGCCGCGCATGTCCGCCTTGTCCGAAGACGAAGATTTGCCCGCGCCCCCGCCCGAAGGCCCCGGCCTGTTCGGGGACGCGCCGCCCGCCCCCGCATCGCAGGCCGCGGCGCCGGGGGCCGCCTCGCCCTACCGGGTGCTGGCGCGCAAATACCGCCCCACCACCTTCGACGACATGATCGGCCAGGAGGCGCTGGTGCGCATCCTGCGCAACGCCTTCGCCACCGGCCGCGTCGCCCACGCCTTCATGCTCACCGGGGTGCGCGGCGTCGGCAAGACCACCACCGCCCGCATCATCGCCCGCGCCCTGAACTGCGTCGGGCCGGACGGCAAGGGCGGCCCCACCGCTGATCCCTGCGGCGTCTGCCCGAACTGCGTCGCCATCCTCGCCGACCGCCACCCGGACGTGGTGGAGATGGACGCCGCCTCCCGCACCGGCGTTGATGACGTGCGCGAGATCATCGAGGCGACGCGCTTCCGCCCGATGCAGGCGCGCACCAAGGTCTTCATCGTGGACGAGGTCCACATGCTCTCCCGCAACGCCTTCAACGCGTTGCTGAAGACGCTGGAAGAGCCGCCGCCGCACGTTAAATTCGTCTTCGCCACCACCGAGCTGCGCAAGGTGCCGGTGACGGTGCTGTCGCGCTGCCAGCGTTTCGACCTGCGCCGCGTCTCGGTGGCGGAGCTGGCGGCGCATTTCGGCCGCATCGCCGAGCGGGAGGGCGTGCCGATCGCGCGCGAGGCGCTGGAGATGGTCGCCCGCGCCGCCGACGGCTCGGTGCGCGACGGCCTCTCCCTGCTCGATCAGGCGATCGCCCAGGGCGTGGTGGAACCGGCCGCGGAAACCGGCGGGGAGGCGGGCACGATCACCGCCGCCGCCGTCGCCGACATGCTCGGCCTCGCCGATCGCGCAGTGGTGTTCGACCTGTTCGAGGCGGTGATGGCCGGAAAGCCGGCGGATGCGCTCGCCGTCACCGCGCGGGCGCATGAGCGCGGCGCCGATCTCGGCCTGTTGCTCGGCGACCTGCTGGAACTGACCCATACGCTGACCCGGCTCAGGACCGTCCCCGCGCTCCGCGACAGCCCGGAACTGCCGGAGGCCGAGCGCACGCGCGGCGCGGCGCTGGCCGATACGCTTTCGATCCCGGTGCTCGGCCGCGCCTGGCAGATGCTGCTCAAGGGCGTGGCCGAGGTGGAGGCGGCGCCGGACCGGCGGGCCGCAGCGGAGATGGTGTTGATCCGCCTCTGCTACGTCGCCGACATGCCGACGCCGGGCGATCTGGTGCGCCGTCTCGGCAATGGCGCCGCCCAGGCGGGCGCCATGCCGGCGGGCGCTTCCCCGGCAGGGGCCGGAGCGATGCGCGGCTCCGGCGGGCCAAGCGGGTTCGTGGAAGGGCCGGCCGCGGGCATGCAGGCCGTGCCGGGCGGCGGGGCCTCGCTCGCTCTCGCGGGCGGCGTGACCGCCATGACCGGCGCTGGCGGGTCGTCCTTTGCCGCATCCATGGGCGGCGAGGCGCGCGCCGTCGCCAATGGCGGCACCGTGCTCGCCGCGCCCTTGCCGCCGCCCGCGCCGCGCCTCGCCAGTTTCCGCGACGTCGCCATGCTGGTGGCCGAGCAGAAGGAGGCGGTGTTGCACGGGCATTTGCTGCATTCCGTGCATCTCGTCCGCTTCGCGCCGCCGGTGATCGAGCTGCGGCCGCAGCCGGAGGCGCCGCGCGATCTCGCCCCCCGCCTCGCCGCCCTGTTGCATCGCGTCACCGGCACGCGCTGGACCATTGCGCTCTCCGCCGCGCCGGGCGAGAAGACGCTCGCCGAGCAGGGCAACGACGCCGATGCCGCGCGGCGCGAGGCGGCTGCCCGGCACCCACTGGTTTGTGCCATCATGGCGGCTTTCCCCGGCGCTACGCTCGATGCGGTGCACGATAGCACCGTGGATTTTTACGGCCTCGCGCCGGAGGCCGCCGACATCGCCCTGGGCGAGCCCGACATGCCGGAATTCGCGCCCCCGGACGCGGAACCCGCCGACTTTATGGAGGATTTATGAAGAACCTCGCCGGACTGATGAAGCAGGCGTCACAGATGCAGGCCAAGATGCAGGAAATGCAGGCCAAGCTGGAAATCCTGGAGCTGGAAGGCGTCGCCGGCGCCGGCATGGTGACGGTGGTCCTCACCGGCAAGGGTGATCTCAAGAGCATCCGCATCGACCCCAAGCTCGCCGACCCGGCGGAGATGGAGATGCTGGAGGATCTGGTCGTCGCCGCGCATGCCGATGCCAAGCGCAAGCTCGAGGCGAAGGCGGCCGAGGAGATGCAGAAGGTCACCGGCGGCCTGCAACTGCCGGGCGGCATGAAGCTGCCGTTCTGAGTTTTTTCTCCCCAGGGGGCTTTGCCCCCTGGACCCCCACCAAAGGCCATGGGCCTTTGGAAACCTTAAACTTGCGGGGGTCCGGGGCCTCAAGGCCCCGGCAGGGTCCAGGGGCAGCGCCCCTGGCTGTTCCTGAAACCACATGGTCGGACCCGAGATAGAACGCCTGATCGCGCTGCTCGCTCGTCTGCCCGGCTTCGGCCCGCGCAGCGCCCGCCGCGCCGCGCTCAGGCTGTTGCAGGCGCCTGAGGCTCGCATGCTGCCGCTCGCCGCGGCGCTGACCGAAGCGGCGCGCGCCGTGCATCCCTGCGGCGTTTGCGGCAATCTCGATAGCCAGGACCCGTGCGCCATCTGCTCCGATCTGGCGCGCGACCATGCGGTGATCTGCGTGGTGGAGACGGTGGGTGATCTCTGGGCGCTGGAGCGGGCGCATGTGCATCGCGGCGTGTACCACGTGCTCGGCGGCACGCTCTCGGCGCTGTCCGGCGTGCGGCCGGAGGATCTCAACATCGCCTCGTTGCAGCGCCGGGTGGCGGAAGGCGGGGTGCGGGAGGTGATCCTCGCTTTGGGCGCGACGGTCGATGGCGCCACCACGGCGCATCTGCTGGCCGAGCGCCTGGCCGGCAGCGGCGTCGCGGTGACGCGGGTGGCGCAGGGCGTGCCAATGGGCGGGGCGCTGGACGTGCTGGATGACGGTACGCTCGCCACCGCGTTGCGCGCGCGACGTCCGGCGTGAGGCCAGGGGCTTTGCCCCTGGATCCCACCAAAGGTAAGCCTTGGAATCCATTACTTAAAGTGATCGGGGGTCTGGGGCCTCAAGGCCCCAGCGGGTCCAGGGCGGAGCCCTGGCATGAGCCTTGTGTCAGGGGATGTAATGCTCGAACTCGCCGCCGCTGGTCTGCGTCTCGTCCTGGCCCCGGAAACCGGCGGCGCCATTACCCGCTGGACGCGCGGCGACTGGCCGTTGCTGCGGCCGGTGGCTGATCCGAATCTCGGTGCGCAGCGCGGCGTCGCGGTTGCCGCCTATCCGCTGGTGCCGTTCTGCAACCGCATCGCCTGGGGCCGGTTCCGTTTCGGCGGCGCGGATTTCCGCCTGGACCGCAATTTCGGCGACCACCCGCACACACTCCACGGCAATGGCTGGATGCGGCCCTGGCGCGTGGAGCGGGCGGCGGCGGATGGGGCGGTCCTGACGCTCGACCATGCGCCGCCGCGCGATCCGGCCGGGGAATGGCCGTTCCGCTACCGCGCCGAGCAGGCATTCCGCCTGGACGCCGATGGCCTCACCGTCACGCTGACGCTGGAAAACCGGGACGAGCGGCCGATGCCGGGCGGGATTGGGCTGCATCCCTTCGTTGCGCGCGGCCCGGCGACGGAATTGGGCTTCGTGGCCGATGCGGTCTGGCGCAACGGGCCGGATGCGCTGCCGGAGGCGTGCCTGCCGGTGGGTGGGCACTGGAATTTTTCGGTCCCGCGCCAGATCGGCGATACAGCGATCGACGAATGCTACGCCGGCTGGCACGGGGCGGCGCGCGTCTGGTGGCCGGAACGGGGCTTCGGCCTCGCCATCACGGCTGGCGCGCCGTTCGGCCATTTGCAGCTCTATGTCCCGCCGGGGCGCGACTACATGGGGATCGAGCCGGTCAGCCACATGACCGACGCGGTCAACCGGCTCGAAGTGCCGGGGAACGGGCTGCGCGTGCTGGCGCCGGGGGAGCGGCTGGCGGGTGCCGTACGGTTTGGTTTGATTTAAAATGGGCTCTGGTTTTCAGGCCGAAAGTGAAGGCCAGGGGGCTTTGCCCCCTGGCCAGGGCACTCGGGTGAATCAAATTCACTGGATTCCGGCGCGGCGCATTGTCTGAATTCTTAGGCGTCTCCGATGTCAGGAGACGCAGTGGGACGCAGATATGTGGTCTTTTCGATTGCTGTGCCAGCCTGAAGGACCCCCGCCAGCAAGGCCAACGAAGCCAGCACCATCCCGCTGTTGCTGGAATACCTGCCCCTGGCCGGCGCCCTGGTCACCATCGATGCTGGCGGCGCCACCACGCGGATCGCGCAAACCGTGCTGGATCGCGGCGGTGACTATCTGTTGGGGCTCAAAAAAAACCGGCCCGCCCTGTTCGCTGCGACCGAGGCGCTGTTCGCTGATCCGGCGCTGATCCTGGCGGAGCATGTGACCGAAGCAACCGCCCACGGCCGGCACGAGCGCCGCCGCCACGTTGTCTGCCACGCGGTCGACTGGACCAATCCAACCCGGACGGAAACCGACAGCATCCACTTTCCCGGCGTGGCCATGCTCGGCATGGTGGAGAGCCGCGTCACGCGCGACGGCCAAACCAGTTGCGAACGCCGCTATTACGTCGGCTCGGCGCCGCTGGACGCCGCCACCTTCGGCCACGCCGTGCGCGCCCGTTGGGGCATCGAAAACCACCTCCATTGGACGCTGGATGTGGTCTTCCACGATGATCTCGCCCGGCCGCGGACCCAGAACGCGCCGGAAAATATGGCCATCATCAAGCACATGGCGCTCCACTGCCTGAGCAGCGCCAAGCCCACCACGAGCCTCAAGAACCGCCGTAAGCTCGCAGGATGGAGCCCGGACTATCTCGAGCAACTCATCAAAGGCCACGCTTAGCGTGGGTCACCCGATTGCCCTGGGTCCAGCGGCGGAGCCCCTGGCCTTACCTGGCCGCGCTGCTACAGTTAGATGAACAGCCGCCCATCCAAGGAGCCCGCCATGCTCGATGTCACTTTCGCCACTCCGACCCTGCCGCAGGCGGGCGCGCTGGCGCTCCTGATCCCGGAGGGCGCGCATCCGTCCGGTCTGTGGCAGGCCGCCGACGAGGCCACCGAAGGCGCCATCAGCCGCGCGCTCTCCGTCGCCGAGTTCACCGGCAAGAAAGGGCAGATCGCCACCCTCCTCGCCCCTGGCGCCGGGCTGACGCGGGTGGTCGCCATCGGCCTCGGGGTGGGATCGGAGCTGACCGGGCACAGCCTCGCCGCGGCGGGCGGCAACCTCGCGCATGCGCTCGTCAAGGAACCGGAGGTGACGCTGGCGGCGGACGCGCTCTCCGCCGGCCAGGCCGCGGCGGTCGCGCTCGGCGCCGCGCTGCGCACCTACCGGTTCGACCGCTACCGCACCAAGGAAAAGCCGGAGGACAAGCCGAAGCTCGCCCGCCTCGCAGTGCTGACCAAGGCGTCCGAGGAGGCCCGGACGGAGTGGCATGAGCACGCGGCGGTGACGCGCGGCGTGTTCCTCACCCGCGACCTCGTCAGCGAGCCGCCGAACGTGCTGACCCCAGCCGAATTCGCGACCCGCATCGAGGCGCTCGGCAAGCTCGGCCTGGAAATCGAGGTGTTCGGGCCGGACGAGATGGAAAAACTCGGCTTCGGCGCCCTGCTTGGCGTCGCCCAGGGCAGCGTGAACGAGCCGCGCATGGTGGTGATGCGCTGGAATGGCGGCGACCCGGACGAGAAGCCGGTCGCCTTCATCGGCAAGGGCGTGACCTTCGATACCGGCGGCATCAGCATCAAGCCCGCCGCCGGCATGGAGGACATGAAGTGGGACATGGCCGGCGCCGGCACGGTGGTCGGGCTGATGGCCGCGCTGGCCGGCCGGCGCGCGCGGGTGAACGCGGTCGGGCTGGTCGGCCTCGTGGAGAACATGCCCTCCGGCACCGCGCAGCGCCCGGGCGACGTGGTGAAAACCGCCTCCGGCCAGACCGTCGAGGTGCTGAACACCGATGCCGAGGGCCGGCTCGTGCTCGCCGACGTGCTCTGGTACGCCAAGGAAACCTACGAGCCGCGCTACCTCATCGACCTCGCGACGCTGACCGGCGCCATCATCATCAGCCTCGGCCACGAGCATGGCGGCCTGTTCAGCAATGACGACGAACTGGCCCGCAAGCTCACCGCCGCCGGGCAGGAAGTGGGCGAGAAGCTCTGGCGCATGCCGCTCGACGAGGCTTACGACAAGGCGCTGCGCTCGGATATCGCCGACATGAAAAATATCGGAGGCCGCCCGGCCGGCTCGATCACCGCCGCGCAGTTCCTGCAACGCTTCGTCGGCAAGACGCCCTGGGCGCATCTGGACATCGCCGGCATGGCCTGGGCCACCAAGGACGCGCCCGTGACCCCCAAGGGGGCGACGGGTTATGGCGTGCGGTTGCTTGACCGGCTGGTGGCTGAGAATTTCGAGGCATGATCGGAGAGAAGGCCAGGGGCTTTGCCCCTGGACCCCATCAAAGGCGAAGCCTTTGAAATCCATTACTTTTCGCGGCTGCATCGGCAGCCTGTCCTGGACCCCAGGCAAGCGGCATAAAAGTAATGGGTTCCAAGGGCCTCCCGGCCCGTCGTGCGCTTGCACGCCTTCGCATGACGCGGGTCCAGGGCGGAGCCCTGGCCTTATCTCCTAAGCACCACGTAACCACGGCCCCCTGAACCGCGCCCATGGCAGAGATCGGCTTCTATCACCTGACGCGCACCGGCCCGGACCAGGCGCTGCCGCAGCTGCTCGGCCGCACACTGGCCGCTGGGCAGCGCGCGGTGGTGATCTGCGGCAGCGAAGCGCGGGTCGAAGCGCTGGACGAGGCGCTCTGGCAATGCCCGGACCCGGAATGGCTGCCGCACGGCACCGCCCGCACCGCCCATGCCGCGTTGCAACCGATCTGGCTGACCGCGCAGGATGAGGCGCCGAACGGCGCGCGCTTCCTGTTCCTGACCGATGGCGCCCGCAGTGAGCGGCTGGATGGGTTCGACCGCGTGTTCGACCTGTTCGACGGGCGCGACGCGGCGGCGGTGGCGGCGGCGCGGGAGCGCTGGACGGCGGCGAAGGCGGCGGGGCACAGCCTGACCTATTGGCAGCAAGGTGAACGCGGATGGGAGCGCAAACGCTGAAGCTCATGCCGGATCGCGACGAACCGCCCCGCCCCACCTTTTCCGTCGTGGTACCCTGCCACAACGAAGCGGCGGGGATCGGCGCCTTCCATGACCGGCTGGCGGCGGTGATGCTCCGGCTCGGCGAGAGCTGGGAGGTCGTCTACGTCAATGACGGCAGCCAGGACATGACCCTGCGCCGCCTGGAGGAGCTGCGCGCCGCCGACCCGCATGTGGCGCTGATCAACCTCACGCGGAATTTCGGCAAGGAGATCGCGCTCACCGCCGGGCTGGACCATGCCAGCGGCGAGGCGGTGGTGGTCATCGACGCGGATCTGCAGGACCCGCCGGAGCTGATCCCCGATCTCGCCGCCGTCTGGCGCGAGGGCTACGACATGGTCTACGCCCAGCGCCGCGCCCGCGCCGGAGAGACCTGGCTGAAGAAGCGGACGGCCGAGTTGTTCTACCGGCTGATGCAGAATATCGGCAGGGTGCGGATGCCGCCGAATGCCGGCGATTTCCGGCTGATCAGCCGCCGCGCGGTGGACGCGCTGCTGCTGCTCCGCGAGCATCACCGCTTCATGAAGGGGCTGTTCGCCTGGGTCGGCTTCCCGAGCAAGGCGGTGCTCTACGACCGCGCGCCCCGCCATGCAGGCGAAACGAGCTGGACCTATTGGCGGCTCTGGAACCTCGCCGTGGAGGGCATCACCAGCTTCACCGTCATGCCGCTCAAGGTCGCGACGTATATGGGCCTGCTCGCGGCCGGGTCGGCGATGCTCTATGGCGGCACGATCATCGCCCGCACGCTGGCGGTCGGCAATCGCGTGCCCGGCTACCCGAGCCTGATGGCGGTGACGCTGTTCATGGGCGGGGTGCAGCTGATGACGCTCGGCGTCATCGGTGAGTATCTGGGCCGGGTCTTCAACGAAACGAAGCAGCGGCCGCTCTATCTGGTGGAGCGGCTGGAGCCGGCCCGGCGACTTGAGCCGGAGACGCCGCACGAACCGGCCCTGGCATCCGGCCCAACCCGCCATTCCGGCTGACACGATGCCAGCCGGGGCGGGTGTAAGGATCAGGCGGCGTCTTCCCGCCGGTCCCGCACCCGCACATAGGCGATCTGCGCATGCTCCCCGCAATACGGCCTGCCGCCCGCCGCCGCCTGATCACAGAAGCGGAAGCTCGGCGTGCCCGGCTCGCCGATCGGCCAGCAGCAGGTGGCGGCGCGCGGAGCGGGACGAGGCGCCGGCGGCACGGCGCGCAGCACCGGGGCCGGGCGGGGGCTGGGCGTCGCGGCCGGAATGGTGACGACGGGGGCGACCGGCGGGGTTTCCTCCGCCGCGGCGAGGCACGGCAGGGTCGGCCCGCTGATCCGGCGTGCGGGGGCCGGCGCGGCCTGCCCGGATGCGGCATCCCGCTTGATCGGCGATGGGCGGGCCGGCAGGCTCAGGCGATGCGCCTTGCCGACAACGGCGTTCTTCGAGATCCCCATGCGGCGGCCGATCTCGGCGGTCGAATGCCCTTCATCCCAGAGGCCGCGCAGGCGAGCGATCAGCTCCTCGGTCCACTCCATGTTGCGATCTCCTCGGCGGCACGGCCACATGATGTGGGGGGACACTAGCCGAGTGCGGCACAACGTAATAGCCGGGCGGGTACAAAAACTTGTGGAAAACCACAGCCACGGCAACAAGACCTGGGGAAAACCCCTGTCCGCAGCACCCCGTGGGGCACGCTCCTAGCAGGGCCTGACGCCAAGCCAGGGTTGTGGGTCCACCGCCCGCCCGCCGTCCAGTCGCATGAAGAACAAATGCGTGCCGTAAGTCACGCCGGTGCGCCCGACCCGGCCGAGCACCTCCCCGGCATGCACACTGCGTTTACCCTCTGCCAGGGCCGGTGCCACGCTTCCAAGATGCGCGTATATGGTGACGCTGCCATCCGGATGGCGCAGATCCACCTGCAATCCGCCGATCCCCATGCGCCTGATGCGCAACACGCTGCCGGAAGCCACGGCGCGTACCAGCCCGCCCGCCGGGGCCGGGAGGTCGATGCCGTTATGGAACCCGGCCGGCGCCATCGGGCCCACCGCGTGCCGCCAGCCGAAAGGCGAGGAAACGCAGGCCCCGGCGACCGGCGGCAGCGGCGCCTGCTGGCCGCGCGCCAGCCCCGCCGGCAACGTCCCGGCGAGCGCCGCCAAGGCGAGCGTCACGGCAAGCCCGGGCAGAAGGTGGCCGCGCCGCCCGTCCATCCGTGTCCCTCCGCCCATTGCCGTGCCCTCCCCTGTTTCCGTCCACCCAGCCATGCCTGGACGCCATTCGTCTATCACATGCGCATGCGTGCCAGCAGACGCGCGCCGCCGGTTCCGCAACGACACTGCGTCACGACGCCGGCCGGGCCGGGCGCCACCCTCGCGTGGACAGTGAAGTTACCTGGCGTTACTGCTTCCGCGCCGCGAGGCGCCAGCCCACGCGCCCGCGCCCGATCCTGGAGTACGCCGTGCTACTCAAGCGCCCCGTCCTACTTGCCGCCATGCTCGCCCTGATGCCGCTGGCCGCCCCCGCCGCCCTCGCCCATGCCATCCTCGTGGACAGCCTGCCGGCGCCCGAGGGCAGCATCGCCGCCGGCCATGTCGTGCTGACGCTGCGTTACAACAGCCGCATCGACCGCGATCGGTCGCGCCTGACCCTGATGCCGGAGAACGGCGAGCAGACCAGGCTCCCCATCGCCGACGGCACCCCGCCGGATGTGCTGCGGACGGAGGCCGATCTCACGCCCGGCAGCTACACCCTGCGCTGGCAGGTGCTCGCCATCGACGGCCACATCACCCGCGGCAACGTGCCCTTCACCGTGACCGGGAAATAGCGCCGTGGCCTTTCTCGTCGATATCGTCGGCTATCTCGGCATCCTGCTGCACGGGCTGACCATCGTCGCGCAGTCGATGACCCTGGGCAGCATCCTGTTCCTGGTCTGCCTCGCCCGCCCGTTCGCCCCGGCGCTGACCGCCGGCCCCGCGATCCGCGAGAGCGCCGCCCGCATCGGCGCCTGGAGCGCGCTCGGCCTCGCGGCGGTCGAGGCCACCAACGTCGCCCTGCAGTCGGCGGTGCTGGTAGAGACAATCGATCTCTCCTGGATCGAGGCGCTCGGCGCGCATTTCGCCATCGCCGGCCTGGTGAAGATCGGGATGGCGACGCTGATCGCCGTGCTGCTGTTCTGGCCGCGCCTGTTCCGGCCGCGCCTGTTCGCGCCGCCGGGCGCGCCGGGCGCCCTGCTGCTCGCCCTCGGCGCGGTGGAGCTTGTCGCCGCCACGATGACGACGCACGCCGCCGCCCGCCTCGGCGACAACGCGCTGCTGCTCGCCGTCGAGGGACTGCACCAGTTCGGCGCCGCCATCTGGATCGGCGGCATCCCCTGCTTCGTCATGGCGCTCGCCCGGCTCCAGGCGACGGGGGAGATCCGCCGCGTCTCGGCGCGGTTCTCGCGCATGTCGATGCTCGGGGTCGGCTGCATCATCGTTTCCGCGACGGTGATGAGCATCTTCTATGTCGGCGCGTGGAGCGCGATGTACGGCACCGCCTACGGCGTCATGGTCGGGGCCAAGACGGCGATGTTCCTGATGCTGCTCGGGCTCGGCCTCGGCAATTTCCTCGTCACCGAGCGGCTGCGCGACGACCCGACCGCGCCGGTGCAGCGCCTGCGCCGCTTCGCCGAGGTGGAGATCGGCATCGGCTTCACCCTGTTCTTCACCGCGGCCTCGCTCACCTCCGTGCCGCCGGCCGTGGACATGTCGCATGAGGATCGCGCGACCTGGCAGGAGGTGATGGAGCGCGACATCATCCCGCACTGGCCGCGCTTCGCCTCGCCGGAGCATGACTCGCTCGCGATCTCCGAACTGCAGGCCAAGGTGGATGCCGAGCGGGCGGCGCATGCCCTGCCGCCGCGCGCCGCCTTCGTAGAGGGCTCCGGCTTCCTGCCGCCGCGCAACGCCAGCGACATCGCCTGGTCGGAATACAACCATCACTGGGCCGGCGTGTTCGTGGTGGCCATCGGCCTGATCATCTTGCTGAGCCAGGCCGGGGTGCGATTCGCCCGGCATTGGCCAATGCTCTTCCTCGTGCTCGCGGCCTTCCTGCTGGTCCGCTCGGACCCGGAGATCTGGCCACTCGGCAATGTCGGGCTCATCGAGTCCCTGCGTGACCCGGAGGTCGTGCAGCACCGGCTCTTCGTGCTGGTGACCATCCTCTTCAGCTTCTTCGAGTGGGGCGTGCGCCTCGGGCGGATCCGCAATCCGCGCGCGGCGCTGATCTTCCCGCTGATCATCGGTGTCGGCGCCGCCCTGCTACTGACGCATAGCCACCAGATCTCCAACGTGAAGGACGCGTTGCTGATCGAGTTCACCCATACCCCGATCGCGCTGCTCAGCGTGGTGGCGGCCTGGGCGCGCTGGCTGGAACTGCGGCTGCCCGGCGAGCGGCTGGGGCGCATCGCCGGCTGGGTGTGGCCGACCTGCTTCGTGCTGATCGGGACCGGGTTGCTGCTCTACCGCGAGGCGTGACGTGAAGGCCAGGGGCTCCGCCCCTGGACCCCACGGCTATCGCATTTGGCCGAGGACGGAGCGAGCGAACTCGTCGGACCAACCGGAGCGTTTTCGCTTTCGTCGGAGTGATACCAACCGTCTTAAAGGTTGACCCATCGCTTTGCAGGGGCTCTGCCCCTGCACCCCGCTGGGGGCAGCGCCCCCAGACCCACACAAGTTTTGAGAAATCAAACGGATGGTGGTCTGTGGCCTCAAGGCCCCAGCGGGAT
>DATJWY010000238.1:0-4480 GCA_035500775.1 Acetobacteraceae bacterium
CCAGACCCCCGATCACTTTAAGTAATGGATTCCAAAGGCTACGCCTTTGGCGGGGTCCAGGGGCGGCGCCCCTGGCCTTATGCCTCATCCACGAACTCAGCGACGACCGGCCCGGCGCCATCAAACGCCACCTCCACCCGCGCGCCGGGGGCGACGAGCGTTTTGCCGGTCCAGGAGCCGCAGGTGATGAAATCGCCCGCGTGCAGCCCGCCGGTGAAGGCGCCGCCTGGCCCGGCGAGCCAGGCGATCATGGCGATCATGTCCCCGGCCGGATTGCCGCGGCCGGTCTTGACCACGTCCCCGTTCACGATCAGCCGCACGCCCATGCTGGGGAAGTCCTCTTCCCGCCATCCCTCGATCGGCGTGCCGAAGATGAAGCCGCCATGTGCGTTGCCGTCGGCGAGGGCGGTGAGCTTGTCCAGCGCGTCCGGGTCGGCGAAGCGCGATTGCAGCACCTCGATCGCCGGATGGCAGCTCGCGATCGCCGCCAGCACCGCGTCGCGCGGCCAGGGCTCGGGGCGCGGCGGCAGGTCGGCGCCGAGGCGAAAGGCGATCTCCGCCTCCACGCCGCGCAGGGTGTAGAACGCGGCGGGCAGCAGGCCGGGGGTTGGCTGGATGCGGCTGGCCGGCATGGGGGCGCAGAAATACGGCGATTCCGGCCCTGGCCGTCCGACCTTCCAGCCGCCGTTCGGGCCGAGGCCGCGGCGCACCGCCGCCTGGATCGCATACATCCCCCGCTCGTCGCGCGGGCGCAGTGCCTCGGGCAGGGCGGCGAGCGGGCGGGCGGGCGCGGCCCAGGCGTCCAAAAGCAGCGTCGCGGCGTGTTCGGCGGTGTCCATGCCGGTCATATCCTCGTCATGCTATCGCGTTTCCCGCCCATGGCGGCGCTCAGGCCAGCCAGGGCGGCACCGGCAGGTTCTTCTCGCGCAGGAACGCCGGGTTGAACAATTTCGACTGGTATCGCGCGCCGCCATCGCAGAGCACGGTGACGATGGTGTGCCCCGGCCCGAGATCCCGCGCCACCCGGATCGCCGCCGCCACGTTGATGCCCGCCGAACCGCCGACCGAGAGGCCCTCATGGATCAGCAGGTCGAACACCTGCTCCAGCGCCTCGGCATCCGGGATGCGCACGGCGTCGTCGATCGCCGCGTCCTCCAGATTGCCCGGCACGCGCGACTGGCCGATGCCCTCGGTGATCGAGCTGCCGGTGACGGTGAGGTCGTTATTCTTCACCCAGCCATAGAGACCGCTGCCTTCCGGATCGGCGAGCACGATGCGCACATCCTGCCGGCGTTCCTTCAGCGCGTCGCTGACCCCGGCGAGCGTGCCGCCCGTGCCGCAGGCGCAGGTGAAGGCGTCGATCCTGCCGCCGGTCTGCTCCCAGATCTCGCGCCCGGTGGTTTCGCGATGGCCGGCGCGGTTGGCGAGGTTGTCGAACTGGTTGGCATAGACGGCGCCCAGCTCCTCGGCGAGGCGGCGCGCGACATGCACGTAATTGCCCGGATCCTTGAATGGCTTGGCCGGAACCAGGCGGAGATCGGCGCCGATCATGCGCAGGAAGTCGATCTTCTCCTGGCTCTGCGTCTCCGGCATGACGATGATGCTGCGGTAGCCGCGAGCATTGCCGACCAGGGTGATGCCGATGCCGGTATTGCCGGCTGTGCCCTCGACGATGGTGCCGCCCGGCTGCAGCGTGCCGCGCCGCTCCGCGTCCGTGATGATGGCGAGGCCGGCGCGGTCCTTCACCGAGCCGCCGGGATTCATGAACTCGGCCTTGCCGAGAATGGTGCAGCCGGTCGCCTCGGAGGCGCGGCGCAGCCGGATCAGCGGCGTGTTGCCAATGGCAGCGGCCAGGTCGGCGGCGTAGGTGTTTGCGGTGTCCGCCATGCTCGGGCACTCTCGTCTGAAATGTGGCAATTGGCCCCGCCGGGGGAGTCCGCCGGCGCGGAGCCTGGGATGTCTGGAGCGATAATGGTCGAAAACGTCTCGCCGAAACAGACCTGGGACGCACTCAGCGATGATGAGCGGACGGTCCTCGTGGATGTCCGCACGGATGCGGAATGGACCTATGTCGGGGTGCCCGACCTGCGCTCCATCGGCAAGCAGCCGGTGCTGATCCCCTGGCAGATGTTTCCCACCGGGCAGGTGAACGGCGCTTTCGCCGAGCAGTTGCGGGCGGCGGGGGCGACGCCGGAGCATACGCTCTATTTCATCTGCCGCAGCGGCGCCCGCAGCATGGCGGCGGCGCAGGCGGCGGTGGCGGCCGGTTTCCCGCGCGCGTTCAACGTCGCCGACGGGTTCGAGGGGCCGCAGGATCGCGAGGGGCATCGCGGCCGCGTCGCCGGCTGGAAGGCGGACGGGCTGCCCTGGATGCAGGGGTAGGTTGGGCGCCGAGCCGGGGTGTTGTTAAGGCCAGGGGCTCCGCCCCTGGACCCGCACAAGTTTTCGGGGGGCTGGGGCCTCAAGGCCCCAGCGGGTCCAGGGCGGAGCCCTGGCCTTCTTTTTTTCCGCTCCCTACCGGTCGTAGAGCACCTTCAGCACGACGAGCCACGGATACCGCGTATCCACCACCGTCCCGTCCGGCATGGCCAGCGCGCCATCCGGCGTGGTCGGCACGTGCTTGACCGTCACCGCGTCATCCACATTGCCCCCGATGACCGTGAGCATGCCCGGCCGCTTGCCGACGACGATGTCGCAGTGGCTCGGGAACCCGTAGGCGGTGGGCAGGCTGGCGAAGCGGAGGCCGTGGCTGTTGCCGCGCCCGGTGCAGATCAGGTCGCCGAGATCCGGCGCGGTTTGCGGCGGCTGGGCGCGCAGCACCGAGGAGGTGCCGGCGGCGGCGGCGTTGATGTAGGTCGAGTGGTTGGCTGAGTACGGAAACCGGTCGCCGGCGCCGGCGATGCGCATGACATAGGAGATGAAGGCGGCCGACCAGGCGTAGGACCCGTCCTGATCGGCGGGAAACACGTTTCCGGCGCCGTTATGCATGCCGGTCCAGGCGACCTCGCGCGCGTCCGGGTACTGGCTGATCCACCAATATTCGCCGACGCGTTCCCACAGGCCCGCCATGCGCTCCGGCTTGTCCTCGGGCAGTGGCGGCGGCCGGCTGTCGGGCGGGTCGTCATCCACCGGGCGGCCGAACAGGCGCCATTCGCGCAGCGCGATGGCGATGGCGTCGGCGCGGGAGAAGGGCTCGTAAGGGTCGGCGGCGAAGGCCGGCACGTGCTCGTCCGGCCCGGGCGGGACGGCGGCGCCGGGCGCGATCTGCCCGGACGGCGTGAAGCGTGGGTGCTTCGGCGGCGCGGCGCAGCCGGACACCATCGCCAGGGCGACGAACGGGACAAGAAAACGGCGCATGCGTCGGTTCATGGACTCCGGGCGCGTCAGCAACGGGTCTTGTGCGGCTCGGGGTCGTACCCGGCCAGGCCCGGCACTCCATAGCCGGGTTCCATGATTCGCTCCAGAGCGTCATCGTCCGGGCGCGCGCCGAACCACTTCTCCGACAGCGCCGCCACGGTGCCGTTGCGCTTGAGGCAGTCGAGCGCGTCCTCCACCCGCTCGCGCAACCCGCCATCCGTCTTGCGGAAGGCGGCGGCGTATTGGGCGCGCGTCTCATCCAGGGTGAGGCCGGGGACGAGGTCGGGATGCTGGCGGGCGAGATAGCGGAGCGCGGTGTCGCCGCTCAGCAGCGCGTCGGCATGGCCGGAAAGCACGGCGGCGAGCGCCGCCTCCGTGTTCGGGTAGCCGCGCAGGCGGAACCCGTACTGGGCGCGGTTGCGCGCGGCCCATTGCTGTTCCTCGCCGCCCTCGCGCACCGCGACGAGGCGGCGCGCGAGATCCTCCGGCGCTTGCACCGGCGGCGCGCCACGCGCCGTCGCGAAGCGCAGCGCGTTCCACATGTAGCCGTCGGTGAACAGCATGGTGTGGGCGCCCTCCGGATCGGCGGTGATGGGGCCGGGCAGGAAATCGAATTGTTCCGCCGCGAGGCCGTGCTCCAGCGCCGTCGGCTTCACCGGAAGGAACAGGATGGCGCGGTGCAGGCGGTGGGCGATGGCGGTGAAGAGGTCGATGGTGAAGCCGGCCGGTCCGCCCGGTTCCCGCATGACGAAGGGCGGATCGTTCTCGGCGACGCCGCCGCGCAGCACCGTCGCCGGCGTGTCGTCCGGCTCCTCCTGCGCCAGCGCGCCGGGCGATAGCAGCAGGCAGGCGATGGCGAGGGCGGCAAGGCGCATGGGGCCGGACCTTAGAGCAAGCGAGGAGGGGAAGGCCAGGGGCGCCGCCCCTGGCCCCGGCTGGGGCCTTGAGGCCCCAGGCCCCCATTACTTAAGGATTGGATTCCAAAGGCTTGCCTTTGGCGGGGTCCAGGGGCGGCGCCCCTGGCCATTGCTCTCAGCCCTGCTCCGGAAACAACGCCACGAGCCCCGCCTCGCTCGCGGCGCAGCGGCCGCGCTCGGTGATCAACCCGGTGACGAGGCGCGCC
>DATJWY010000239.1:0-12136 GCA_035500775.1 Acetobacteraceae bacterium
TTGACTGGTACATGGAAAACAAGATCAATATCGACGACATGATCACCCATGTCCTGCCGCTCGAACGCATCAACGACGGCTTCGATCTGATGGCGCGCGGCGAGAGCATCCGCTCCGTGGTGGTGTACTGAAAATGGGCGATATCACCACGCGCGAGACGCATCGCTGTTTCGAGGGCGTTCTCGGCTATTACAGCCATGCCTCCATCAGCACCGGCACGGAGATGCGCTTCGGCGTCTATGTGCCGCCGCAGGCGAAGAAGGGGCCGTGCCCGGTCCTGTATTATCTGGCCGGCCTCACCTGCACCGAGGAAACCTTCCTCATCAAGGCCGGCGCGCAGCGTTTCGCCGCCGAGCACGGGCTGATCCTGGTTGCGCCGGATACGAGCCCGCGCGGTCTCGACCTGCCGGGTGAGCATGCCGACTGGGATTTCGGCAGCGGTGCCGGCTTCTACGTCGATGCGACCGAGGCGCCCTGGTCGGCGCATTACCGCATGGCGAGCTACGTCGCTGACGAGCTGCCGGCGCTGATCGAGACGCATTTCCCGGCGCTGCCCGGGCGGCGCGGCATCATGGGCCATTCCATGGGCGGGCATGGCGCGCTCGTGCTCTCGCTGCGGCACAAGGAGCGGTGGCAATCGGTTTCCGTGCTGGCCCCGATCTCCAACCCGGTCGCCGTGCCCTGGGGCGAGAAGGCGTTCTCCAACTATCTGGGTCCGGACCGGACGGCGTGGGCGGCGTGGGATGCCAGCCTGCTGCTCCGCGCCGGCGGCGCCAGGCCGGGGTCGATCCTGGTCGATCAGGGGTTGGAAGATCAGTTCCTGGCCAAACAGCTTCATCCGGAGGCACTGGAAGCGGCGGCGCGTGACTCCGGGCAGGCGCTGACGTTGCGCCTGCATCATGGCTACGACCACAGCTACTGGTTCATCCAGACCGTGATCGCGGACCACATCGCGCATCACGCGCGGGAGTTGCTGGGGTAACTGACCCAGTTATACCAACCGTCTTATTGATTGACCCACCTGAAAGGCCAGGGGCTTTCCCTTCGTGGCCATTCCGCCCCTGGACCCCGTTACGCGAAGGCACGCCTGCGCGTGACGGGGCCGTCGGCTCCAGCCCCCTTTTCGTGAATAATTCCAAACTCGTGCGGGGCTGGGGGCGCTGCCCCCGTCGTGCGAAAGCACGCCTTCGCGTGACGGGTCCAGGGCAGAGCCCTGGCCTTCTGATACGACACGCCCCTTCCTCTGGCACGGACGTTGCTTTGTCCCGCCGTGTCACGCCCACGCCGCCGCCCCGGGGTTCCCGGGATCGCGGGGGTGGACGCGCGGCCCGCGGCGTGATCCGTTGTCGCGGGATAAGGTCTGACAAGGGATAATCATGCCGGAAACCGGCCTGCTGAATGCTTTCGAAGATGCCGGCCTCGGCGAGGACACGGCATTCGATCTGGATAGTCTGCGTACCCTGGATGCGGCGCATCATCTGCATCCGTTCACCGATACGGGTGCCCTGCATGCGGAGGGTACGCGTGTCATCGTGCGCGCCGACGGCGTGCATCTCTGGGATGTCACCGGGCGGCGTATCCTCGACGGGTTCTCGGGCCTGTGGAACGTCAACATCGGCTATGGCCGCCGCGAGATCGCCGACGCCGTGCAGGCGCAGATGAATCGCCTCGTCTATTACAACACCTTCTTCAAGACGACGCATCCGCCCGCCATCGCCCTGGCGAAATTGCTGGCGGAGATCAGCCCGCCGCAGTTCAATCGCGTCTTCTTCACCAATTCCGGCTCCGAGGCGAACGACACCATCATCCGCATGGTGCGGCATTACTGGCAGGTGCTGGGCCAGCCGGAAAAGAGTGTCATCATCAGCCGGCGCAACGCCTATCACGGCTCCACCATCGGCGGTGCCAGCCTCGGCGGCATGCCCTGGATGCACGCGCAGGGCGGCCTGCCGATCCCCGGCATCGAGCATGTCGCGCAGCCCTGGTGGTGGGGCGAGGGCGGCGACATGGAGCCGGAGGAATTCGGCTTGTGGGCGGCGCGCGAACTGGGCAAGGCCATCGACCGCATCGGCGCCGACAAGGTCGCCGCTTTCATCGGCGAGCCGATCCAGGGCGCCGGCGGCGTCATCATCCCGCCCGAGTCCTACTGGCCGGAAGTGGAGCGCATCTGTCGCGAGCGCGACGTGCTGCTTGTGTCCGACGAGGTGATCTGCGGTTTCGGCCGCACCGGGCAGTGGTTCGGCTGCGAGTATTTCGGTTTCCAGCCGGATCTGATGACCATCGCCAAGGGCATCACCTCCGGCTATCTGCCGCTCGGCGGCGTCATGGTTTCGGATCGCGTCGCGGACGTGCTGACCGCGGGCGGCGATTTCAATCATGGCTATACCTCGTCCGGTCATCCGGTCTGCTGCGCCGCGGCGGTCGCCAATATCGAGCTGATGCGGCGCGAGAAGCTGGTCGAGCGGGTGCGGGACGGGATCGGCCCGTATCTGCGCGAGCGCTGGCTGGCGCTCGCCGGGCATCCGTTGGTCGGTGAGGCGCGGATGGTCGGGCTGCTCGGTGCGCTGGAACTGACGCCGGACAAGGCGACCCGCGCGCGCTTCCCCAAGGTCGGCGATGTCGGCGTGATCTGCCGCGACCACGCCTATGCCGATGGGCTGGTGCTGCGCGCCACCGGTGACACGATGCTGGCGGCGCCGCCCTTCATCCTGTCCGAGGAAGAGGCCGACACGCTGGTCGAGATCACGCGCCGCGCGCTGGACCGGACCTGGGCGGATGTGAAGCAACGGGGCCTCGCGTGAGCATGGCCCCGTTGGGGGAAACCAGGATGGCCGATCTGTCGTTCCCCGTCGCCCCGCCCGGTCTGGTTCTCGCGGAGGCGCCGGAGCCGCGTTTCCTCGATGCCTTCGTCATCGACGTGAACGGCAACTGCCTCGGCAAGCGCCTGCCGGGCGACCAGGCGGCGGCGCTGGCGCAAACCGGGGTGCAATTCTCCGCAAGCACGCTGGTGCTCGATTGCCGCGGCGTCGCGCAATTGCCGCTCGGCATTGGCGGCGCGGATGGCGACCCGGATGCGCGCGGCCTGCCGGTGCCCGGCACGCTGCGCCCGGTGCCATGGGCCGCGTCCCCCACCGTGCAATGCCTGCTGGAGATGCAGGATGCCCGCTCCGGTGCACCTCTTTGGTTCGATCCGCGCGCGATCTTGCGCCAGGTGGTTGAGCGTTGCCGCGCCGATGGGCTCCATCCCGTCGTTGCCTGCGAGCTGGAATTCTACCTGCTCGACCGCAAGCGCGACGGGGAGGGCCGCATCCGCCCGCCGGCGATGCCGCGCACCGGCGCGGCGCAGCGGCGCCCGGCCAATCTCTGCGTGCATAATCTGGAGGAATACGAATTCTTCCTGCGCGCGGTGCAGGATGCCTGTGCGGCGCAGGGCATTTCCGCCGGTGCCATGGTTTCGGAATACGGGCTCGGCCAGTTCGAGATCAATCTGCGGCACAGCGCCGACCCGCTGGCCGCCGCGGACGAGGCGGCGCTGTTGCGGCGGACGGTGCGCGGGGTCGCGCGCGGCCTCGGCTACGAGGCGAGCTTCATGGCCAAGCCCTATGTCGGCGATACCGGCAACGGGTTTCATGTGCATCTGAGCCTCGGCGACGAAGCCGGCGCCAACCGTTTCGGCGCGGCCGGGGGCGAGGATCTGCTGCGTTCGGCGATCGCCGGCATGCAGCGCCTGCACGCGGAAAGCATGGCGATCTTCGCGCCGAATTTCAGCGCCTATCGCCGCTACGTGCCCGGCTCCTTCGTGCCGATGGCCTCGGACTGGGCGGAGAATAACCGTTCCGTCGCCTTCCGCGTCCCGGCGGCCTCCGGTGCCGGGCGGCGGGTGGAGCACCGGATCGCCTGCGCCGATGCCAGCCCGCATCTGCTGCTCGCCGCCATCCTGGCCGCGGCGCATCACGGCATCACCCAGGGATTGTCGCCGACGCCGGAGCGTGTCGGCGCCGCCGGCGATGAGCCGGACCCGGCGATTCCGCGCGATCTCGTCACCGCGCTCGCCGCGCTGGAGCAGGCCGCGATCCTCTCCGACTACATCCCGCCGCGCTTCCTCGCCCTCTACGCGGCGTTGAAGCGCGGCGAACTCGCCGATCTCCTCGCCGAGATCTCCCCCCGCGAATACGATTTCTATCTGTGATCATGCAGAAACATCGTTTCCTCCCCTACGCCCTGGTGCTGCCCGCCGTCGCGTGGCTTGCCGTTTTCTTCCTGGTGCCGCTGCTCGGGCAGGTGAAGACCTCCCTCTCCGAAGGCTCGGTGCTGGAGGATGGGCTGCATTTCACCTGGCACTTGCAGAACTATCTCGACGCGCTGACGTTGTTCGGGCCGATCTTCCTGCGCTCCTTCTGGTACGCGGCGCTCGGCACGGCGCTCGCCGTCGGCATCGGCTATCCGCTCGCCTACTTCATCGTCTTTCGCGGCGGCCGTTTCCGGCTGTTGCTGCTGTTCCCGGTGGTGGTGCCGTTCCTCATCACCTATCTGGTGCGCACCCTCTCCTG
Organism: Acetobacteraceae bacterium; assembly: GCA_035500775.1. Lineage (GTDB taxonomy): Bacteria > Pseudomonadota > Alphaproteobacteria > Acetobacterales > Acetobacteraceae > DATJWY01. The sequence continues at coordinate 4,551 of DATJWY010000239.1, forward strand.
GGAGGCGCTGCTCAGCGATGGCGGCCTCGTGCTCGGCACGCTCAAATCCTGGGGGCTGATCCCGTCCGATGCCTATCTGATCGGCACGCCGACGGCGGTCATCTTCGCCCTGGCCTATAACTTCCTGCCGTTCAGCGTGCTGCCGATCTTCGTGTCGCTGGACCGCATCGACCGGGCGCTGCTGCGCGCCGCCGCCGATCTCTATGCCTCGCCGGCGCGCGTGTTCCTCAAGGTGGTGCTGCCATTGTCCCTGCCAGGCGTGTTCGCCGGCAGCCTGCTCACCTTCATTCCGTCGGCCGGCGACTTCGTCAACGCGATGATGCTGGGTTCGCCGCAGAAGCAGATGATCGGCAACGTCATCCAGAGCCGCTATCTGGTGACGCTGGACTATCCGCTGGCCGCCGCCGCATCGCTGATCCTGATGATCAGCCTGCTGATTTGCGTGACCATCTATTCCCGTCTGTTCGGCACGGAGGATTTGACCGGATGAGGCACTCTCATTTTCCCGCGCCGCCCGGGCTTTCGGCGCGGCGCTTCGCCCTCCGCGTCGCCGGCGCGGGGCGTGGCCTGTTGCCGGCGCTGGCCGGCGGCGAGGGGGCGGAGTGGCGCTCCCTGACCGAGCCGTGGCCGGCGAAGGATCCCAAACCATGAGCGCTTCTCTCGCCGCGCGCCCGCCGCGCGCCCCCGCACACGTCCCTGGCTCCGTCCCGGGGCGCTTCCTGGGCCGCCTTCGCCTGTTTGTCGGGCGGCATCTGCTCACCGCCGCCGCCATCCTCGGCATGCTCTATTTGCTGGCGCCGATCGCCATGATGATCGCCCTCAGCTTCAACCGCACCGAGGGGCGCTTCGATTTCGTCTGGCACGGTTTCTCCGCCAATGCCTGGGCGCATCCCTTCGCGGTGGATGGGCTGCTCGATTCGCTCGAAATCAGCGTCGTGCTCGCGGTGATCGTCGCCCTGACCGCCACCGCCATCGGCACCGCGCTCGCCTATGCCCAGGTGCGCTACAAATTCTTCGGCAGCGGCCTGCTCGATCTCGTGCTGCTGCTCACGATCTCGACGCCCGAGGTCATCATGGGCTCGTCGCTGCTCGACCTGTTCCTCGACAGGAACGTGGCGCCGGGCCAGATCACCATCGTGCTGTCGCATGTGATGTTCGACATCGCCTTCGTCGCCATCATGGTGAAGTCCCGCCTGCGCGGCTTTGATATCCGATTGGAACATGCCGCCATGGATCTCGGGGCGCGCGGCTGGCGGGTGTTTCGCAAGATCACCCTGCCGCTGATCATGCCCTCGGTGTTCACCGCCGGCCTGCTCGCGCTGATGCTGTCGCTCGACGATTTTATCATCACGATGTTCGTGTCCGGCGATGTCGTCACCTTCCCGCTCTTCGTTTGGGGCGAGGCGCGCGTTGCGATGCCGCCGCAGATCTATGTCATAGGAACCTCGATGTTCCTGTTCCTGGCGGTGCTGCTGTTCGGCGCAGTCGCCCTGGACCAGAGGCGGCGAAGCCTGGAGGCAAAAGCGTGAGCGAGGCGCGGGAGCAAAGCATGAACCAGATCAGCAAGGCGCCCGGAAGCGCGGCCGCCCTGTCCCAATCGTCCGAGGTGGATGACGTCATCCGGCTGGAGCATATCTACAAGAGCTTCGACGGCACCGCCGTCATCGAGGACCTCAATCTCAGCGTGCGCCGCGGCGAGTTCCTGACCCTGCTCGGCCCCTCCGGCTGCGGCAAGACGACGACGCTGCAGATGATCGCGGGCTTCGAGACGCCGGATTCCGGCCGCATCCTGCTCGACGGCGTCGATGTCTCCGGCCTGCCACCGTACAAGCGCAACCTGAACACCGTGTTCCAGCAATACGCGCTGTTCCCGCACATGACGGTGTTCGACAACGTCGCCTTCGGGCCGCGGACCCACGGTGTGGACCGCGCCACGGTGAAGCAGCGCGTGGACGCGGCGCTGGAAAAGATCGGCATGAGCGCGCATGCGCGGAAGAAGCCGGGCCAGCTCTCCGGCGGGCAGCAGCAGCGCGTGGCCCTCGCCCGCGCCCTCGTCAACATGCCGAGCGCCTTGTTGCTCGACGAGCCGCTGAGCGCGCTCGACGTCAAGCTGCGCCGGGCGATGCAGCTCGAACTCAAGCGCATCCAGGCCGAGGTGCACACGACCTTCATCTTCGTCACCCATGACCAGGAGGAGGCGCTCACCATGTCGAGCCGCATCGCGGTCATGAATGGCGGCCAGATCGAGCAGCTCGACACGCCGGAAGTGCTCTACACGCGGCCGGCGACGCCGTTCGTCGCGAGCTTCATCGGTCAGGCGACCCTGCTGCCCGGCGTGGTGCGCGCCGTCGGGGACGGGCTCGCGACGCTGGAGCTGGAAGGCGGCGGCAGCGCCCCCGCCGCGGCGCCCGCCAGGATCGGCATCGGTCAGAAGGTGCTGCTGATGCTGCGACCGGAGCAGGTGCGGCTCGGCCCGCCCAGCGAGGAGAGCACGCACGGTTTCACCGCGCGGCTGGAAACGGAGGATTTCCAGGGCGTCGCCTTCCGTTACGGATTGCGTCGCGCGGACGGGCGCGAGGTGGTGGCGACGCTCCTGCCGCAACACCGGCTCCGCGATGTTTCTCCAGGCGACATGGTTGGTGTCGACTGGGACCCGGCCCAGGCCTGGGTCGTTCCCGGCTATTTCAAGCAATCGGAAGGGAAGTCAAAGTGACGAAGCGGTTTACCCAGCGCGCGGGCCTCGGCCGGCGCGATCTGATCAAGTCCGCCGTGCTCGGTGGCGCGGCCTTCGCCGGCGCCACCGGATTCGACCTGGCCGGCGCGATGCGCGCCTTCGCCGCCGACAGCAAGCTCGCGGGTCCGCTGCTGATTTCCAACTGGCCCTATTACATCGCCAAGAACACCGTTCCGGATTTCAAGGCCAAGTTCGGCATCGACGTGAACTACGTCGAGGACATCAACGACAATGACAGCCTGTTCGGCAAGATCGCCGGGCCGCTGCGCATGGGCCGCAATCCCGGCCGCGACATCATCGTGCCGACCGATTACATGGCGGCGCGGGTGATCAAGCTGAAATGGGCGGAGAAATTCACGGAAAAGGATGTTCCGAACAAGAAGAACATCGAGCCGAGCCTCGCCCATCCGGACTGGGACCCGAATCGCGAGTACACCCTGCCCTGGGCGACCTATCTCACCGGCATCGCTTACAACATCAAGCATACCGGCCGCGAACTGACGAGCATCAACGACATCTATGATCCGGCCTTCAAAGGCCATGTCTCGATGCTGAACCAGCTGCGCGACACCATGGCGCTCGTCTTCCTCGGCATGGGCATCGACCCCGCCCGCGCCACTTACAAGGACATGGAAGCCGCCGTCGAGAAGCTGAAGCAGAACGTCGCCAACGGCCAGATCCGCCAGTTCTACGGCAATGACTACGGCGCGGCGCTCTCCCGTGGCGATATCTGGGTCGCCTTCGCCTGGTCGGGCGACGTGGTGCAGCTGCAGAAGGACAATCCGGACCTGCGCTTCCTGATTCCGAAGGAAGGCGTCTACCGTTCGGACGACAACATGCTGATCCCGCTCAAGGCTCCGCATCGCGAGGCGGCGCTGGCGTGGATGAACTACATCTACGACCCGGCGGTGTACGCGCAGATCACCGCGACCATCCAGTACGTGCCGCCGGTCGCGGGCACGCAGGAATTCGTGCGCAAGATCGACCCGAAGCTGGCGGACAGCCCGCTGGTCTATCCCTCGGCGGCGACGCTCGCCAAGGCGCATGATTTCGTCAAGCTGAGCGCCGAGGAAGATCACAAGTGGAACACGTTGTTCCAGACGCTGATCGGCCACTGAGCCAGCTTTTGCCGCCGGCCTTCAAGCGGCGGGGATAAGCGCCTACACTGGCGCGACACCGGCCGGACCGGACAACGGTCCGGCCGGCAGAACTGGCCGTTTCCCAACGGCACGGAGCATCCGCACCGCGCGGTCGTGGTGCGGACGCCCTGGTCAATTCAGGATGGCGGAGACTAGGGAGGCGCTGCCTCCCGCGAGAGGATCATGACGGAAACAAAGCGCCCACTGCTCGGTATTTCCTGCTGCAACCGCATTATTGGTGTAGACACCGGGCAGGTGGCCATGACGCGCTACGTCACCGCCGCCATGCGGCATGGGGAAACCGACGTGGTGCTGATTCCGGCACTCCCCGAGTTGTGCGACGCATCCAACCTGGTGTCCCGGCTGGACGGCATCCTGCTGACCGGCAGCCCCTCCAATGTCGGCCCGCGCTATTACGGCGACCCGGAGGAGGACGCGCCGGGGCCGTTCGACCCGCAGCGCGATGCGATGATGCTGCGTCTCGTCGAGGCCGCCGCACGCTGGCACAAGCCGCTCTTCGGCATCTGCCGCGGCTTTCAGGAAATCAATGTGGCCTTCGGCGGCACGCTGCGGCGCGATGCCGGCATCGCCGAGGAATTGCTCGGCCACCATGCGCCGGATGGTGTGCCGTATGATCAGATGTTCGAGCACCGGCATGTCGTGCATATCAGCCCCGGCGGGGTGCTGAACGCGGCGCTCGGCTGCCTGGAGATGGAAGTGAATTCCGTGCATTTTCAGGGTGTGCGCCGGCTCGGCGAGGGGCTGACACCGGAGGCGGTCGCGACCGACGGGCTGGTGGAGGCCTTCTCCGGCCGGCTCGGCGAGGCGCCGGTGCTGGGCGTGCAATGGCACCCGGAATGGACGGTCGATGTCGATCCGCGCAGCGCCGCCATTTTCGGGCTGCTCGGCCGGGCGTTGCGCGGCGAGCGCGACCTGGCCCGGCCCGTGACGGGGGAGGGCTGAGCCATGGACGCACGGACGACAGAAGCGCTGGCCTGGCCGGATGCCGAGATGGTCGAGGCCTTCGTCATCGACGTCAACGGCGTGCCGCGCGGCAAATGGATCCCGCGCGACCGGGTGCAGGATCTGCAGGTCAAGGGCGTCGCCCTGCCGCGCTCCATCTATGCGCTCGACATCTGGGGGCGGGATGTGGATGAAGCCGGCCTCGCCATTGGCACCGGCGACCCGGACGGTATCTGCCTGCCGGTCGCCGGCACCATCGGGCTGGTCCCCTGGCTCGGCCGGCCGACGGCGCAGGTGATGCTCAGCATGGTCGAGGCGGATGGCAGCCCGTTCTACGGCGATCCGCGTCAGGTGCTGGCGGGGGTGCTGCGCCGCTATGAAGCCGCCGGGCTGCGGCCCGTGGTCGCGGTGGAGCTGGAATTCTATCTGATCGACCAGCATCGTTCCGCCACCGACCCGCTGCGGCCGCCGAATTCGCGCAAGGGCCGCTGGCATGGCTGGCAGACCCAGGTGCTCTCCATCGCCGAACTGCACGCTGCCGAGCCGATCCTCTCCGACATCTTCCGCGCCTGCGCGGCGCAGAACATCCCCGCCGACACGGCGGTGCGCGAGAACGGCCCGAGCCAGTACGAGATCAACCTCCGCCATGTGGACGACGCGCTGGTCGCCGCCGACCATGCGGCAATGCTGAAGCGCGCGGTGAAGGGCATCGCCCGCCAGCACGGACTCGACGCCACCTTCATGGCCAAGCCCTATGGCGATTGCGCCGGCAACGGCATGCATGTGCACATGAGCATCCTCGGCAAGGATGGCGGCAACATCTTCGTCGGTTCCGGCGAGCAGCCGGCCGACGCGTTGCGCCATGCCGTTGGCGGCATGCTGACGCACATGGCGGATTCCATGCTGCTCTTCGCGCCGCACTGCAATTCCTATCGCCGGCTGCGGCCCGGCGCGCATGCGCCGACCCGCGCCTCCTGGGGGTATGACAACCGCACCGCCGCGGTGCGCGTGGTGACCGCGCCGCGCGCCGCTACCCGCATCGAGCATCGCGTCGCCGGCGGTGACGCCAACCCCTATCTCGTTCTCGCCGCCATTCTCGCCGCCGCGCTGGACGGTATCGAGGCCGGGCTGGAGCCCGGTGCGCCCATGCAGGGCGAGAGCGGCATCGCCGAGTACGAGAAACTGCCGATCAACTGGGACGAGGCGATCGGCCGCTTCGAACGCTCCGATTTCATTCGCGACGCGCTCGGCGCCGAGTACCGCCATCTCTACGCCGCGACGAAGCAGCAGGAGCAGGCGGAATTTCGTTTGCGCGTCACCGATGTTGAATTCGACGCTTATCTGATGACGGTCTGATCGTGAATACTCGCACTCTCACCACGGCCGCCGCTCCGGCGCCGCATGCGCCCTCCTACTACGCGGCGACGGCCAATCCCGCCCCCGCGCGCCCGCCGCTCATGGGCGAGGCCAGCGCCGATATCTGCATCGTCGGCGCCGGCTTCACCGGCATCTCGGCGGCGCTGCACCTGGCCGAGGCCGGGTTCTCCGTCATCGTGCTGGAGGCGAACCGGGTCGGCTGGGGCGCATCCGGCCGCAATGGCGGGCAGATCGTCAACGGCTACAGCCGCGATATCGGCGTGCTCATCGCCCGCTACGGCGAGACGGTGGCGCGCGCGCTCGGCGCCATGTCGCTCGAAGGCGGCGCGATCATTCGCGAACGCGTGGCGAAATACGCCATCGCCTGCGATCTCGCGCCCGGCGGCCTGCGCGCGGCGCTGACGCCGAAGCAGATGCGCGAGGTCGAGGCGCTGAAGCGTACCTGGGAACAATACGGGCATAATGGGCTCGAACTGATCGACAAGGCCGGCATGCGCGGCCTCGTCGCCAGCGATCTTTATGTCGGCGGCCTGCTGGACCGGCATGGCGGGCACATGCACCCGCTCAACCTGGTGCTCGGCGAGGCCGCCGCGTTCGAGAGCCTCGGCGGCCGCATCCATGAAGGGTCGCGCGTCACCCGCATCGAGACCGGCGCCAAGCCGGTGGTGCATACCGCGCAGGGGCACGTTGCCGCGCGCACCGTCATCGTTTGCGGCAATGCCTATCTCGGCGATGCGCTGCCCGAATTGTCCAGCAAGATCATGCCGGTTTCGACGCATGTGCTGACCACCGCGCCGCTCGACCCGAAGCTGGTGGCCGGGCTGCTGCCGACGAATGTTTGCGTCGAGGATTGCAACTACGTCCTCGATTATTTCCGCCGCACGCCGGACCATCGGCTCATCTATGGCGGCGGCATCGGCTATGGCGGGCAGACCCCGGCGAGCATCGAGGCCAGTATCCGGCCGCATCTCGCCCGCACCTTCCCGGCGCTGAAGGATGCGAAGGTGGACTTCGCCTGGAGCGGCAATTTCGCCCTGACGCTGACGCGGGTGCCGCATGTCGGGCGGCTGTCGCCAACCGTGTATTTCTCGCATGGCGACAGCGGCCACGGCGTGACCACCACGCATCTGCTCGGGCGGTTGCTGGCGGAGGCAATCCGCGGGCAGGCGGAGCGCTTCGACGTGTTCGCGCGGCTGCCGTTCCACGCTTTCCCGGGCGGGCAGGCGCTGCGCGTGCCGCTGACCGCGCTTGGGGCCTGGTATTACGGGTTGCGGGATCGGTTGGGGGTGTAGAAAGGCGAGGGGCTTTGCCCCTCGACCCCACTGGGGCCATTGGCCCCAGACCCCGATGCAGTGGTAGGCGAGACCACGGAT
>DATJWY010000240.1:0-11085 GCA_035500775.1 Acetobacteraceae bacterium
AAAGGCTTGGCCTTTGCCGGGGTCCAGGGGCAGAGCCCCTGGCCTTGCTAGATCACCGCGAGCGTGAAGGCGGCGCAGGCCACACCCAGATAAAGCCCGCCCAGCACATCGCCGAAAAAGTGGAAATCCGCGCCGAGCAACCCCACCGCCACCAGCAGCACCAGCGCCGCCCAGAGCGGCCGCGCGGCGCGCACCCGCGCCCAGAGCACGGCGCAGGGGGCGGTGATCGCGGTGGTATGGCCGGAGGGGAAGCTGCCCCAGCCGGCGCCGCCATGGAACGGCGCGAAGCCATAGGCGCCGGACCCGATCCAGGAGGGATTGTTGTTCACCCAGGTCTCCGGCCAGAGCCGGCCGCAGGCGAATTTGAGTTGGTCCTTGATCGCCAGCGCCAGCAGCGTGGCGAGGCAGAGCGCGAGCAGCGTCCGCCCGGCCGCGCCCGGCCGCCAGCCCGCGATCCAGGCGAGTCCGGCCCCGGCGAGGCCGAGGATCGCGGCGGGGGCCGGGACATCGGCGATCCAGGTCAGCCAGATGAAGGCGTGGATGCCATGCAGCACGGCGTGGGAAAAGCTGGCGATCGGCCGGTCCAGGAACAGGATCGAGACCGGCAGCAGCACGGCGCAGGAGACGAGGCCGGCCATGGCGCGCCGGCGCGCCGGATCGGTTTCGGACATGGCAACCTCCCCCCAGGACGATGCCAGGATTCCGCGCCCGGCGACCAAGGGTAGAGGAGCCCGGCCAAGGACAGCAACCCGGCGGCGAATGGCGCGATCCGCCGACCCATACCGACCTTGCCTTGGCGCGAAACGACGTGTTCTGTACCGTCCATGGCCATTACAGGACACACGCGCCTCGCCGGGGTGATCGGCTGGCCGGTCGCGCATTCCCGCTCGCCCCGGCTGCATAATCATTGGCTGGCCCGGCTGGGGCTGGACGGCGCCTATCTGCCGCTGCCGGTGGCGCCGGGATCGCTCGGCATCGCGCTGCGCGGCCTCGCCGCCGCGGGCTTCGCCGGCGTTAACATCACCATCCCGCACAAGGAAGAGGCGCTCGCCCTCTGCGACCGGCTGGAGGAGTCCGCCCGGCACGCCGGCGCCGCCAACACCCTGGTATTCGGCCCGGACGGCATCGTCGGCAGCAACACGGATGGCGCCGGCTTCATCGCCAACCTGGCCGCGCATGGCGTCTCGCCGGGCGCGGGGCCGGCGCTGGTGCTCGGCGCGGGCGGCGCGGCGCGGGCCATCGCCGCGGCGCTGCTCGATGCCGGCGCGCCGGTGACGCTCTGCAACCGCACGCCGGAGCGGGCGGAGGCGCTGGCCGCCGATCTGCCCGGGGTGCGGGTGCTGCCCTGGGAGCAGCGGGAAGCGGCGCTCGCCGGCCATGCCCTGCTCGTCAACACCACCGCCCTCGGCATGCACGGGCAACCGCCGCTCGCGCTCGACCTCGGCGCCGCCCCGGCGAGCCTCGCGGTCGCCGACATCGTCTATGTGCCGCTGGAAACACCGCTGCTCGCCGCGGCGCGGACGCGCGGGCTGCGCGCGGTGGACGGGCTCGGCATGCTGCTGCATCAGGCGCGGCCCGGCTTCGCCGCCTGGTTCGGCGTGATGCCGGAGGTGGACCAGGAAACCTACGACCTGGTGGCCGCCGACATCCCCCGCCGATGAGGGTCATCGGCCTGACGGGCGGGATCGGCATGGGCAAATCCACCGCCGCCGCTGTGTTCCGCCGCGCCCATATCCCGGTCTTCGACGCCGACGCCACCGTCCATGCGTTGCAGGCGCGCGGCGGGCGAGCGGTGCCGGCGATCGCCGCCGCCTTCCCCGGCACGGTGAAGGACGGGGCTGTGGACCGCGACGCGCTGCGCCCGATCGTGTTCGCCGACCCCGCGGCGCTGCGCCGGCTGGAAGCCATCCTGCACCCGATGGTGCGGGCGGAGCAGGCCCGCTTCCTCGCCCGCGCTCGCCGGGCCGGCCGTCCGCTCGCCGTGCTGGACATCCCCTTGCTGCTCGAACGCGGGCTGGACCGGGCGGTCGATCTCGTCGTCGTCGTCTCGGCGCCACGCACGGTGCAGATCGCGCGGGTGCGGCGGCGGCGGCGCATGTCGGAAGCGGAGATCGCGGCGATCCTCCGGCGCCAGATGGATGACCGCGAGCGCCGGCGCCGGGCCGACGTGGTGATCCATACCGGCCTGAACCGGGCCCATGCCCTGGGCTGCCTGCGCCGGCTAATCGCCAATGCCCGGACAATCATGCCGCGCCGCAGGATAAAATCGTGAGAAAATGACGCGGAGCGACTATACTGCGTCCTGGGAACCGGAAGGGGCCACGCGGGATTCGGAGAGTAGACCAACCATGAGCCGGTCCATTCTGTTCGACACGGAAACCACAGGTTTAGATCCGGCAAAGGGGGACCGTGTCATTGAAATCGCCGCACTGGAACTTGTGCGCGATTTGCCGACAGGACAATTCTTCCACACGTTGATAGACCCGGAACGCGACGTCCCCGAGGAGGCGACGCGGGTGCACGGCTTCAGCCGCGGCGACCTCATCGGCAAGCCGAAATTCCGCGACATCGCCGATGATTTCCTCGCCTTCATCGGCGACGATCCGCTGGTCGCGCATAATGCCGTGTTCGACTTCACCTTCATCGACGCGGAGCTGACCCGGCTCGGATTGCCGACGCTGCCGCCCGGGCGAATGATCGACACGCTGGCCCTGGCGAAGCAGCGCTTTCCCGGCATGCCGAACAGCCTGGACGCGCTGTGCCGCCGCTTCTCGATCGACCTTTCCGAGCGCACGAGCCACAACGCCCTGCTCGACTGCCGGCTGCTGGCCCAGGTCTATATCGAGCTGACCGGCGGAAGACAGCGCGGCTTGTCGCTCGCCGGAGACGAGGAGGAAGCGCTGCTCACCGTCTCCTACCGCCTGCCCGAGGCGCGCACCCCGCGCCTCGTGGCGCCGAGCGAGGCCGAGCGCGCGGCGCATGAGAGCTTTCTCGCCAAGCTGAAGGATCCTGTATGGATCGCGCCGTAGCCGAGGACGCCGCGGCGCGGGCGGCTGGGGAGGGAGGGCGGCGCGGGCCGCGCCTGTTGCCCGCGCTGATCGTGGCGACCACGCTCTCCACCCTGGCGGCGGCCGGGCTGCTCACCGTGCGCACCACGGCGTCGCTGGAGCAGGCCCGCATCCTCGCGATGGAGAACCACCGGGTCGGCACGCTCACGAACGGCCTGATGCTCGCGATCGAACGGGCAGAGGCGGGAGAACGGGCCTTCCTGCTGACCCACCGCCAGAATTATCTGGAACCCTATTGGCGGGCCGAGGCGGAAACGGCGGACCTGCTCGACGCGCTCGACGCCATGGGCAACCAGCTGCCCTGGCTCACCCATGAGGTGCGCGTCCTCCGCTCGCTCTGCCGTATCAAGTTGCAGGGGATGGAGCGCCTGATCCAGCTCGATCGCGAGCAGGGCCACGCCGCCGCCGTCGCCGCCCTGGCGGAGGGCGACAGCCACGACGAGATCCTCGCCTCCGTCGACCGCCTCGCGACCCGGGCGGATGCCGAGCGGATCCGCCTCACGGCCGCGTTCCGCCACGAGCAGGACCTGGCCTGGCGCAGCGTGCTGATCGCGGCCTCGGCCCTGGTGCTGCTGCTCGGCGGCTCCGCGGCCGGCTGGGTGCGCAGCCGCGCGCGGCAGCGGCGCGCGCAGCTTGGGGCGCAGATGCTCGCGGCCCGGCTGCAGGCGGCGGCCGACCACATCCGCGACGGCGTCGCCGTGTTCGACGCGGAGGACCGGCTGGTGCTCTGGAACCGCGCCTTCTTCCCCACCGCCGGCCTGCCGGAGATGCTGGGGCGGAACGGCATCTCCTATGCCGACGTGGCGCTGGCGACGATGGACTGGGAGCCGCCGCTGCTGGCGGATTTCCAGCCGCCGGAAATCAACCCGGCCATGGGAGAGATGCGGCGCGACCACCGCGTGCTCGAGGTCTGGCGCAGCGCCATGCCGGATGGCGGGCAGATCCTGGCGCTCGCCGACATCACCCGCCGCTCGCAGGCGGAGGAGTTGGCGCGCCAGGCGGAGCGGAGCGAGCTGCTCGGCCAGATGACCGGCGGCGTCGCGCATGATTTCAACAACCTGCTGCAAGTGGTTTCGGCCAATCTGGAACTGATTGGCACCCGCCTGCCCGCCGATTCCTGGTTGCAGTCGCGCCTTTCCGCCGCACTCGGCGCGGTGGAGCGCGGGGCGCGGCTGACCCGGCAATTGCTCGCCTTCGCCCGCCGGCAGAAGCTGGCGCCCGAGGTGATCGACGTGCGCGCGCTGCTCACCGGCATGGAGGACATGATCCGCCGCACCGTCGGCGAGCAGATCGCGGTGCATCTCGTGATCTCGCCCGGTCTCTGGCCGGTGCTCGTGGATGCGCAGCAATTGGAGAACGGGCTGCTCAATCTCGTCGTCAATGCCCGCGACGCCATGCCGCGCGGCGGCACGCTCTGCGTCATCGCCGCCAATCGCGGCGTTGAGGCGGCCGAGACGGCCGGGCGAGAGACTCTCGCCGCGGGCGACTATGTCGAGATCGCCGTGACCGATGACGGGATCGGCATGATGCCGGAGCAACGGGAACGGGCCATCGAGCCCTTCTACACCACCAAGCCGGAGGGCAAGGGCACCGGACTCGGGCTGTCGATGGTCTATGGCTTCGTCAAGCAATCCGGCGGCGACCTCAGCATCGAGAGCACGGTCGGCCAGGGCACCACGGTCCGGCTGATGATCCCGCGCACCCAGGGTCAGCCCGCGACCGATGCCGGCCGCCCGGATGAGGCGCCACGCGGCATGGGCGAGACGATCCTGCTGGTGGAGGACGATCCCTCGGTCCTGACATCCGCCGCCAACGCGTTGCGCGGCCTCGGCTACCGCGTGCTGGAGGCCGCGAACGGCGCCAAGGCGCTGCGGATGCTGGAGGAAGGGCTGCGCCCCGACCTGTTGTTCAGCGACGTCATCACCCCCGGCCCGGTCAGTGCCGGTGGGCTCGCGGAGCGCGCCCGCGCGCTGGTGCCGGGCCTGGTCGTGGTCTTCACCTCCGGCCTGCCGGACCACCCGGTGATGCCGCGCGACGGCGTCGCCGACATCCGGCTGCTCGGCAAGCCATGGCGGATCGACGAGCTGGCACGGACCCTGCGCGAGGCGCTGGACGAGCAGAAGGCGGCGTCGCAGGCGGAGGCATGGAAGGCGGGCGACGAGCCGCCGCTCCGCATCCTGCTGACCGAGGACCAGGCGATCCTGCGCGTGATCACGGCCGAGACGCTCGGCCAGCTCGGCCACGACGTCGTGGAAGCCGCCGACGCGGCCGAGACGCTCAGCCGGAGCACGGACGGCATCGACCTGCTGATCACCGATCTCAGCCTGCCGGACATGGATGGCATCGCGCTGGCCGAGGCGATCCGCCGCAAGCGGCCGGATATCGGCGTGATCATCGCCACCGGCCATCTGGTGCAAAGCGAGCAGGCACGCGACGACATGGTCTGGCTGGCCAAGCCGTTCGACACCGCGGCGCTGATGCAGGCGATCCAGCAGGCGCTCGCCGCGGTGGCGCGCGCCGGGCAACCGCTGGCTTCCTGAGCCACGCGCGAGAGGCGCCACGCCTGTTCGCCTGATCCGGCAGGATCACACCGCTCGCAAAATACGCAGACCAGCCCTATTTCAACTTGTGTGGTCGGGGCGAAGTCGGTCTAGACTGATGCTTGGCCCGAATGGGCGCTCGCCCTTCCGACCGTACGGGAAGGTTTCGCGATTGCGATGCGAGACGCGCCGGGCCGCAACCGTTCATCTGATGCAACCGCTCTCGCGGCCTGCGTGGTCGCGCGCCGAGAAGCTCGTCGTGATCGAAAGGATGGAGGTATGGTCGCTAGAATTCCGGAGCCTTAGTAGAATTTTCAAATTGCCGCGACTAACATGACGCCTCAATATGCTGATGGACCGGGACGAATCCGGTAACGTATTGAGTAACGTTGAGCGGCCTCCCGGGCCGCAAGTTGACCGGGTAGGAGAGACCCATGCCACTCGACGCCGTGCGCTCGCGCTTCGCGAAGATGTATGAATCCCTCTGCGATACGGAAATGTCGCTCGAGGCCTACCTCGCGCAGTGCCGGGAAAATCCCTCGACCTACGCCTCCGCCGGCGAACGCCTGCTGCGCGCCATCGGCGAGCCGGAATTGGTGGACACGTCGCGCGATCCCCGCCTCGGGCGCATCTTCGGCAACCGCACGATCACGCGTTATCCGGCGTTTTCCGAGTTCTACGGCATGGAGGAGACGATCGAGCGGATCGTCGGCTTCCTGCGCCACGCTTCGCAGGGGCTGGAGGAGCGCAAGCAGATCCTCTATCTGCTCGGCCCGGTCGGCGGCGGCAAATCCTCGCTCGCCGAGCGGCTTAAGGCGCTGATGGAGCGCGAGCCGATCTATGTGCTCAAGGCCGGGCAGGAGATCAGCCCGGTGCTGGAAAGCCCGCTCGGCCTGTTCTCGACCGGCGACATGGCGGAGGTGCTGCAGGCCGAGTACGGCATTCCGACACGGGCGATCCGCGGGCCGATGAGCCCCTGGGCGATGAAGCGGCTGGGCGAGTTTCACGGCGATATCGGGCGCTTCACCGTCGTCCGCATGATGCCGTCGCGCCTCACCCAGGTCGGCATCTCCAAGACCGAGCCGGGCGACGAGAACAACCAGGACATCTCCACCCTGGTCGGCAAGGTGGACATCCGCAAGCTGGAGGCGTTCGCGCAGAACGACCCGGACGCCTACTCCTATTCCGGCGGGCTGAACCGCGCGACCCAGGGCATCCTCGAATTCGTCGAGATGTTCAAGGCGCCGATCAAGATGCTGCACCCGCTGCTGACGGCGACGCAGGAAGGCAACTATGTCGGCACCGAGAATATCGGCGCCCTGCCCTTCCACGGCATCATCCTGGCGCACTCCAACGAGGCGGAATGGGCCGGCTTCAAGAACAACCGGAACAACGAAGCCTTCATCGACCGCATTTTCGTCGTGAAGGTCCCCTACTGCCTCCGGGTGTCGGAGGAGGAGCGGATCTACCGCAAGATGCTGCAGGCCTCGGAACTCTCTGAGGCGCCGTGCGCGCCGGGCACGATCGAGATGCTCGCCCGCTTCTCCGTGCTCTCCCGCCTCAAGGAGCATCCGAACTCCAACCTGTTCTCGAAGATGCGGGTCTATGACGGCGAGAGCATCAAGGAGCAGGACCCGCAGGCGCGCTCGGCGCAGGAATACCACGACGCCGCCGGAGTGGACGAGGGCATGTCCGGCATCTCGACGCGCTTTGCCTTCAAGGTGCTGAGCCAGGTCTTCAACCACGACCCGGCGGAGGTGGCGGCCGATCCCGTGCACCTGATGTTCGTGCTGGAGCGGTCGCTGAAGCAGGAGCAGTTCCCGGACGAGACGGAACGGCGGCTGCTGAACACGCTGAAGGCGACGCTCGCGCCACGTTACGCCGAATTCATCGGCAAGGAGATCCAGAAGGCCTACCTGGAGTCCTACGGTGACTACGGACAGAATGTGTTCGAACGGTACATTGCGATCGCCGACAAATGGATCGAGGATCAGGACTACAAGGACCCTGACACCGGCATCCTGATGAACCGTGAGGAACTGAACGCCGAGCTGACCAAGATTGAGAAGCCCGCCGGGATCGCCAACCCGAAAGACTTCCGCAACGACGTGGTCAAGCACTGCCTGCGCATCCAGGCGAGCAATGGCGGCCGGATGCCGCGCTGGACGGACTACGCCAAGATTCGTGAGGTGATCGAGAAGCGGATGTTCAGCCAGGTGGAGGATTTGCTGCCCGTGATCTCCTTCGCCGCCAAGAAGGATGCCGAGACCGAGCGCAAGCATGCCGACTTCGTGGAGCGGATGACGGCTCGCGGCTACACCGAGCGGCAGGTCCGCCGCGCGGTCGAGTGGTATATGCGCGTGCAGAAAGCCGGCTGAAACGCATGGCGGAACAGCTGGCAGGAGGCGGAATGGTCATTGTTGATCGGAGAGCCAATCCGCAAGGCAAGAGCCTGCCGAACCGGCAACGCTTTCTTGAGCGGGCGCGCGAGCAGGTACGCCGCGCCGTCCGCGACACCATCGCGCGGCGCGGCGTCGCCGATCTGGACCTCGACGAGGAGGTCAAGGTCCAGATCGATGGCACCGAGGAACCCGCGTTCCGCCAGACCGGCGAGGGGGAGCACGATTACGTGCTCCCCGGCACCGGCACCATCAATCGCGGCGACCGGGTGGGCAAGCCGCCCTCCGGCAGCGGCAAGGGCGCCGGCACGGGCAGCGGCGGCGGCAGCGGCGGGGGCGAGGACGCCTTCCAGTTCGTGCTGACCCGCGAGGAATTCCTGCACTACTTCCTGGACGAGCTGGAACTGCCGCGCCTGCTGCGCACCAGCCTCGCCCAGACCAACCAGAGCAAGCCGCGACGGGCCGGCTTCTCCGTCCACGGCCAGCCAAGCTCGCTCGACGTGCGGCGGACCATGCGCAACTCCATGGCGCGCCGCCTCGCCCTGAAGCGCCCGAACCAGGCGACGATCGAGACGCTGAAGGCCGAGATCGAGGACGCGATCGCGCTCG
The DNA here is from genome assembly GCA_035500775.1 of Acetobacteraceae bacterium. GTDB lineage: Bacteria > Pseudomonadota > Alphaproteobacteria > Acetobacterales > Acetobacteraceae > DATJWY01. The sequence goes on from DATJWY010000240.1 coordinate 8,617, forward strand.
CCGATGATGTCCGCCTCGGCAATGCCCGCCAGGCGCTGGAGGAGGCACTGCGCCGCAGCGCCCGCATCCCCTATGTCGATCCGGTCGATGTCCGCTACACGCGGCACGAGCGCCAGCCCGTGCCGGCGACGGAAGCGGTGATGTTCTGCCTGATGGACGTCTCCGGCTCGATGACCGAGCACATGAAGGATCTCGCCAAGCGGTTCTTCATGCTGCTGCACCTGTTCCTCGAACGGAAATACGAACGGGTGCACGTCGTCTTCATCCGCCACACCGAGACCGCGGCGGAAGTGGACGAGGAAACCTTCTTCCGCTCGCGTGAGACCGGCGGCACCGTCGTCTCCTCGGCGCTCGACGTGATGCTCAAGGTGCAGGAGGAGCGGTTCCCGACCGACCGCTTCAACATCTATGTCGCGCAGGCCTCGGACGGCGACAACATCAGCTCCGACCGCGCCACCGTCGATCGGTTGATGCGGACCCGAATCCTGCCGATCGTCCGCTATTTCGCCTATGTCGAGACACAGGGCGGGTTCGGCGACTACCATCCGGGCCATCGCGGCGAAACCGCGCTCTGGGGCACCTACAACGCGATCGCCGGCTCCAGCACCACGCCCAACCTCGCCATGCGGCGCCTCGCCGATGCGCGGGACGTGTTCGGGGTGCTCGCCGAACTGTTCGCCAAATCCGCGGCCAGCCCGTTCTGAACCGAAGGGGCGGCCGCGCGAAGACCAGGAGAAACCAATGGCGCTTCTCTTCGAGGGCATGGAGTGGGATTTCCAGACCATCGACGCGATCTACCAGGCCTGCGAGGATGTCGCGGTCGGCGAGTTCGGGCTGAGTTGCTATCCGAACCAGATCGAGGTCATCACCTCGGAGCAGATGCTGGACGCCTACTCGTCCTTCGGCCTGCCGCTGATGTACAGCCATTGGAGCTTCGGCAAGCACTTCGCCCGCGATGAGGCGCTCTACCGCAAGGGCCGTCAGGGCCTGGCGTACGAGATCGTCATCAACTCCTCGCCCTGCATCGCCTACATCATGGAGGAGAACACGGCGGCGTTGCAGGCGCTCGTCATCGCCCATGCCTGCTTCGGCCATAATCACTTCTTCCGCAACAACCACCTGTTCCGGCAATGGACGGATGCGGAAGGCATCTTCGACTACCTGGCCTACGCCAAGCGCTACATCGCCGAATGCGAGGAGCGGTACGGCGTGAACGCGGTGGAACGCATCCTGGATGCGGCGCATGCGTTGCAGCCGCAGGGGGTGCATCGCTACCCACGGCGGAAATGGCGCCTCGCCGACGAGGAGCGGCGGGCACGCGAACGCCACGAGCACGAGGAAGCGAGCTACGACCCGCTGATGCGCACCCTGCCCGAGCTGCCGTCGCCGCCCATGCCGAGCAGCGAGCGCGACCGGGCGGAGCAGGAGGCAAAGCGCCGCCTGCGCCTGCCGGAGGAGAACCTGCTCTATTTCTGCGAGAAGAACTCGCCGCGCCTACGCCAATGGGAGCGGGAGATCATCCGCATCGTCCGGGTGCTCGCGCAGTATTTTTATCCGCAGGGCCAGACCAAGGTTTCGAACGAAGGCTGCGCCACCTTCTGCCATTACGAGATCCTTACCCGGCTGCACGAGAAGGGGCAGATCACCAACGGCGCCCTGCTGGAATGCCTGCATTCGCACAGCAATGTGATCACCCAGCCGGATTTCACCGATCGCCGCTTCTCCGGCTGGAACCCGTATGCGCTCGGCTATGCCATCATGGCCGACATCAAGCGCGTTTGCCTGGAGCCGGACGCGGAGGATCGCGACTGGTTCCCGAGCTTCGCCGGCAATGGCGATCCCTGGGGCACGCTGCGCGACGTCTGGGCCAATTACCGGGACGAGGGGCTGGTCCGGCAATTCCTTGGCCCCAAGGTGATCCGCGGCTTCAAGATGGTGCATCTGGCCGACCGGGCCGGGGAAACGGCCTATCGGGTGGACGACATCCATGACGAGATCGGCTACCGCCGCATCGCCTCCCGGCTCGCGGATCAGTACGATCCCTCACATGCCACGCCGCTGATCGAGGTCGCGGATGTCGATCTCTTCGGCAGCCGCAAGCTGGTGCTGAAGCACGAGAACCGGCACGGCGCCCGGCTGGATGCCAAATCCGCGCAGAAGACGCTGCGCCATTTGCGCACGCTCTGGGGCTACGATGTCTGCCTGCAGGAGCGGGAAGCGGAGAACGGCAAGCTGATCCTGGAGCATGTTGCCGCGTGAGGCGGCGGACGGAATGCCGTGATCCATAGGTAAGGCCAGGGGCGCTGCCCCTGGACCCCGCTAAAGGCGAAGCCTTGTAAGTCGTTTGCCGTCTCTGGCATTGGCCAATGCCAGAGACGGCAGCGGTGAGCTTGTGCGAGCCTCGGGCGCGTGCCCGTTCCAAAGATAAAGCCCCGCTGCGCCTGCCGCCTTTCGGCTGAACAGTATGCG
>DATJWY010000241.1:0-3299 GCA_035500775.1 Acetobacteraceae bacterium
GGCATGTTCGAGCATGTTGGCGTGCCCAACTACCCCACCTTCTTCTCCACGGTGAAGCGCTGCCTGAAGCTTGACGGCGTGGCGCTTCTGCATTCCATCGGCCGGTTCGAGGGGCCGGGTGCCACCAGCCCCTGGATCACCAAGTACATTTTCCCCGGCGGCTATTCCCCGGCGCTGTCCGAGGTGCTGGGGCCGGTGGAGAAGTCCGGCCTCGTGATCGGCGATATCGAAATTCTGCGCCTGCATTACGCCAAGACGATCGCGCATTGGCGCCGGCGCTTCGCAGCCAACCGGGATACCATCCCCGCGCTCTACGACGAGCGCTTTTGCCGCATGTTCGAGTTCTATCTCTCCGGCTCGGAGCTTACCTTCAGTCTCGCGGATCACATGAACTTCCAGCTCCAGCTTATGCGCGACCAGGAGGCGGCGCCGCTGACCCGCGACTACATGTTCGAGCAGGAGCGGCAGGCCAAGTTTGCCTCGGCCTCCGACTAGATCAGCATCTTTGAAAACCCTACTAGGCCGGCCGCCTTGCAGCGCATTTCGGTGCTCCGGTGCTTAAAATGCACCACCATCCGGCTCGGCCTAGCGGGTTTTGAAAGATGCTCTATCTTGGGGGCATGAAACTGCCCTTCTCGTGTCCCAAGATCCCGGTCATCGCCTTTCGCGGACTAATCGCCGCGCGGCCGGGGATGATCAACCTGGAAGCCTATAGCGAAACCATCGAGCGTGGCTTCGCTCTGGGCAAGAAAAGCGGCAATCTGGTTCTCGCCATCGAGAGCCCGGGCGGTTCGGCGGCGCAGTCGGACCTGATCGGCCAGCTCATCCGCCGCCGGGCGGAGGAGAGCGAAGTGGCGGTGACGGCGGTGATCGGCGATGTCGGCGCCTCGGGCGGCTACTGGCTGGCCTGCGCGGCGGACCGCATCCTCGCCAACCGGCTTTCCATCGTGGGCTCCATCGGTGTCGTTACCGGCGGCTTCGGGCTGGACAAGTTCATCGCCCGGCACGGCATCGAGCGGCGCGTCTTCACCGCCGGCGAGAACAAGCGCCGCAACGACATGTTCGCCCCGCTCAAGCCCGAGGATGAGGTCTTCACTCGCGCGCTGCTCGACGAGGCGCATGACATGTTCAAGACCTGGGTGCGCGAGCGGCGGGGCGGGCGCCTCACCGCTGACGAAAACAGGATTTTCGACGGCGGCTACATGCTGGGCAGCCAGGCGCTCGGGCTGGGGCTGGTGGACGGATTCGCCGACGTGGACCAGGTGGTGAAGGAGCTGGGCGGGGAGAAGGCCAGGCCGGTATGGCTGCGCCCGCGCCCGCCGCGCGGAATCCTGCGCTTCTTCATGCGCGGCGCGGCGGAAGCCGTGCTGGACGCGGCCGAGGACCGTGCCGCCATGATGGCTCTGCGGTGACTCTCACCGTTCGCCGCGCCCGGTCCGAGGACGCGCCTTTGCTGCTGCGAATGTCGCGGGATTTCCACATCGAGGACGGCTCGCCGCTAAATGCGGCGGCGGAGGCGAGTATCGCCGATGTTGCCGCGGGGGTGACGTTGGCCCCGGCCTATATGCTGGAGGAGGACGGCGAGCCGGCCGGGTTCTTTATCCTTACGCTCGGCTACAGCGTGGAGAATGGCGGCACGGACGGGTTCATCGACGATTTCTACCTGATCCCCGAAGCGCGCGGGCGGGGGCTTGGGCAGCAAGCCGTCGCCCTGGCCATGGAAGAGGCCAAGGCCTTGGGCATGCGCACGCTGCTGCTGGAGGTGGAGGCGCATAATGACCGCGCCTATGAACTTTACCGTAAGATGGGCTTTGCCGACACGCAGCGCCGCCTGCTGCGTCAGGTGTTGGTGGAGGATTAGCTCCACACCGTGAACAGGCCAATCAGCAGCAGCACGGCGGCGCAGAGGGCGACGTTCACGAACAGGAACTTGGTGAAGAATTCCCAGCCCTTTTGCGAGGGCGTGTCGAAATCCACCGGCGAATCCGGCGCGGCGGCGTGGATGGGCTGCGTCGTCTGAGTTGCCATTCTTGTTTCCCCAATCTCGGCGGATTTTTGAATCCTGTTGCCGAGATTTAGGGGGTGGGCTCAGTCTCTGGCAAGCGGATTTTGCGCGCGAGTTCGGCCAGGACTTGCGGATAAATGCGGTGTTCCTGTTCCAGGACCCGTGCTGCCAGCGCATCCTCGGTATCGCCGGGCAGCACCGGCACTTCGGCCTGGGCCAGGATCGGCCCTTCATCCATGCCCTCGGTCACCAGATGCACGGTGCAGCCATGTTTTTGCGCCCCCGCCGCGATGGCGCGGGCATGGGTGTCGAGGCCTGGAAATTCGGGCAGCAGGCTGGGGTGGATGTTGAGCATCCGCCCGGCCCAGCGGTTCACCAGATAGGGGGTGAGCAGGCGCATATAGCCCGCGAGGCAGACGATCTCGACTCCCGCCGCACGCAGCCTAGCGTCCAGCGCGCGCTCATGCGCCTCGCGGTCCTTGCCGAAGGGTTTGGCGGGCACCGCCTCCACCGCCACGCCAAGGGCGCGGGCGATCTCCAGCCCCGGTGCCTCGGGCTTGTTGGAGAGCACGAGCACGATCTCGGCCGGAAAGTCCGGCGCCTTGGCGGCCTTGATCAGCGCCTCCATGTTGGAGCCGCGTCCGGAGATCAGTACGCCAACGCGCGGCTTGCTCATGCGAAGAGCTTTTCGGTGCCCTCGATGACCACGCCCGGCTTGTCCGTAACATGGCCGAGCAGGAAGGGCGCTTCGCCGGCCGCACGCAGCACGGCCATGGCGGCCTCGGCGTCGGTCACGATCAGCGTCATGCCCACGCCGCAGTTGAACACGCGCAGCATTTCCTCGGGCGCGACATCGGCGGTGCGCGCCATGAAGGGGAAGATCTCCGGCATCGCCCAGGGGCCGGTGAGCGTGGCGCCGCAGCCCTCGGGCAGGGCGCGCGGCAGGTTGCCCGGAAGCCCGCCGCCGGTGATATGCGCGGCCCCCTTGAGCAGCCCGGCCTTGTGCAGGGCCAGCATGGGGCGGACATAGATGCGCGTCGGCGTCATCAGCACCTCGGCGGCGCGCTTGCCGCCCAGGATTTCGGAATCCCAGCTCAGCCCGGCATCGGCGAAGATCCGCCGTACCAGGGAGAAGCCATTGGAATGCACACCGGAGGAGGGCAGGGCCAGGATGGCATCGCCCGGGGCGACATTGGCGGGCAGCAGCGCGTTGCGCTCGGCAGCACCCACCGAGAAACCGGCGAGGTCGTAATCGCCATGCGCGTACATGCCGGGCATTTCGGCGGTCTCGCCG
>DATJWY010000242.1:0-11371 GCA_035500775.1 Acetobacteraceae bacterium
TGAGGCCCCAGACCCCCATTACTTAAAGTAAGACTCAATTCGCAAATCACATGCGCAGCCAACAGAGGTCAATTTGGATCAGTTGCACTAACGTTACTTTCGGATGACCGCTTTGGGTGGATTTGCGACGGTCCGCTTTCGGTCCAGCCTGCTGCGAAAGCGGACGTTCGCCAAGTGACGCGACCTAAGCGGATACGGAACGACTGCTGTCGGCAAAAAACCCGAGAAGCAGACGATGAAGTTGAGAACCTGCGTAGACGGACATCTCCACAACCCAACGAACCGCTACGTCCGGCCTGTGGCGGGAACGTCACTTTGCCGACGTGTCCGCCGGACCGGATGCCTGTCTGCGCCTGATCGCGCCGTCTCCCCTACCACGAGGCTCGTTCTTGCCGCCGCCGCAACCTCCCAGGTCAGCTCATCCAGCAGCCGTGCTCCGAGCCGGGCAGACTGCCAGTGCAACGCGACGTCGATCCGACGCTCTGGCAACAACTCCAGCAGGCGTCCGGCAGCAAGATGCGTCGCAACGAGGGCGAGCGGGTTCATCCCCCAGCCCAGCCCGGCCAGCGCACCATCAACGAACCCCTGCGTTGACGGCACCCAATGAGCCGGGGCGTCGAGCGCGGCGACGCCGAGCGTTTCGCAGGCCCAGCGCGCCTGCAGCCTGTCGCGCCGGTCGAAGCGCAGCATCGGCGCGCGCACGATCGCCGCAGCATCCACGCCGTGCGGGAAGTGCCGCCGGACAAACTCCGGGCTCGCCGTTGCGCAATAGCGCAGCGCGCCGAGCGTGGTGGTGCGGCAGCCCTGCACCGGGGCCGGGTCGGTCGTCACCGCCGCCAGCACCTCGCCGGAACGCAGGCGGTCGGCCGTGTGCGCTTCGTCGTCCAGAACGAGGTCGAGCAGAGCCCCGGTCCGCTCCGCGAACCGGGCGGCGGCGGGAAGGAACCAGCTCCCGAGACTGTCGGCGTTTACCGCGATGCGCAGCGTAACCCGGCCTCCGGCTCGCTCACCGGCACCAGCAACGACAGGCAGAACCATCGCCAACTCGCCTTCGAGCAGCCGCACGCGCTCGGCATGCGCACAGAGCTTCGCCCCCGCCTCGGACGGCACCGGCGGCTGGCCGCGCACCACGAGCACCGCGCCGAGGCGCTCCTCGAGGGCGCGGACGCGCTGCGACACCGCCGAGGGCGTCACGCCCAGGACCGCGGCGGCGCGCTCGAAGCCGCCTTCGCGGACCACAGCAGCCAGTGCAGCTAAGGAGGGATAGTCGAGCAGCTTTAGCCTCGCTTCATCGGGATAAGGAAGATTAGCTAGACTACGCACGGGCGGGGTCGCAGGAAAGCGCCCATGACCAACGCCCCTGCCTTCCTTGCCGGCTTCGGCCTCTCAGCCGCGCTCATCGTCGCGGTTGGCGCCCAGAACGCATTCGTGCTCCGTCAGGGGCTACGCCGCCAGCACGTCGGATCCGTCGTGCTCTTCTGCGCCCTCGCCGACCTCACCCTGATCGCTGCGGGCGTGGCCGGGCTTGGCGCCGCACTGCAGCGCCTGCCGGGCCTCATCGCGGTCCTGACCCTCGGGGGCGTGTTGTTCCTCGCTTGGTACGGTATCGGGGCGATCCGCCGCGCCATGTGCCCGGCAGGAGGGCTCACGGCCGAGGGAAAGGGCGAGGCGCTTTCCCAGCGCGCGGCGCTTGTTCGCACCGCTGGGTTCACGCTGCTCAACCCGCACGTTTATCTCGACACAGTCCTGCTGGTCGGCGCGGTCGGCGCGGCACAGCCGCTGGGCGGCCAGCCCGCCTTCGTCGTCGGAGCGGGGCTCGCCAGCGCGCTCTGGTTCGCCGCGCTAGGCTATGGCGCGCGCCTGCTCGCGCCGCTCTTCGCGCGGCCCGCTGCGTGGCGCGTGCTGGACGCGATCGTCGGCGTGACGATGCTGACCATTGCCGCGGGCCTCGCCAAGCACGGGCTTACGTGACCGAACACCCTCGCTACGGCCGGGTAGCGCACATCCTGAGTAGCGTCGCACAGGCAAGGAGGTCCTGACCGAGATGTATGTTCCCCGCCAGTTCCGCGAGGAGCGCCCCGATGTGCTCGCCCGCGCGGCCCGCGACATCCAGTTTGCCGCGCTCGTGACGCCCGGTCCGGAGGGGCTTCACGTCACCCACGTACCAATGGTGCTGAAGGAGGGCGAGGACGGCGCCTGGACGCTGGAAAGCCACGTCGCGCGATCCAACCCGCACTGGCGGATCACGGGTGCCGACGCCACCTCCGTCGCGATCTTCCAGGGGCCGCAGTCCTACATATCGCCGTCCTGGTACGCGACCAAACGCGAGCACGGGAAGGTCGTGCCGACGTGGAACTACATCGCGGTCCACGTGCACGGTGTGCTGGAGACGGTGGAGGATCAGGCTTGGCTGCTGGCGCACCTCGATGACCTGACCCGCGCGAACGAGGCCGCACGCGAGCACCCGTGGGCGGTGTCGGACGCGCCAGAGGACTTCGTGCAAGGGCTGACGCGCGCGATCGTCGGGCTAAGGCTCCGCGTCGAGCGCTGCGAGGGCGCATGGAAGATGATCCAGCACCGCAGCGAGGGCGACCGGTTGGGCACGATCGCCGGACTTGAAACGGCACCGGGCGGACGTGCCGTCGCCGAGGTCATGCGCGAGTTGGAGGCCGCACGCCCTCAGGTGTAGCACACGACTGCTTTCGAGGCCGACCGATGAGGGCGCGGTATGACCGACATGGGTCGAAAACGGTCATCCAAAAAGACCGCTAGCGTTCGTTTGCTAGCAATAACCAAGCAAACAAGACCCTATCAGATTTCGATGTGCACAGCATTTACGAACAGAGCCTAAAGTAACGGATTCCAAAGGCTACGCCTTTGGCGGGGTCCAGGGGCAGCGCCCCTGGCCTTTAACTTACCACCTCGCCGCCCCCTCAAGTCCGATCCGTAATCTCCTGCTCCAGCGCCTCCAGCCGCTCGCGCAGCCGGTCCAGCGCGGCGCGGTCCATGTGCTGCTCGCGCAGCGCGTGGAGCAGCCGCTCGCGGCAGCGATCCCGCCCGGCCTCCGGGTCCGCTGGCGGGCAGCAGCCCGCCAGGCACTCGGCGTATTCGCCGAGCCGGGCCGTCACCTCTGGCGTGCGTGGCAGGGTGGCGGCGATTTCTTCCAGTTCCTGCGCCACCCAGCCCGGCGTTGCCGGCTTTTCCTCGCTCACCGCGCCGCCCCGAGCGCCCAGGCCAGGATGCCCTTCTGGGCATGCAGCCGGTTCTCCGCCTCGTCGAAGACCACCGATTGCGGCCCGTCGATCACCTCCGCCGTCACTTCCTCCCCGCGATGGGCGGGCAGGCAGTGCATGAAGATGGCATCCGGCGCGGCACGCGCCATCAGTTCCGACGTGACCTGATAGGGCAGCAGGCGGTGGTGCCGGTCGCCTTCCTCGTCCGCCATGCTGACCCAGCAATCGGTGACGACGCAGCGCGCCCCCGCGACCGCCGCCACCGGATCGGCGGTCAGCTCGATCCGGCCGCCCTGGGCGCGCGCCCATTCGAGCAGATGCGCGGGCGGACCGAACTCCTCCGGGCAGGCGAGGCGGAGCGTGAAGCCGAACAGCGTCGCCGCCTCGATCCAGCTGCGGGCGACATTGTTGCCGTCGCCGACCCAGGCCACGACCTGCCCCGCGATCGGGCCGCGATGCTCCTCGAAGGTCAGCACGTCGGCCATGATCTGGCAGGGATGCGAGGCCTCGGTGAGCCCATTGATCACCGGCACGGTGGCGTGGGCGGCGAGTTCGTTCAGCTTCCACACCCGGTCGGTGCGCAGCATGATGCCGTCCACATAGCGGGAGAGCACGCGGGCGGTATCGGCCACCGTCTCGCCGCGGCCGAGCTGCATGTCCCGGCTGGAGAGCACGATCGCGTCGCCGCCGAGCTGGCGCATCGCCACCTCGAAGGAGACGCGGGTGCGGGTGCTCGGCTTCTCGAACACGAGCGCCAGCGTCTTGCCGGCGAGCGGGCGGGAGGAGAGGCCGCGCGCCTGCTTGAAGCCGGCGGCGATGTCGAGCATGTGCCGGAGCGTCGCGGCGTCGAAATCCCGCAGATCGAGGAAGTGGCGCGGCGCCGCCCCCCTCCCGCCGGAATGGCCCTGCTGATGCGTATCGTGGTGCTTCAATGCGCTGCTCATTTCGCCGCTACCCGCGCCGTCGCCGGATGACAATGACGGACCGCCAGGCGCAGCCGGGTCAGCGCCTCCTCAAGATCCGCGTCAGTGATGATGAGGGGTGGCACGAGCCGCACCACGTTCTCGCCGGCGGTGATCACCAGCAGGCCCTGCGCCAGACAGGCGGCGGCCAGGTCGGTGTTCGGCACCCGGCATTTGAGGCCGAGCATCAGGCCCAGGCCGCGCACCTCGTCCAGCACCTCGGGGTAATCGTCCCGCAATGCCTCCAGCCCGCCGCGCAGCACGGCGCCCTTGCGGCTGACCCCGTCGAGGAAACCGGGGGCAAGCAGCACGTCCAGCACCGCGTTGGCGGCGGCGCAGGCGAGCGGATTGCCGCCGAAGGTGGTGCCGTGGCTGCCGGGCGTGAGGTGGCGGGCGACGGATTCGCGCGCCAGGATCGCCCCCATCGGGAAGCCGCCGGCAATGCCCTTGGCCGCGGAGAGCACGTCCGGCTCGATGCCCGACCATTGATAGGCGAACAGCTTGCCGGTGCGGCCCATGCCGCATTGCACCTCGTCGAGACCGAGCAGCAGGCCGAATTCGTCGCAGGCCGCGCGCAGCTCGCACAGGAAGCCGGGCTCAGGCACGCGCACGCCGCCCTCGCCCTGGATCGGCTCGACCAGGATGCCGGCCGTCTCCGGCCCGATCGCGGCGCGCACCGCGTTCATGTTGTTGAGCGGCACATGGTCGAAGCCATCGACCGGCGGCCCGAAGCCCTGCAGGTATTTCGGATTGCCGGTGGCGGAGAGCATGGCGAGGGTGCGGCCGTGGAACGCGCCCTCGAAGCAGATGACACGATAGCGTTCCGGCCGGCCGGTCTGCGCCATGGCCCGGCGCATCATCTTCACCAGCCCCTCATTCGCCTCGGCGCCGGAATTGCAGAAGAACACCGTGTCGGCGAACGTCGCCTCGACCAGACGCGCGGCGAGGCGCTCGGCCTCGGGCACCCGGTAGAGATTGGAGACATGGATCACCCGCCCGGCCTGCTCGGCGATGGCGGAGACCAGATGCGGATGCGCGTGGCCGAGCGAGGAGGTCGCGATGCCGGCGCCGAGATCGAGGAATCGTCGCCCGTCCGTGCTCCACAACCAGGCGCCCTCGCCCCGCTCGAAGGCGATGTCGGCACGAAGGTAGGTCGGCATCAGGGCGGGAATCATCGGTGGGGGCGCACCTGTTCTCTGGTGTACGGCAACGTGTTTGGCCGTCCGCGGCCGGGCGCGGGCGGTTTCGCGAAGCAAAGAGGGAGAATGGGGCGAGGCCGGGGCGCAAGTCAAACCGGGGCCGCGGCTGTTTTTGGCGGCATGATCCGGGGGCGGCAGGCGCGGCACGACCAGCTGGCACGCCCGCCGGTCGGGCACACGCGTTTTTGTTAGTACTTTTTTTGCAGCCCCAAAGCATCATATAGTCCAGAGAGGATCATCCGAACCGATCAAGGCGCCCGCGAAAACAAGGCGCTAGAGGCGGAGCGGTGTTTCCGGCGGCACCGCCCGGCTCCTATGGAAGGTTATTGGCCTGACAAAACGCCACAGTGCTATACTTACAGTTGATTTCCACTTCCCAGACCGCACGCATAGGGCAAGCAGATGACCGTCGCCTCCGGGCAGGGTTCGGCCTTCAATGTCATTTCCAGGCGGCCGGTCGCGCAAAGCCATGTCCGGCTGTTCCGGAGCGTGCTGCTCCTGCTGAGCGCCGGCGGCACGATCGGGGCGGTCATCATCGGCTGGCGGGCCGGGCTGCTCGCCGGGCTCGGCTGCTACGCGGCGGTGATCCTGCTGGAACTGGCCCTGCTTTCCGGCGCCCGCTTGCTTGAAGACGGCAAGGATTCCGCGGCCGACGCGGCCTGACCGCGACTCCCGCTTCCACGACGGAACGCCAGCCCCCAACCGCCCCGCCTGCAAACACAACGAGGCCGCCTCTGCCGAAGCGGCCTCGCCCATGCACACGGCAATCAGGCGGCGGGGCGCCCCGCCGCCCGACCGATCAGTGGAACTGCTCGGTCTCGGTGCTGCCGGCCATCGCGCCGATCGCGCGCTGGAAGTCGGCGATCTTGTCCGCCGGGAGCTTCTTCTTCCAGTTGAAGCTCGGCGAGCAGTTATACCAACCGCCGCAAGTCTTGACCGATCGAGAAAAAGGCCAGGGCTCCGCCCTGGACCCGCTGGGGCCGACGGCCCCAGACCCCATTCCCTGAAGAATTTCAAAAATGTGCGGGTCTGGAGGGCGGAGCGGCCCAAGGTTCCATCATCGGCCGGAACGGCCGATGGAACGGCCGCGGAGGGGCTGCCCCCGTCGTGCGAAGGCACGCCTGCGCGTGACTGCGAAGGCACGCCTGCGCGTGACGGGGTGCGGGGCAGAGCCCCGCAGGCTTTCCCGCATAGGTCAATCATTATGCTCGCTGGTATTATACGCGAGCATCTTGCCCGGGAACTGCTTGTGGATGGCGCTGGCGAACTCCTCCGCCTCTTCCAGGTTCGGCTCGCTCGTCTCCCACCACAGCAGGTCGGCATACGGGGCATAGGCCAGGCTGCGGGCGATCGCGTATTTCACGCCCAGGCCTTCCTTGATGGGAAGAAGCCCTCGGCGGTGCGCTCGCCGGAGAGGAACGGCCGGTCGCGCTCATCCACGTCCGTGGTCAGGAGCTGCGCGGCATGGCTGTCCGTGCGGCAGAGCAGGATGGTGGACACGCCCTCGACATCCGCCGCGAGGCGGGCGGCGTTCAGGGGCCGACCCAAAATCACGGCTCGGAACACAGGCGGAAAACAAGAACGGCCCGGGGCAATATACCCCGGGCCGTTCCCGTCTACTTACTCAGTCAAGGAACCAGCTGATTAGCCGAACTGGTTCATCGTGTTGTGCGCGCCGCCCGCCTTCAGGGCCGCCTCGCCGGCGAAATATTCCTTGTGGTCATCGCCCATGTCGGAACCCGCCATGTTCTGGTGCCGCACGCAGGCGATGCCCTGGCGGATTTCCTGACGCTGGACGCCGAGCACGTAGCCCAGCATGCCCTGCTTGCCGAAATACTCCCGCGACAGGTTGTCCGTGGACAGCGCCGCCGTGTGGTAGGTCGGCAGGGTGATGAGGTGGTGGAAGATGCCGGCGCGCTTCGAGGCATCGGCCTGGAAGGTGCGGATCCGCTCATCGGCCTCCGCCGCCAGGGCGGTGCCGTCATAATCCACGCTCATCAGCTTCGCGCGGTCAAACGCGGAGACATCCTTGCCCTCGGCCTTCCAGGCATCGAACACCTGCTGGCGGAAATTCAGCGTCCAGTTGAAGGACGGCGAATTGTTGTAGACCAGCTTGGCGTTCGGGATGACCGCGCGGATGCGGTCCATCATGCCGGCGATCTGCTCGACATGAGGCTTCTCGGTCTCGATCCAAAGCAGATCGGCGCCGTTCTGCAGCGACGTGATGGAGTCGAGCACGCAGCGGTCCTCACCGGTCCCGGCGCGGAACTGGAAGAGGTTGCTGGGCAGGCGCTTCGGCCGCAGCAGCTTGCCGTTGCGGTTGATGATGACGTCGCCGTTATGGGCGGCGTCCGCCGTGACTTCCTCACAGTCGAGGAAGGAGTTGTACTGGTCGCCCAGATCGCCCGGCGCGTTGCTGACGGCGATCTGCTTGGTGAGACCCGCACCCAGCGAATCCGTGCGCGTGACGATGACGCCGTCTTCCACGCCCAGCTCCAGGAAGGCGTAGCGGACAGCACGCACCTTCGCGAGGAAATCCTCGTGCGGCACGGTCACCTTGCCGTCCTGGTGGCCGCACTGCTTCTCGTCGGAGACCTGGTTCTCGATCTGGATCGCGCAGGCGCCCGCCTCGATCATCTTCTTCGCGAGCAGGTAGGTCGCTTCCGCGTTGCCGAAGCCCGCGTCGATGTCGGCGATGATGGGCACGACATGCGTCTCATAATTGTCGACGCGGCTCTGCAACTCCGCTTCCTTGGCGCTGTCGCCCGCCTTGCGGGCGGCATCGATCTCGCGGAACAGGCCGCCGAGCTCGCGGGCGTCGGCCTGGCGCAGGAAAGTGTAGATCTCTTCGATCAGCGCCGGCACCGAGGTCTTTTCATGCATCGACTGGTCGGGCAGCGGGCCAAAATCGGAGCGGAGCGCGGCCACCATCCAGCCCGACAGGTAGATGTAGCGGCGCTTCGTGCCGCCGAAATGCTTCTTGACGGCGATCATCTGCTGCTGAGCGATGAACCCGTGCCAGGCGCCCAGGGACTGGGTGTAGTTGGCATGGTCGGCGTCATAGGCCGCCATATCCTCGCGCATGATGGCCGCCGTGTAGCGGGCGATATCCAGACCAGTCCGGAAGCGGTTCTGCAGGCGCATGCGTGCTACGGACTCGGCATCGATGCCGTTCCAGGTGCCCTTGCTTTCGATGAGCCGGGCCGCCTTGGCGGTATGTTCCTGATAAGAAGAATGGGCGTCCATCGGGTCTTTCCTTCGCCTTGCAGCGCTTCGTGAGCGATACACGCATCTATGAGGCCGCACCCGCGAAGTCACTGTAAAAAATGTGACCTAATGGTGAAACTTGTAAACTAATTTGCGTTAAGGCTTCGTTAAATGTAAAACGCGTAAAGCCCCTCACGGCATTCCAGGCCGTCCCGCCGCCCGCGTGCGCCCCCGCCGTACAGCCCGCAAATCGCCGCTTGGCGCGAAAAGTGCTGGTAGTCAAGCAATCCCGTGACCAGATAAACAGAGGCGTTTGTTAAGCTGTAAAGGCAGTGAAAATATGTCTCGTCCCCTGATCGGGCGCACCGTCCGCCGCCTCCGGCAGGAGCAGGGACTCTCCCAGCAGGCGCTCGCGGCCCGCCTCGGCATTTCCGCGAGCTACCTGAACCTAATCGAGCACGACCAGCGCAACGTGACCGCCGCGCTGCTGATCAAGCTCGCCGAGTTCCTGCGCGTCGATCTCGCCGCCCTCTCCGGCCAGCAGGAGCGGCAGCTGGAGGCGGGGCTGCGCGAGGCCTTCGCCGACCCGCTGCTCGGCGCCGAGGCGGTGCCGGATACCGAGATGGAAGCGCTGGCGGCGAGCCCGACCGCCGCCCGCGCCGTGCTGACCCTGTATCGCGCCTGGCGCGTCGCCCGCGAGGACGCGAGCGGCATCGCCCTGCCCTCCGGCCGGCGCATCCTGCTGCCGAACGAGGAGGCGCGGGACGTGTTCCACGAGCGCGCTAACCACTTCCCGGAGCTGGAGGCCGCGGCCGAGGCGATCGGCGCCTCGCTCGCCGCCTCCCCGGCCGAGAGCAACCACGCCATCGCCGAGCGGCTGCGGCGCAAGCATGGCCTCACCGTGCGGGTCGCGGCGATGGATGACGCGCTGCGCCGCTTCGACCCGGTGGCCGGCACGCTCATCCTCTCCGAGCAATTGCCGCGCGAGAGCCGGGGCTTCCAGATGGCGTTCCAGCTCATGTTGCTGGAAGCGCGGGACACGGTGGAGCAGGTGCTCGCGACCATCGAGCCTTCCTCGCCGGAAGCGGCGGCGCTGATCCGCATCGGCCTGCTCAATTACGCGGCCGGCGCGCTGCTGATGCCGTACGATCCGTTCCTGCAGACGGCGCGCACCCTGCGGCACGATGTGGAGGCGCTGGCCGCGCGGTTCGGCGTCTCCTTCGAGCAGGCCTGCCACCGCCTCTCCGCGATGCAGCGGGCGGGGGCGCGCGGCGTGCCGTTCTTCTTCCTGCGCACCGATCCGGCCGGGAACGTCTCCAAGCGCTTCTCCGCCGCTGGCTTCCCGTTCGCGCGCTATGGCGGCTCCTGCCCGCGTTGGGTGGTGCATTCGGCCTTCAGCACCCCGGGCACCATCCGCGTGCAGGTGGCGCAATTGCCGGACGGGGCGACCTTCCTCTGCTTCGCCCGCAGCGTCACCGGCCCCGCCGCCGCCTGGGGCGAGCCGCCGCCCGTGCATGTCATCGCCATGGGGTGCGACATCGCGCACGCGCCGGAACTGGTCTATGCTGACGGCATCGACCTGGAGCGAGCCGTTGTCGGCATCGGCCTCTCCTGCCGGCTTTGCGACCGGCTGCATTGCCGCAGCCGCGCCTTCCCGCCGCTGGAGCACCGGCTGGCGATCGACCCGCTCACCACCAGCGACAGCCCCTACCGTTTTGAGCCCGTACCGCAGCGCCGGGGGGCCGCGTGAACTGCGGCTTGGGGGGCGGGCGGCTCCCCAGGCCAGGGGCTCTCCCTCCGTGGCCGTTCCATCGGCCGTTCCAGCCGATGGAACCTTGGGCCACTCCGCCCCTGGACGAGCCCCGCCAAAGGCTAAGCCTTTGGAATCCATTACTTAAGTGATTGGGGATCTGGGGCCTCAAGGCCCCAGCGGGTCCAGGGCGGAGCCCTGGTCTTGTCTTGTCGACATCCTGGAGAACCTTCCGGCAGTTACACCCAGGCTGATACCGCTCTAATTACGCTCGTTGCCCGGATGGGTTTCCAACCGTTGGATTGTGTATCATTCGAGTTCGCTTTGGACTTCCTTGATGGCTTCCAGCACTGAGTGAGAATCCGTTGGAGTCGACATGGCTCGCGCCTGGTCATCAATGCGATTTGTTATCATTGGATTGTCGCGGCGTGATTCTTCAAGCAGCTCTATGATCTTAGAGACCTTCTGGTCATTTAATATCGCAAGCTCAAGGACCAATTGCTCGCGGTGGCTTGCGAGCTGATCTTTTCGGCGCTGCGTCGTGAGAATGAGCGCCGCCATAAAGAGCGCGCCCGTCGAGATAGCGCCCTGAAGCCAGATAAACGGAGAAGGATCCAGAGACCTGAACCCCATGGACCCTGCCAAATTATTGGCAACGACCCATAAGAAGATCGTCACGGCGAGCACCGCTACAAAGCCAGGCCAGCCCACCAATGCGGTAAGGTGATCCACGGCACGTTGCAGCGCGCTGGTTTCCTTGTGGTGCTCGGCATGAAGTTGAGCCGTCGCCTGCACAACGTCGTGGCTGGTCAATAAACCTTTATATGTATTTTGCATGGGAAGAATAATATACCCCCAAGCTCTGAATTGGTACTGAATCAGCCCCCTACAAGCCCGATTTGCCACCGCGCTACAAAGATACATCATCGTGACAGGCGCGAGTTGTCGCATTTGTCGTAACCAATGGTCCTATCGATTGACCAACCTGAAAGGTCAGGGGGGCTTTGCCCTGCCCCCGTC
>DATJWY010000243.1:0-8568 GCA_035500775.1 Acetobacteraceae bacterium
CGCAGGTGCAGCATAGCCACGGTTGCGCAACGATTGCCGCAGAATTCTGCCATTTTTCGGCGCTCTAACCCGGAATGATCCGCATAAGGTCCATGTCTGCCCGGGGTTTTGCCCCGATTACTTGGTGGGGTCCAGGGGCAAAGCCCCTGGCCTTAAGCCTCTCAGGGCGCGGAGATTTTCGCCTGTTCCGGTTTCGCCGCCGGTTGCACGTCCCGCCGCAGCCGGTTCTCGCCGAGCAGCAGCAGGATGGGCGCCGCGATGAAGATCGACGAGGAGGTGCCGACCACGATGCCGAACAGCATCGTCCAGGCGAAGCCGGAGAGGGTGGAGCCGCCGAACAGGGCGAGCGGCAGGCTGGCCAGGAACACCGTGCTCGACGTGCCGAGGGTGCGGTTCAGCGTCTCGTTGATCGAGAGGTCGACCAGCTCCCGCAGCGGCATCGACTTGTATTTCCGCAGGTTCTCGCGCACCCGGTCATAGACCACCACCTTGTCGTTGGTGGAGTAGCCGATGATGGTCAGGATCGCCGCGACCATCACCAGGTCGAATTCCAGCCGGGTGATGGCGAGGAAGCCGATCGTTTTGGTGATGTCCAGCAGCAGCGTGATCACCGCGCTGACGGCGAACTCCCATTCGAAACGGAACCAGATATAGACGAGGATCATCAGCAGGCTGATGCCGAGCGCCAGCATGCCGTCGCGGAACAGCTCGGCCGAGACCGAGGCGCCGACCACGTCCGAGCGCACGACCTTGGTGCCGGGCTGCGCCGCTTCCAGCGCCGCGCGCACCCGCGCTTCCTCGGCCTGGGTCGCCTGCTCGCTCGGCTGCGTATCGAGCCGCAGCAGCACGTCATCCGGCCCGCCGAAGCTCTGCAGCCCGGCGGCGGCGATGCCGCGCTCGGCCAGCGCCGCGCGCAGCCGGTTGAAATCGGCGGGGGCGGGGGTGCGCGCTTCCATCACCACGCCGCCCCGGAAATCGATGCCGAGATTGAGGCCGGGGGTAAAGAACAACACCACGGAGGCGAGGGACAGCGCCGCCGAGGTGGCGAGGCCGAGGAACCGGCCGCGCATGAAGGCGATGCGGGTGCCATCCGGGACGAAGCGGAATAACGGGCGATAGGCCATTTCTGCCTCAGACCGGGAGAAGGGCGGGGCGGCGCGCCGCGTACCAGCGCACCATCAGGAGACGCGCGAGCACGGTCGCGGTGAACAAGGTGGTGACGATGCCGACCGTGATCGTCAGCGCGAAGCCGCGCACCGGCCCGGTGCCGAACACGAACAGCGTCACATGCGCGAGCAGCGCGGTGACGTTGCTGTCGAGGATGGTGCCGTAGGCGCGGCGGAACCCGGCATCCAGGGCGTTGAGCGGCGTGCGTCCGGCCTTCACCTCCTCGCGGATGCGCTCGTTGACGAGGATGTTGGCATCCACCGCCATGCCGAGGGTGAGCAGGATGCCGGCCATGCCCGGCAGGGTCAGCGTCGCCTCGAACAGCGAGAGGATGGCGACCATCAGCACCAGGTTGGCGAGCAGGGCGACGTTCGCGTACCAGCCGAACAGCCCGTAGAACGTCGCCATGAAGGCGATGACGAGCACGAAGCCGAGGCCGAGCGCGAGCGCGCCCGCGCGGATGCTGTCGGCGCCAAGCTCGGGGCCGACGCTGCGCTGCTCGACCACGGTGAGCGGCGCCGGCAGGGCGCCGGCGCGCAGCAGCACGGCGAGGTCGGTCGCGCTCTGGGCGTTGAAATTGCCGGTGATCTCGCCCGTGCCGCCGGTGATCGGCTCGTTGATGCGCGGCGCGGTGATCACCTTGTTGTCCAGCACCACGGCGAAGGGCCGGCCGACATTGGCCGTCGTCACCTCGGCGAAGCGGCGCGTGCCCGCCGTGTCGAAGGCGAAGCGGACGGCCCAGCGCCCGTCCTGGGTCTGGCCCGGCTGCGCGTCGGTGAGGTCGGCGCCGTCCACCTCGACATGCCGGCGCACCACGATCTTCTGCTCCGGATTGTCCTGCATCGGCAGGACCTCGTCGCCCGCGGGGGCGGGGCCGCCGGGGGGCACGGTGTCGTCCACCAGCCGGAAGGTCATCCGTGCCGTCTTGCCGAGCAGTTCCTTGATCCGGTTCGGGTCCTCGATGCCGGGGAGCTGCACGACGATGCGGCTGTCGCCCTGGCGGGCGATCTGCGGATCGACCACGCCGGTCTGGTCGATACGGCGGCGGACGATCTCGATCGATTGCTGCACGGCGCTATTGGCCCGCTGGCGCAGCGCCGCCTCGGAAAGGGTCAGCGCGATGCCGTCATCCGGCAGGGTATCGACGCTGAACTCGCCGGGGATGATGGGCGGGATGGCGCGCAGGGCGGCGAGGGCGGCGTCGCGCTGCGCGGGGTCGCGCAGGCGGAACGTCACCCGGTTCTGCGCCGGATCGGCGGCGAGGTGCTGGTAGCCGATCGAAGCGCCGAACAGCGCCTGGCGCGTCGCGTCGGCGAGGCTGTCCAGCCGCTCGCGCACCACGCTGCCCATGTCCACCTCCATCAGGAGGTAGGAGCCGCCGCGGAGGTCGAGGCCGAGATGCACCTGCCGCCAGGGCAGCCACGGCACCGGGCGTGCCATAATATTCGGCAGACAAAGCAGCGCGCCGAGCAGGCAGACCGCGTAGATCGCGCGCGCCTTGGCGGGGCTGAAATACATCATGGGCGAGGCGAGGCTCCCGGGGCTCTCTGAAGGCGGGCGACCATGCCGAGGCCGGGGGACGGATGCAAGACGGGCGCGTTGGTCTTGCGCCCGTGGCGGAACGATCCCGGGTGGCCCGGTCCGGCGCGGATTTATCCTCCGCGGCCTGCTTTCCCACTGTGTGAAGAATTTATTTCTGGCGCGAACGGACGGAGCGAGCGGCGCATCCGGGTATGCAAATCCATGCAAAATTGTGTCATGATCAGCATCAGTCAGGTGTGGCACAAAATATGCCTCTGCCTGCCCGTGACATGGGGGCGCCACCGCGATGAATAACAGCGTTCTGAGCTGCTATGACCCCGCTAAATTCTACTGCGAGCTGCTGAGCAGCGAGGCGACGCGGCCGATCCGCGATCGCCTCTCGGCTCTGTCGATCGAGGCGCTGCAGCGCCGCGCGGCGCGGGCGGAAGTCGAGCTTTATAATCTCGGCATCACTTTCACCGTCTATTCCAATAAAGAAGCGCTGGACCGCATTCTGCCCTTCGACGTCATCCCGCGCGTGATCTCGGCGGCGGAGTGGCGCATCATCGAAACCGGGGTGATCCAGCGCGTCACCGCTCTCAATCTGCTGCTCGACGACATCTATCACGGGCAGAAGATCCTGAAGGACGGCATTATTCCGTCCGAGCTGATCCTCGGTCATGCCGAATACCAGGCGGTGATGCAGGGGCTCGACCTGCCGCACAAGACCTATGTGCATATTTGCGGCACCGACATCGTGCGCGACGAGCACGGCAAGTTCCTGGTGCTCGAGGACAATGCCCGTACCCCCTCCGGGGTCAGCTACGTCGTCGAGAACCGGCATTTGATGCTGCGCAGCTTCCCCGACCTGCTGGACGGCATCGGCCTGCGCCCGATCGACGATTACGGCCAGCATCTCGTCTCCGCCCTGCGCGAGGTGGCGCCGCGCGGCATCGACGATCCGCGCGTGGTGCTGATGTCGCCGGGCACCTACAATTCCGCCTATTTCGAGCACGTGTTCCTGGCGCGCGAGATGGGGGTGCCGCTCGTCGAGGGGCGCGACCTCGTGGTGCAGGACGACCACGTCTATATGCGCACCACCAAGGGCCCCGCCCGCGTGGACGTGATCTATCGCCGCATCGGCGATGCCTTTCTCGACCCCGACTGTTTCCTGCCGGACAGCGTGCTCGGCGTGCCCGGGCTGATGCGTGCCTATAAACAGGGCAACGTGTCCCTGGCCAACGCAGTCGGCACCGGCGTCGCCGACGACAAGGCGGTGTACGCCTATATGCCGCGGATCATCCGCTACTATCTCGGCGAGGACCCGATCCTCTCCAACGTGGAGACGCATATCTGCCGCGAACCGAAGGCGCTGCAGTACACGCTCGACAATCTGAGCAAGCTGGTGGTCAAGCCGGTGGGCGAGGCCGGGGGCTACGGCATCACCATCGGGCCGCGCGCCAGCGCCGAGGAACTGGAGGAGTGCCGGGCCAAGCTGCTCGCCGATCCGGCCAACTACATCAGCCAGCCTTGCATCAACCTCTCCGTGGCGCCCACCCTCGTCGATGGCGGGGTGGTGGCGCCGCGCCATGTCGATCTGCGGCCCTTCGCCATCACCGGGTCCAGCACCTGGGTGCTGCCGGGCGGTCTCACCCGCGTGGCGTTGCGGGAAGGCTCTCTTGTCGTCAACTCGTCCCAGGGGGGCGGTTCGAAGGATACCTGGGTCCTTGACTGATATCCTGCTCGCCCGCTACGCGGAATGCATCTTCTGGCTCGCTCGCTATGTCGAGCGGGCCGAGAACCTCACCCGGCTGCTCGCCGCTACCGACGCCTTCGCGCATGACCGCTCCGGCGGCTCCAGCTGGCTGCCGGTCGTCACCCTGAACGCGGACGGAACCCGCTTCTTCGAGCGCTACAAGGCGGCCTCGGCCGATACCGTGCTGCGTTTCTACGTGACCGAGGCGGCGAACCCGTCCTCGATCGCCGCCGCCATCCGCAATGCGCGGGAAAACGCCCGCACGCTCCGGCCGCTGATCGCCAACGAGATGTGGGTGCAGCTCAACATCTTGCACGGCAGGATCAGCGGACTTTCCGACAATGATCTGTCGCCGGAAAACCGGGGGCATCTGTTCGACGAGATACGCCTCGCCTGCCAGACCCATACGGGCATCGCCGAGGGCACGTTCTATCGGGACCAGAGCTGGTATTTCTACCGGCTCGGCCGCTACATCGAACGTGCCGACCAGTGCACGCGGCTGCTCGATGTCAAATATCACCTGCTGCTGCCGAAGACGGCCAATGTCGGCTCGCCGGTCGATGTCGCGCAGTGGAACGCGCTGCTGCGGCAGGCCGCCGCCTACCACGCCTATCTGCGGCTGCACCCGGCCGTCACGCCCGAGGGGGTCGCCGAGTTCCTGCTGCTCAACCCGATCTTTCCGCGCTCGCTGCATTTCTGCGTCGGCGAGGTCGAGTCGCTGCTGACGCATCTGAAATCCCGCTTCCTGCTGCGCGGCGGCGTGGAGGCGGCGGA
Source organism: Acetobacteraceae bacterium (assembly GCA_035500775.1). Lineage (GTDB taxonomy): Bacteria > Pseudomonadota > Alphaproteobacteria > Acetobacterales > Acetobacteraceae > DATJWY01. Next base: position 5,219 of record DATJWY010000243.1, read on the forward strand.
AATGCTGGACGAGATGCGGGCGACGCTGCGTTCAACGCCGATTTCGCGGATCCTGGTCGCCGGGCTGCACGAGTTCCTCGATCTCACACAGCAGCAATTGGTCGCGGTGACGGACAGCCTCGGGACCGCGTTCTTCGGGCATGCGCCGGTGGTGGCGCAGGTTCAGGCGGCGGACGGGCAGGGGCAGGGGCAGAGCGCCTGATGGGAAGGCCAGGGGCTCCGCCCCTGGACCCCGCCAAGGGCCGGGAGGCCCTTGGAACCCTTTGCCGGTTCGGCCTCGATCTTGACGTCCGTATCGGGTGAGACCACTTTCTGTCTCATCTGAGAAAACGGTGTGAGGTCGGTCGTGGCGCCGGACACGGTATCCGAAGTGCTCGGGCTCCGTATCAGGGGACCGCTCTTGCCGATGTCCCTGATGAGCGAGGTCGAGAAGGGGCTTCCCCTCACCGCGCTGGACCGGGTCGCCAAGGCGGTCGCCCCGGGCGATGCGGGATTCGCCTTTCGCATGGTTTCACGCGCAACGCTGGCACGGCGCAGAAAGGCCCTGGCCGCGGCCCGCAACGCGACCGCGGCCCGCCTCTCGACCGACGAAAGCGCGCGCGTGGCCCGGCTCGCCGAGGTCTGGGCGCTCGCACGCGAGGTATGGGGCAGCGACGAGGAGGCGCGGGCCTTCCTGTTCCGCCCGCACCCGATGCTCGAAGGCCGTCGCCCGGTCGACGTGGTGCTGGCGAACGAGTTCGGGCGCCCGCTCGTCGAGGGCATCCTCGGAAGGCTTCAATACGGCTCCGCCGCTTGACGGCCCAGCGGCTCGACCGCGTCCTCACGGCCTACCGCATCGGCGACCCGAACGGCGCTCACCCGATCTTCGACGCAACGGGCTCCAAGCTCTACCCTGGCCGCTGGAACATGGCGGCCAGCCCGATGATCTACGCTTCCGAGCACTACTCGACGGCGATGCTCGAGAAGCTGGTCCATGGCAGCGGCAGCCTGCCGCCGAACCAGCACTTCATCGAGATCACCATCCCCAACGGCATCGCCTATGAGTTGGTCGATCCCGCGCACCTGCCGGGATGGGACGCTCCGGCCGGCGCCGTGTCGAAGGCATTCGGCGCGGCGTGGCAGAGAAGCAGGCGGTCACTGCTGCTGATCGTCCCCAGCGTCGTTGCCCGCATGGAGCATAATTTCTTGTTCAACCCGGAGCATCCGGAGTTCCCGCGGATCACGCACGGCCTCCATCGGCCGGTCTGGTGGGATAACCGCCTGTTCGCATCCAGCACCGCTCCGGCCGCGTCACCCCCGGGCAGACCGAAGACCGCCTCCCCATAGCGGCCCCTGACCTGCCTTTCCTCACGGCGCCGCCCCCGGTTCATCCGCGGCAGCCCACAGACCCGGCGCATCCGCCCTTCCTTCTCCCGCCCCGCCACCCAAGATAAGCGGACAATCCGGACCCAGGCCGGACACGGGCCGAGGGGCTGGACATTGGCCCCGGCAGGCCGGATATCCGCGCTCCCGGAGGTGCTCAGGAATGCCGCAATACCGCTCACGCACGACGACCCATGGCCGCAACATGGCCGGCGCCCGCGCCCTGTGGCGCGCGACAGGCATGAAGGAGGGCGATTTCGGCAAGCCGATCATCGCCATCGCCAACTCCTTCACCCAGTTCGTGCCCGGCCATGTGCACCTGAAGGATCTGGGTCAGCTGGTCGCGCGGGAGATCGAGGCGGCAGGCGGCGTCGCCAAGGAATTCAACACCATCGCCATCGATGACGGGATCGCGATGGGTCATGGCGGCATGCTCTACAGCCTGCCCTCGCGCGAGCTGATCGCGGACAGCGTCGAATACATGGTCAACGCGCATTGCGCGGATGCCCTGGTCTGCATCTCCAATTGCGACAAGATCACCCCGGGCATGCTGATGGCGGCGCTGCGCCTGAACATCCCGGTCGTGTTCGTCTCCGGCGGGCCGATGGAGGCGGGCAAGGTGGTGCATCGCGGCGTTAAGCACGCGCTGGACCTCATCGACGCCATGGTGACCGCGGCCGACAGCAGCGTGACCGATGCCGAGGTGCAGGCGATCGAGCGTTCCGCCTGCCCGACCTGCGGTTCCTGCTCCGGCATGTTCACCGCCAACTCGATGAACTGCCTGACCGAGGCGCTCGGCCTCTCCCTGCCGGGCAACGGCTCACTGGTCGCCACCCATGCCGATCGCAAGGGCCTGTTCGTCGAGGCGGGGCGGCTGATCGTCGATCTGGCCCGCCGCTGGTATGAACAGGATGACGCCTCCGTCCTGCCGCGCTCCATCGCCAGCTTCGCGGCGTTCGAGAACGCGATGACGCTCGACATCGCGATGGGCGGCTCCACCAACACGGTGCTGCATTTGCTGGCCGCCGCGCAGGAGGCGGGGGTGGATTTCACCATGCGCGACATCGACCGGCTGTCACGCCGCGTGCCGGTGCTGTGCAAGGTCGCGCCTGCCGTGCCGGACGTGCACATGGAGGATGTGCACCGGGCCGGCGGCATCATGGCGATCCTGGGCGAGCTGGAGCGCGCCGGGCTGCTCAATCCGGAAGTGCCGACGGTGCACGCGGCGAGCCTGGGCGAGGCGCTGGAGCGCTGGGACGTGCGGCGCACGGAAAGCCGCACGGCCCGCGACCTCTACCGCGCCGCGCCGGGTGGCCGCCCCACCACGGTGGCGTTCAGCCAGAGCGAGCGTTTCGACGAACTCGACCTCGACCGGGAGAAGGGCGTGATCCACGACGCCGCGCATGCCTTCTCGCGGGATGGCGGCCTCGCCGTGCTCTACGGCAACCTGGCCGAGGATGGCTGCATCGTGAAGACGGCCGGGGTGGATGCCAGCATCCTGACCTTCACCGGCCCCGCCCGCATCTTCGAGAGCCAGGACGACGCGGTGTCCGGCATTCTCGGCGGCAAGATCGTCGCCGGTGACGTGGTGCTCATCCGCTACGAGGGGCCGCGGGGCGGGCCGGGCATGCAGGAGATGCTGTATCCGACCAGCTACCTGAAGTCGAAGGGGTTGGGGAAAGCCTGCGCCCTGATCACGGACGGGCGGTTCTCCGGCGGCTCCTCCGGGCTTTCCATCGGCCATGTTTCGCCTGAGGCGGCGGAAGGCGGGCTGATCGGGCTGGTCGAGGACGGGGACCGGATTGAGATCGACATCCCCAACCGCGTGATCCGTCTGGCGGTGCCCGATGCGGAGCTGGAGCGGCGGCGCACGACGATGGAGCAGCGTGGCGCCGAGGCGTGGAAGCCCGTGGGGCGCGACCGGCCGGTTTCCGCGGCGCTGCGGGCCTATGCGGCGATGACGACGAGCGCGGCGCGCGGCGCGGTGC
>DATJWY010000244.1:0-3359 GCA_035500775.1 Acetobacteraceae bacterium
GCCCTTATCCTTCAGTGCGACACATCCGCCCAAATCTTGCGCTTCACGGCGTAGGTCACGCCGGTCATCAGCGCCAGGAACAGGACGATCTTCACCCCGAGCCGCTTGCGTGACTCCATCTCCGGATTGGAGACGTAGGTGAGGAAGGTCGCCACATCCCGCGCTTCCTGCTCCATCGTCGCCTTGGTGCCGTCGGCATAGGTCACCTGATCGTCATGCAGCGGCTGCGGCATGTGGATCTGATGGCCGGGGAACCATTCGTTGTAATAGCTGCCGTCCGCCACCTTGAAGCCGGGAGGCGCGTCCTTGTAACCGGTCAGCAGCGCATAGACGTAATCGGCGCCGCCCTCGCGCGCCTTGACGAGATCGGACTGGTCGGGCGGCAGGGCGCCGTTATTCGCCGCGCGCGCCGCCTTGTCGTTCGGGAAGGGCGACGGGAAATAGTCCGAGGGCAGACCATGGCGGGTGATGGGCTGGCCGTTATCGTCCAGCCCGCCGCTGACATCGACCGAGGCGGCGAGCGCCTTGATCTCATCCGGGTTGAAGCCGATGCCCGCGAGATTGCGGAACGACATCAGCCGCATCGAATGGCAGGCGGCGCAGACTTCCTTGTAGACCTGATAGCCCCGCTGCGCGGAGGCGCGGTCATAGGTTCCGAAGGGTCCGGAGAAGCTCCATGCCTGGTGCGGCAGTGCCGGCTCGTCGGCGGCCCGCGCCGGAGCGGCGGCGAGGCCACCGAGCAGCGCGCCGGTGAGCGCGAGGGCGGAGAGACGGCGCATCAGATCTTCTCCATCGGCTTGGCGGCGGCGCTGGTGGAGAGCGATCCGCCGCCCGGCGGCGGGCGATGACCGAGCACCGGCTTGCTGATGCTCTCCGGCAGCGGCAGCGGGCGCTCGAACTTGCCGAGCAGCGGCAGCAGCACCAGGAAATGCAGAAAATAGTAGGCCGTCGCGATGCGGCCGATCACCACCCAGGTGCCCTGCGGCCGGTGCGCGCCAACGAAGCCGAGCACCACCATGGCGATGACGAGCAGCACCATCAGGTTGCGGTAGATCGGGCGGAAGCGGGCGCTGCGCACCGGCGAGGTATCGAGCCAGGGCAGCACGAACAGCAGCGCGATCGAGCCGAACATGCAGGTGACGCCGCCGAGCTTGGACGGTATCGAGCGCAGGATGGCGTAGAATGGCAGGAAGTACCATTCGGGCACGATCTCCGCCGGCGTCTGCAGCGGATTCGCCTGGATGTAGTTATCCGAATGCCCGAGATAATTCGGCGCGAAGAACACGAGGCCGGCGAACACCAGCAGATAGACGCAGAGGCCCACGCTGTCCTTGGTCGTGTAGTACGGATGGAAGGGCACCGTGTCCTGCGGGCTCTTCACGTCGATGCCGAGCGGGTTGTTCGAGCCGGTGATGTGCAGCGCCACCACATGCAGGAAGACGACGCCGACAATCACGAAGGGCAGCAGGTAGTGCAGGCTGAAGAAGCGGTTGAGCGTCGGGTTGTCCACGCTGAACCCGCCCCAGAGCCAGGTGACGATGTCGTTGCCGACGACCGGAATGGCGGAGAACAGGTTGGTGATGACGGTCGCGCCCCAGTACGACATCTGCCCCCAGGGCAGCACGTAGCCCATGAAGGCGGTGGCCATCAGCAACAGCATCAGGACGACGCCGGTCATCCACAGCAGCTCGCGCGGGTATTTGTACGAGCCGTAATAGAGGCCGCGGAAGATGTGGACATACACGACGATGAAGAACATCGACGCGCCGTTCATGTGCACGTAGCGCAGCAGCCAGCCATAGTTCACGTCGCGCATGATGCGCTCGACGCTGTCGAAGGCGAGGCCGGTGTTGGGCGCGTAGTGCATCGCCAGGAAGATGCCGGTGGCGATCATGATCAGGAGATTGACCATGGCCAGCGCGCCGAAGTTCCAGAAATAATTGAAGTTCTTCGGCGTCGGGAACGCGCCGTATTCCTTCTGCATCATCGTGAACAGAGGCAGACGGGTATCGATCCAGTTGACGACCGGGTTCTTGAAATCGCTCTTGTGGAGGCCCACCATTGTTCGGATCCTTCAGCACGGTCTGAGGGTACCGGACATCGCCTACGATCCCCGCCCAGCCATTCCGGCGCCGGAGGAAAGGCAGACACGGCCCGTGGCCAACGAAAATGGGCCGAACCGGCAAGGAACGCCCGCCCGCCAAACGGCCCGCTTGGCCTCCGGACGACCAGGTCATATTAGAACGTGGACTTTGGGGCCTGCAACAGAGCGGCCCACCGGTATAGGCTGCCGCCATGCCCAAGAGTCTGGAGTCGCGGCCCGCCGAGGACCGCACGCTTACCCCGCCCGCAACCGCCTACGAGGCGCTCAAGGCGCCGGCCCGTGCCTGGTTCGAAACCCTGCGCGACCGGTTCTGCGCCGCCATCGAGGCGATCGAGGCCGAAGCCGCCGGCGACGACGCGCCGCCCGCGCGGTTCGAGCGCATCGTCTGGTCGCGCCCGACCGAGGATGGATCGGAGGGCGGCGGCGGGGTGATGAGCGTGCTGCGTGGCCGCGTGTTCGAGAAAGTCGGCGTCAACGTTTCCACTGTCTGGGGCGAATTCAGCGCCGAATTCCGCCACCAGATCCCCGGCGCGGCGGAAAATCCCCGCTTCTGGGCTTCCGGCATCAGCACCGTCGCGCATATGTGCAATCCGCGCGTGCCGGCCGCGCACATGAATACGCGCATGCTCGTCACGACACGCGGCTGGTTCGGCGGGGGCGGTGACCTGACGCCGATGCTGCCGGAAACGGACGCGGCGCGCGAGGACGCCGCCGCCTTCCACGCCGCGCTCCGCGCCGCCTGCGACCGGCACGATCCCACCTATTATCCGCGCTTCAAGAAATGGTGTGACGAATACTTCTACCTTCCGCATCGCGGCGAGGCGCGCGGCGTCGGCGGCATCTTCTTCGACCATCTGGCGAGCGGCGATCCGGCGGCGGATTTCGCCTTCGCCCGTGATGTCGGCGCGGCCTATGTCGAGGTCTTCACCGACATCGTGCGCCGGCGGATGAACGAACCCTGGACGCCGGAGGAACGCGAGCAGCAACTGATCCGGCGCGGGCGCTATGTGGAGTTCAACCTGCTCTATGATCGCGGCACGCTGTTCGGCCTCAAGACCGGCGGCAATACCGAGGCCATCCTGATGAGCCTGCCCCCCGAGGTGCGCTGGCCCTGAACGGCCGCGCCTTGGCCGATTTCAAGACCAGGGAGCTTTGCCCCCTGAACCCCTACCGGGGCCTTGAGGCCCCAGACCCCCACAAGTTCATGGGGTCTGGGGCCGTACGGCCCCAGCGGGTCCAGGGCGGAGCCCTGGCC
>DATJWY010000245.1:0-7238 GCA_035500775.1 Acetobacteraceae bacterium
CTCATCGTTACAATAAGATATCGGGGGTCTGGGGCCTCAAGGCCCCAGTGGGGTTTGGGGCCAAGCCCCAAGTCCTTGCGCTTCAATCTCTGGCAATCACGCTCTACACGGATTTGCCGACCAACCAGGACATTTTCAAAAATACCGGGGTCCAGTAAGGGGCGGAGTGGCCCAAGGTTCCACCGCTCCGCAGGAGCGGTGGAATGGCCACGGAGGGAAAGCCCCCTGGACTTTGCGTTGTTCCGCGACAAACCACCCAGTGGGCGTCTTCCCTTAGAACGCCGCCTCACTGAACGCCATCATGGACGCCTTACCAGTCTTGATGCTGGCATAAAGCGCCCCCGCCTGCGGCAGCAGCCGGTCGATGTAGAACCGCGCGGTATCGCGCTTCGCCTGATAGAAAGCGACATCACCACCCTCGGCGGTGGGCTGCTTCTCCTCCGCGATCTTGGCGGCGCGCAGCCACACATAACCCAGCGCCACGAGGCCGAAGAGGCGCAGATACTCGGTCGCGGCGGCGCCTGCCTCCTCCGGGTCACGCAGCCCGGCCTGGGCGACATGCGCCGTCGCCTGCTGCAACGCGCCGAACGCCTTGGCGAAGGAAGCGACCAGCTTGCCGATGCCGGGATCGGCGGCGTTCGCCTCGATGAAGGCGGAAACCGGCTGGAAGAAGTACCGCAGCGAGCGCCCCATATTGGCCGGCAGCTTGCGCCCGACCAAGTCCAGCGCCTGGACGCCGTTGGTGCCCTCATAGAGCATGGTGATCCGCGCATCGCGGACATACTGCTCCATGCCGTGATCGCGGATGTAGCCGTGGCCGCCATAGACCTGCACGGCGAGGCTCGCTGCTTCGTACCCGAAATCGGTGAACATCGCCTTCGCCACCGGCGTCATCAGGGCGACGAAATCCTCCGCCTGCTGCCGCGCCGCTTTGTCGGGGCTGTAATGCGCGATGTCCAGTTCCCGCGCCAGCCAGGCGCCGAGCGCCCGGCAGCCTTCGGTATAGGCGCGGATGGTGAGCAGCATGCGCCGCACATCCGGGTGGACAATGATCGGGTCGGCCGGCAGGTCGGGACGCTTCGCCCCGGCGAGCGAACGGCCCTGCAACCGATCCCGCGCATAGGCGACCGCGCCCTGATACGACGCCTCGGCGATGCCGAGGCCCTGCACGGCGACGGTGAGGCGGGCGTGGTTCATCATCGTGAACATCGCCCGCATGCCCTTGTGCGGCTCGCCGACCAGATAGCCGATCGCGTCGTCGAAACTGAGCTGGCAGGTGGCGGAGGCCTTGATCCCCATCTTGTGCTCGATGGCGGCGCAGGTCACGCCGTTGCGCGCGCCGAGGCTGCCATCCGGGTTCACCAGGAACTTCGGCACCAGGAACAGGCTGATGCCGCGCACCCCCGGCGGCGCGTCCGGCAGGCGGGCGAGCACGAGATGGATGATGTTCTCGGTCAGGTCGTGTTCACCAGCGGAGATGAAGATCTTGGAGCCGGTGATCCGGTAGCCGCCCTGCGCGAGCGGCTCGGCGCGGGTGCGCAGCAGGCCGAGATCGGTGCCGCAATGCGGCTCGGTCAGGCACATCGTGCCGGTCCAGACGCCCTCGGTCATCTTCGGCAGATAGATCGCCTTCAGCGCCGCGTCGCCATGATGCTCCAGCGCGCGGCAGGCGCCCTGGGTGAGCCCGGGATACATGCCGAAGGCGAGATTGGTCGAGCAGATCATCTCCTCGACCAGCTTGGCGACGCTCTCCGGCAGGCCCTGCCCGCCATGCTCCGGCGCGCCGCCGAGCGCCGACCAGCCGCCGTCGCGGAACAGATCGTACGCCTCTTTGAACCCCTTCGGCGTGCGCACGACGCCGTTCTCGCAATGACACCCCTCGGCATCGCCGCTCGCGTTCAGCGGCAGCAGCACGGAGCTCGTGATCTTGCCTGCTTCTTCCAGCACGCTGTCGATCAGCTCCGGCGTGACCTCCTCAAGCCCGGGCAGGGCGAGAAGACTGGTGCTGTCGTTCAGTTCGTGCAGGACGAAACGCATGTCGCGCAGCGGCGCGGTATAGGTCTGCATCGGTTCGTTCCCTCAAACAGCCAGGGGTTTCACCCCTGGACCCCACCAGGAGGCTCTGCCTCCTGGACCTCCGCCAACGGCCGGGGGCCTTTGGAAACCATCAACTTGCACGGGTCCGGGGGCGCTCGCCCCCGGCAGGGTCCAGGGGCGGCGCCCCTGGCCTTGGTTCTCAGTTCCGCAACGGCTTCCCGGTCTCAAGCATATGCTCAACCCGCGCGAGCGTGCCCCCGGTTTTCACGAGGCGCAGGAACGCCTCTCGTTCCAGGTCGAGCATCTGCTGCTCGGTGACGACATCGACCAAATCGGCCTCGCCCCCGGTCAGCACATGCGCAAGCTCGGCCGCGACCACCGCGTCATGCGGCGTGGCGATGCCCTGGCGCCGGAAGCCGTCCACCGCCATTTCCATGGCGACGGCGCCGGACTTGCCGGGCAGCCCGGTGAACTCAGGCTTCGCCGGCGGCGCATAGCCCTCGACCATGCCAAGCGCCCGCGCCTTGGCGTCGGCGAGCAGCCGGTCGCGGTTCATGGTGATGCCGTCGCTTGGGCGCAGGAAGCCGAGTTCCCTGGCCTCGGCAGCGGATTTCGAGACCGTCGCCTGGCTGATGATCTCGAATGCCCGGGCGGGCGCCGGGATCGGCCCCTTGGGCAAAGCGGGATTCGCCTGCAAACGCAGCAGCAGCTCGCCGCACCCGCCCCAGCCCGGGATCAGCCCGACCCCGACCTCGACGAGGCCGACATAGCTCTCGGCATGCGCCTGCACCGCGGCGCTGTGCAGCAGGACCTCGCAGCCGCCGCCAAGCGCCATGCCGGAAGGCGCGCCGACCACCGGGAAGGGCGCGTATTTCAGCGCCTTCAGCGTGTTCTGGCCGTTCGCGATCAGCCGGTCGATCTCCGGCCAGGCGGCGATGTTGGCGGCGAACAGCATCATGCCGATATTGGCGCCGACCGAGAAGTTCTTGCCCTCGTTGTAGATCACCAGCGCCTTGTACTGCTCGCGCACCAGCTTGATCGTCTTGCCGAGCAGGTCATGGATCTGCTCGTCAAGCGAATTGCTCTTGCTGGTGAACTCGAAGCAGAGCACGCCGTCGCCAATGTCCCAGACGGCGGCGGAGCCGTTCTTGAGCACCGGCTTCGCGGCACGCTTGATGTCGGCGAGCAGCAGCACGCCCTCGGGCCGCACCACGTCGGCATAGTCGCCGGCGACGGTGAAATATTGCAGCTTGCCGTCCTGCACCCGGTAGAAGCTGCCCTCGCCCACGCGGCGCAGCAGATCCGGAACCGGCAGGCCCTCGGCCGCCAGCCGGTCGGCCACCCATTTCGGGCCGAGCTTGTCGAGCAGCTCGAACGGACCCCATTGCCAGTTATAGCCGAGACGCATCGCCTCATCGATGGAGACGATGTCGTTCGCCGCTTCCGGCACCAGGCTCGCGGCATAGGCGAGGGTATTGCCCATCACCGCCCAGGCATAGCGGCCGACCTTCCCATCGCTGGAGAGCAGGGCGCGCAGATTCTTGCCCGCCGCCTCGATCTCCGGGATGGCAGCCTCGCTCTGCGGCCGGTAGGCGCCGGTCGCGAGATCGAGCGCCTCCTTGCGTCGCTTGCCGCCCTCGCGGTTCAGCCGGTAGAAGCCGCCCTTGCCCTTCCGCCCGGTGAAGCCCTCGGCGATCAGCCTGTTGACCAGCGGAACGTCGCGATTGACGGCGTGGAACGGGTCGCTCGCGGGCAGCAATCCGGCGAGGCTCGCATTCACATGCGGCCCGAGATCAATGCCGACCAGATCCATCAGGCCGAACACGCCGGTGCGCGGAATGCCGAACGGCTTGCCCATCGCCGCGTCGGCTTCCTCGACCGTCAGGCCGAGATCCAGCGCGTCCACCAGCCCGTGCTGCATCCAGAAGATGCCGAGACGGTTGGCGATGAAGCCCGGGCTGTCCTTGCAGCGGACGACGCTCTTGCCCATCACCACGTCGACGAACCGCGCCACCGCATCGGCGATGGCGGGATCGGTGCGCAGTCCGGTCACCAGCTCCAGCAGCCGCATGTAGCGCGGCGGGTTGAAGAAATGGGTGATGAGGAAGTCGCGGGCGAACGCCTCCGACTGCCCCTCGATCAGGCGCGCGAGCGGGATGGTCGAGGTGTTGGAGGAGATCGCCGTGCCGGGGCGGCGCACCGCGTCGATGCGGCGATACAGATCCTGCTTGATGTCGAGCCGCTCGATGACGACCTCGACCACCCAGTCGCATTCAGCGATGCGGCCGAGATCGTCCTCGATATTGCCGGTCTCGACGAGCTTCGCCGCCGCCTTCGACATGAAGGGCGCCGGCTCCGTCTTCAGCATCTTCTGGACGGCGCCCTCGGCGATGGCGTTCCGGTTGTCGCCCTGCTTCGGCACGATGTCGAGCAGCAGCACGGGGACACCGGCATTGGCGATTTGCGCGGCGATGCCGGCGCCCATCACGCCGGCGCCGATCACCGCGACTTTCTTGATCCCGGCCATGGTCAGATGCGCTCCAGGACGGTCGCGATGCCCTGACCGCCGCCGATGCACTGGGTGGCCAGCGCATAGCGCCCGCCTTCCCGCTGCAGCAGCGAGGCCGCCTTGCCGACGATGCGCGCGCCGGTCGCGCCGAGTGGATGGCCGAGAGCGATGGCGCCGCCGTCGAGATTGATCGCCTCTTCACGCAGGCCGAGATCGCGCCGGCAGGCAAGCGCCTGGCTGGCGAAAGCCTCGTTCAGCTCCACGACGTCGATCTGCGCGGCTTCAAGGCCCGCGCGCTCCAGCGCCTTGCGGCTCGCCTTGACCGGGCCGATGCCCATGATCTCCGGCTCGCAACCGGACACGGCGACGCTGCGGATGCGCGCGATCGGCGTGAGGCCATGGCGTTCGGCATAGGCCTCGCTGCACACCAGCACGGCGGAGGCGCCGTCGGTGAGCGGCGAGGACGTGCCGGCGGTGACGCTGCCGGCCTGGTCGAAAGCGGGCTTCAACCCGGCCAGCGTCTCCGCCGTGGTCTCCGGACGGGGGCAGCCATCAATCTCCACCACGCCGCCCTTGGTCTTGATCGGCACGATCTCCGCCGCAAGCCGCCCGGCCGCCTGCGCCGCGGCCGCCTTTTGCTGGCTCCACACCGCGAATGCTTCCTGCTCGGCGCGGCTGATCTCCCATTTACGGGCAACGTTCTCGGCGGTGATGCCCATGCCGATATAGGCGGCCGGCATCGCCTTGTAGAGCGCCGGGTTCGGCAGCGGGTTGAAGCCGCCCATCGACACCCGGCTCATGCTCTCGACACCGGCGGCGATGAACACCTCGCCCGCGCCGAGCTGGATCTGCCCGGCGGCCATGTGCACCGATTGCATGGAGGAGCCGCAGAACCGGTTCACCGTCGTCCCGGCAACCGAAAACGGCAGACCGGCATTGAGGCCGATCAGGCGGGCGACGTTGAAGCCCTGCTCCCCCTCGGGGAAGGCGCAGCCGACGATCAGATCCTCGATATCCCCGGGATTGACGCCAGTGCGCTCGACGAGCGCGCGCACCACATCGGCGGCGAGGTCATCTGGCCGCACCCGGGCGAGCGCGCCCTTCTTGGCGAGGGTGAACGGGGATCGTACATAACCGGCGATCACAACGTTGGTCATTGTCCTACCCTGTGTCAGCGCCGCGAAGTTGGCCGCGGCTTAGTTTAACCGTTACCGCCCTCTGTCTCGGCGAGGGCCTCGACCGTTTGCAACTCGATCTCGCGCAGCTCGTTCAATGTCTGGTTCAGCGCCTGAAGCTGTTCCTCCAGCTGCCGCAGCCGGGTCCGCACCGAACGCAGCAACACCTGGTTCTGCGTCGCGCGCCGCGGATCGGCGTCGTAGAGATCGAGGTACTCCCTGATTTCCCTGAGGCTGAAGCCGAGGCGTTTGCCGCGCAGGATGAGAATCATCCTGGCCCGGTCACGCTGCGTATAGACCCGCGTGGTACCGGCCCGGCCCGGCGCGAGCAGCCCCTTGTCCTCATAGAAGCGGAGCGCGCGCGCGGTTACGCCCAGCTCATTCCCGAGCTGCGTCACACTGTAGAGCGCCTCGCCATCCTTCACGTGCGTTCCTGCCTCCCTTCCACTAAGGGATCACTTCCTTCCCTATACGTCAATATGGTCGAGCGGTATGGGGACGACAAGACGAAGTGTCGCGAACCCGCGACGACACGGTGCCTTACCAATGCCCGAGCGGCGGGGCCGCGAGATCAGCCCCGGAGGAAGGGGTTCTCCCGCCGCTCCGCGCCGAGGGTCGAGCCGGGGCCATGGCCGCAAATGAACGAGACATCGTCGCCGAGCGGCAACAGCTTTTCGCGGATGGACCGCATCAGCGTTGCGTGATCGCCGTACGGAAAATCGGTGCGGCCGACCGAGCCCTGGAACAGCACGTCCCCCACCTGCGCGAGCCGCACGGCGGGGCAGAAGAACACCACATGCCCCGGCGTATGCCCGGGGCAATGCAGCACCTCGAAACGATGCGGCCCGATATCGACCGTGTCGCCCTCGCTCAGCCAGCGATCCGGCGTCACGTCCCGCAATCCGGCAAGGCCGTAGATCGCCGCCTGCTGCTCGATATTGGCCAGCAGGAAGGCATCGCGCTCATCCGGGCCGATGATCGGCAGCGCGGACGCATCCTGCCCGGCGGTGAGGATCTCGCGTAGCTCGGCGGCGCCGCCGGCATGGTCGAGATGGCCATGGGTGAGCAGGATCTGCTCCACCCGCACGCCGCGCTCCGCGATGGCGCGGGCGATGCGCTCGGCATCGCCGCCCGGATCGATGACGGCGCCGCGCATGGAGGCGGAATCCCACAGGATGGTGCAATTCTGCTGAAACGCCGTCACCGGCACCACGGCGACCTTGAGACTGGCCATTCGACGCTCCCGCTCCTTACGTTCCGCCGGAGCTTTGGGGACGGCGCGGCGCAAGTAAAGAGGCTCGGCAGCGTCCGTCCGCGTGCTTGCGGGCTGGCCTGACCTCCGGCTGCCCAATCTGCTCGCGCCTCTTGCGGACAACCACGCTCGTATTTGGCGGCAACACTTCGCCAAATCCCACCGTAAACCGATCGAGAAAAAGGCCAGGGCTCTGCCCTGGACCCGCTGGGGGCAGCGCCCCCAGACCCGCATCAATTTAGAATCATTCACGAAAAGGGAGCTG
>DATJWY010000246.1:0-22825 GCA_035500775.1 Acetobacteraceae bacterium
CATAGGTGTCGATGCTCGGGTTCTGACCATCATCGGGGTTCCACCGATAGATCCTGAACTCGCGAACCCGCTTGGCGCCAGGGGCGGCGCGGAAGGTCCGGCCCTGCCCGATCGTGCTGTTCTTGGGCAGCGTGAAGGTGGCCATCTTCTTTGCTTTCCTTAGTACACGCGCTTCTTGGGCGGGAAGACCTGGACCTCGTTGGTCAGGGTCTGCATCTTGACCGGGCGGTAGTCGAGCCGGACCGAGCCGTCATCCTCCACCCAGGAGAGGGTGTGCTTCATCCAGTTATGGTCGTCGCGTTCCGGATAGTCGTCATGCGCCTGGGCGCCGCGGCTTTCCTTGCGGGCCTCCGCGCTCACGATGGTGGCGATCGCGTTGCGCATCAGGTTCTGCAGCTCGAGCGCCTCGACCAGATCGGAGTTCCAGATCAGGCTGCGATCACTCACCGCCATGTCGGAGAGGCCGCCCCAGATCTGCTCCATCTTGCCGACGCCTTCAGTGAGGCTCTTGCTGTTGCGGAACACCGCCGCATGCGCCTGCATGGCGCGCTGCATGGAGTCGCGCAGCTTGGCGACGCTGGTGCCGCCCTTCGCGTTGCGCGTCCAGTCGAAGCGGTCCAGGCTCTCCTGGCCGGCATTGGCGGTGAGCGAGGGCTGGGTCGCGCCCGGCTTGACGATCTCCGCCGCCCGGTGCGCCGCGGCGCGGCCGAACACCACGAGGTCGAGCAGCGAGTTGGTGCCGAGCCGGTTGGCGCCGTGCACGGAAACGCACGCCGCCTCGCCGACCGCCATCAGGCCGGGCACCACCCGGTCCGGGTTCTCCGGAGTCGGGTTCAGCACTTCGCCGCGGTAATTCGTGGGGATGCCGCCCATGTTGTAGTGCACGGTCGGCAGAACCGGGATCGGCTCCTTGGTGACGTCCACGCCGGCGAAGATGCGCGCCGTCTCGGAGATGCCCGGCAGGCGCTCATGCAGGAGGTCGGCGCCGAGATGCTCAAGGTGCAGAAGGATGTGGTCCTTGTTCGGACCCACGCCGCGGCCTTCGTTGATCTCGATCGTCATCGAGCGGCTGACCACGTCGCGGCTCGCCAGATCCTTCGCGGTCGGCGCGTAGCGCTCCATGAAGCGCTCGCCCTCGCTGTTGGTCAGGTAGCCGCCTTCACCGCGGCAGCCCTCGGTCATCAGGCAGCCGGCGGGGAAGATGCCGGTCGGGTGGAACTGCACGAACTCCATGTCCTGCGTCGGCAGGCCGGCGCGCAACGCCATGCCGCCGCCATCACCGGTACAGGTATGGGCCGAGGTGCAGGAGAGGAAGGCGCGGCCATAGCCGCCGGTTGCCAGCACCACGAGCTGGGCGCGGAAGCGATGGATGGTGCCGTCTTCCAGGCACCAGGCGGTGACGCCGCGAACGGTGCCGTCATCGTCCATGATCAGGTCGAGGGCGAAATACTCGACGAAGAACTCGACGTCGTGCTTCAGGCACTGCTGGTAGAGCGTGTGCAGGATGGCGTGGCCGGTGCGGTCGGCGGCGGCGCAGGCACGCTGCGCCGGCGTCTTGCCGTATTCCTGCATGTGGCCGCCGAACGGGCGCTGATAGATCTTGCCGTCTTCCGTGCGGCTGAACGGAACGCCAAAATGTTCCAGTTCGTAAACGGCGGGGACGGCCTCGCGGCACATGTACTCGATGGCGTCCTGGTCGCCGAGCCAGTCCGACCCCTTGACGGTGTCGTACATGTGCCAGCGCCAGTCATCCGGGCCCATGTTGCCAAGCGACGCGCCGATACCACCCTGGGCCGCCACGGTGTGGCTGCGGGTGGGGAAAACCTTGGTGATGCAGGCCGTCTTCAGCCCTGCGGCGCCCATGCCCAGCGTCGCGCGCAAGCCCGCGCCGCCGGCGCCGACCACCACGACATCGTAGGTATGATCGATAATCGTGTATGCGCCCTGGGAGGGCTTGGTGATGGCGTTCATCGTTCGTCCGTCCTGTCTACGGCGCCCGCGAAGCCGCGGACGCCGTGAAGTTCCTTCAGAAGGTCAGCTTCAGCACAGAAACCGCGGCGAGCAGGCCGAGCAGCAGGGAAAGCCCCTTGATGCCCATGACCGTGGCGCCCCGAAGCTGCGTGTCGTGGATGTAGTCCTCGACAACCACTTGCAAACCCAGTTGCAGGTGCTGGAATGTCGCGGCGATCAGCGCCAGGAGCAGGGCGGCGTGCCAGGGGCGGCCGATCCAGTGCACCACCGTGGCATGATCCGCGCCGAGCAGACCCATCACCGACAGAACGAACCAGACGGTCAGCGGCACCAGGGCGACGGCGGTGGCCCGCTGCACCCACCAATGCTCGGCGCCCGACTTTGCGGCGCCCAGGCCGCGCACGCGGCCGAGCGGGCTACGCATGACGTCGATATGAATTTTTTCCTGCATGACCGTCCCCATTACCAGATGATGAGGCCGACGAGCCAGACGAGCAGGGTCGCGGCGGCGGCGGCGATCATCACGACCCGGCTGCTCGGGTTCAGCGTCTCATGCTCGAAGCCGTAGCCGTGATCCCAGGCCAGGTGACGCAGGCCGGAAAACAGGTGGTAGAAGAGGGACGCGGTCCAGCCGAACAGCATCAGCACGCCGAGCCAGGAGCCGAGAAACCATTGCACGGCGGCAAAGGATTTCGGCGAGGACGCAGCGGCGACCAGCCACCACACGAGGATCAGGGCCCCCGCCGACAGCGCGACGCCGGTCGCGCGGTGGAGGATGGAGGCGGCCATCGTGATCGGCCAACGATAGATTTGCAGGTGCGGCGAGAGCGGCCGGCGGACCAGCCGCCCATCGCTCGCTTTCGCCACCATCAGCGCTTCGCGGACGTCTTTCATGGCGTGGATCGGGTCTCCGTCAGGCTTTTCGGCTGCATTACGCCTGGCGCCAGGAGCGGTCAATTGACGGACGGAGACGGGTAGGGTGTCGCTTTTGGCGGAGCAGGCAGGGCGCCCCGGGGGCGGGCCTATTTATCGGCCGTACATCTTGGCCGGTCGAGAAAGTCCATGGCTCTGCCCTGGACCCGCTGGGGCCGTACGGCCCCAGACCCCACGAATTTAAGGGAATCAAATGGTTGGGGGCTGGGGCCTCAAGGCCCCGTCGTGCGAGTGCACGCCTGCGCGCGACGGGGGACCAGGGGGCAAAGCCCCCTGGCCTTACCGCGGTCAAGACATAAGGCCGCTGATATCAGTCCTGGATTTCCAAGGACATCGGGCGTTCCGCGTGGGCGTGGGGAAATATCCCGGCTCGCGGATGCTGCCCCGCGCCGAACGCAAGGCGGAACCGGAGTCAGCCCGCCTTTTTCGCCAGCAGCCCGCGCGCCACTAACGTTTCCGCGATCTGCACCGCGTTCAGCGCCGCGCCCTTCCGCAGGTTGTCGGAAACGCACCAGAAGGCGAGGCCATTTTCCACCGTCGGGTCACGGCGGAGCCGGCTGACATAGGTCGCATCCTCGCCGACGCATTCCGCCGGGGTGATGTAGCCGCCGTCGTCACGGGTATCGAGCACGGTCACGCCCGGCGCCGCGCGCAGCGCCGCGCGCGCCTCCTCGACATCGACCGGCCGCTCGAACTCCACCGTCACCGCCTCGGAATGCCCGATGAACACCGGAACACGCACGCAGGTGGCGAGCACCTTGATGTCGGGGTCGAGGATCTTGCGGGTCTCGACCACCATCTTCCACTCTTCCTTGGTCGACCCGTCCTCAATGAACTTGTCGATGTGCGGAATGCAGTTGAAGGCGATGTTCTTGGTGAACACCTCGGTCTTGGCCGGATCGTGCACGAAGCTCGCGCGGGTGTTCGCGAAAAGCTCGTCCATGCCTTCCTTGCCGGCGCCGGAGACCGACTGGTAGGTCGCGACGACCACGCGCTTCACCCGGTAGAGATCGTGCAGCGGCTTCAGCGCCACGAGCATCTGGATGGTGCTGCAGTTCGGATTGGCGATGATGCCGCGCTTGGCATAGTTGGCCAGCGCCCCCGGGTTCACCTCCGGCACGACGAGCGGAATGTCCGGCTCCATGCGGAAATGGCTGGTGTTGTCGATGACAACGCAGCCGGCGGCGGCGGCGCGCGGCGCGTGAATCGCCGAGACCGAGGCGCCCGGGCTGAACAGGCCGATATCCCAGCCCTGGAAATCGAACGTGTCCAGGCCCTGCACCCGCAGCACCTGTTTCTCGCCGAAGGAAACTTCCTGCCCGGCCGAGCGGCCGGATGCGATCGCCGCCACTTCCGCGACGGGGAACTGCCGCTCGGCCAGGGTTTTGAGTATTTCGCGCCCGACTGCTCCGGTGGCGCCGACAACCGCGACCCTGTAGGCCATAGACCCTTCTCCTGATTGAAGCGGCGAGACATACCGGCGAGGGTGGCTCCGGCGCAAGCGCCGCCATGCGGGGGCGGGGGTTGCACATCGGGGCGGGACGCCTCCGCCGCCCGGCGCGCCTCGGCCGGGGTAATCCGGCGTTGCGGCGCGGCCGCGGTCGTCTCCTCCGACGCGGGGGTGGCGCGTGATGCCGGCGCCGGCCGCTGTTGCGGTGCGGCGGCATTCGTAACGCTTGCATCGGTTAATCGCGTTCCGTGCGGTTACGAAAGAGTGGTTTTACCGTGCGTTAGCATAGTGAAACCATTCGGGCCTTTGTTTTTGCGACGAGTTTTATTTGTTTTTGCGACGAGTTTTATCAGCCGAGGCGAATGATGCCGCCCGCGATTCACTCTTGGGTATCCCCGCCTAACCTCGCTTTTTCACATGTTCGGCAGGCCGGAGTGCGGCCAAGAGTAAGTGATTTGCCGATGGCCAATGAATTCACCACCAAGATTGCACGGAATCAGGAGATGAGCCCATGCACCGCCACGCGCGTGTTCCGCTTATCGGCGTTGTCCCGTCGGTGGCGCGACATAACGCTTGCCGCGTGCTCGCAAGTGGGAGAGCCTTCGCCCTCGTTCTCGCCGCGGCATCATTCGTGCCGTTCCTCCACACACCGGCCCGCGCGCAGACAACAGAGCCGCCTCAAGCGGCAGCGTGTCCGCTCGAGCCCAAGCCGAATACGCTGTGGTCGCTTGCGCAGTGCTGCGCACCGAATCCGTCGACCAGTAATGAATGCCTTTATGTCGACAGGGGCAAAGGCAAATTCTTCATTGTTAAAGACACCGACAAGGCTAAGACTAACGCCTATCTGATCATCCCGACCGACAAGGTGACAGGGGTCGACGCTCCACAGATCTTCAATGACCCGGTTGTAAACTTCTGGGACTACGGGTGGAAAGAGTCGCAATACTACCTGAAAAAACCCAAGAATCTATCCACGGGCCTTGCGATCAACTCCGAGTCTGTGCGCGACCAGAACCAGTTGCACATCCACATTTCATGCGTGAACCCCCTGGTCGCTAAGGCCCTGGCCGACAACGACCCGAACATCGCCAAGGCCACTGAGGCGAACCCATTTAAGCTCCAGCTCGGAACGCACAACAACATCTACGAGGCGGTGAAGGTGAAAAGCCTGACCGGGGACAACAGCCCGTTCAATGTAGTCCGTCAATTTCCGCACGTACAGGGCGATATGAAGGATCAGAGCATCGCCGTGGTCGAATCGAAAATCGCTAGTGGGTATTATGTGCTGGACAACTACTATGAAGCCGGCATCAAACATAGCGGCGATGCGGAGGAGCTTCTCGACCAGAACTGCCCCACAAAGTGATGGCGCCACGGCCGATCCAGCGGCGCTGACGCTCGCCCGCCGATAGGCCACGGCAAAGCAGCCGGGACTGCTCCGGATCGATCCCCACGAAGCGCAGATGGACGACGCCTCTATTCTGTCCGACGACCTCGACCGGCAGTGGCGGCAAGCGGGGGATTGTCAGGACGCCCCAGGACAGCCTCGGGGCGAAGCCACCCCATTTGACGGGGCGGCTCCGCCCAGCGAAATGTTGGCCATCCAGGCATCCGACCGCGGCGCGACCCTGGGCGGCAACATCAAGGGGCACCACGATCGGCACCCAGCCGGGCGCCAAGATCAATGCCCCCATCGACTTCGACCAGACCGAGCCTGTCGCCGTCGAGCGTCAGCCGGAGGTCGTGCAGCCAGATTCGGGCCGGGAGCCTCCCTGGCGCGCGTTACCGTTCCGCGAAAGTCAGGATTTCTGCTCCGCGACATCAGGGGGCGGCGAGCGCGATGCAGACGACCGCGACATCGTCCTCGGCCGCCTGGCTGTTCGGGGTGCGGTCCAGCAGGGCCTCGACCTCCCGCGCGGCGCATCGTGCGGCCTCCGGCAGGCGCCGGCGCTCGGCGAGGGCGATCGCCGGCGCCAGGCTGGCGGCGATCAGGGGCGGGCTGATCGTCTCGTCCTGGCCCGCATGCTCGCAGAGCCTGTCACTGAACATACAGAGTATGCCCGGGCCGGGCAGGGGCATGGACTGATCCCGATAGGCCGCGTCCGGCTTGAGGCCGAGCGGCAGGCCGCCCCCTTCGGCGGGGCTGGTGCGCCGCCACGTATCCGCCGCGCCGCGGGCGAGCGCGTGGTCCCGCACGGGGCGTTCCGGCCGCGCGCACGGCATCCGGCTGGCGGCGCCGGATGCGGCGGCGTGGCGCGGGGCCTGCAAGCAGATGACGCGCGGCATGGCGCGGCCGACGGTCGTGAGATGTTGCAGGAGCCTGGTCGCGGCATCCGTCGGCACCGCCTCGTCCAGAATGACAAGTTCCACCGGGGCGCTGCGGCTGAGGAGGATCGCCTCGTCCGGGGTGCGGGCGAAGAGCAACGGCGTGAGCCCCGCGTCCAGCAGCCAGTCGGCGATGCGTGATCCTTCCCGCATGTCCGGGTGGAGCAGCAGCGTGCGGCTGTTCAACATATCACCGGCTCCGGCATGCGGCGCAGGGCGAGCCGGGCACAGCGGCCCCCGGCGGTGAAGCGGACATCGCGCGCCGCGGCACGCGCGATCGCGAGGCCGCGACCGGAGCACTCGCCGCCGCCCGCCGCCATCACGAAGCCGTTGCCTTCGTCGGCCACGGCGGCCTCCACCTGCTCCGCCGCGCTGGCGAAGGCCAGGGTCACCGTCCGGTTCGCGTGCGCCGGGTCGCGCAGCGCGGCCTTGATGGAGGCGTCGCGCGCGTGGAGATCGGCGAGGCTGTGCGACGGCCCGGAATCGATGCCGAGATTGCCGTGCACGATGGCGTTGACGACGAGTTCGTGCAGCGCGAGGACGGTCTTGGCCGCCAGCCGGATGCCGGCCGCGTTCAGCGCGGCGAGGAGCGTCGGCAGCGGCAACTGGCGGTAGGCGGAGGCGGTGCGCAGGCTGAGGGCGAGGCATTGCTCCGCTCCGGCGGCGAGCAGGAGCGCCGGCGTGTGCCAGGCCGGCGGCAGCAAGTCCCGCTCCACGCCCCAGATCCCGGGGCGGAGCGCGCCGCGGAGCGCGGGCTCGTCATCGGGCCAGGTAAAGGGTGGGCGGGATTCGTTCATGCCCCGATTTTGCCGGGGCGGGTTCAACACTTCCTTAAACCGTGCGCGCCAATGATCGCGACAGCCGCGGCTCATCGCGGTCCGGCGTCGGCTGCCCGATCCAGCGCGCGGACGGCAACGGGCCGGGAGGCAACGGATCGCCACGACAGCCAGCGATCAACGTCGGGACCGGAAGAGGAAGTCATGGGCGAAATGAGCTTTAGTGCTGCCGAGCGCGGTGAACGCCACGACGTCAGGCTTTGCGGGGCTCTTGTTTTCAATGTCTTTCCGATCTTCGAACAGATGGCGGACGGCGTTCGCCGTTCTTCCTGCACCGAAATCCGAATCGATCTTTCCGGGCTCGTTTTCATCGATTCGGCCGGGCTCGGCATGCTGTTTGCGCTGGCTGACGAGGTGCAGACGCAGCGCCGTCAGTTCGCGTTGCGTAATCCGGCGCAACAAGTGCACGACATTCTCGAGCTGACCTCGATGAGTGAAGTCATCACGATCGTCCAGGAGTGAATCTTCAGATGATGACGACAACCAGGCCTGAGACCGACGAGATCGCCGCTCGCCTTCGCTTCGCCGGCATCGACGAACAGGCCCGGGTTCTCATGCGCGAGGCATGGCAACGGATTGCTCCGGCACTCCCGGGGATGCTCGACCGCTTCTACAACCATTTGCTCGATTTCCCCGATACCGCGGCCCTGGTTCGTCCGCATCGCGATGCGGACGGGTTCGCCACGTTGAAGCGAGGGCAGCAGCAGCATTGGGAAAACCTGCTGAGCGCGGAATTCAATCCCGCCTATTTCGCGCAGGTGCGCCGGATCGGCGAGGCGCATGCGCGCGTTGGCCTCGCCACGCGCTGGTATCTCGGCGGCTACGGGCTCGTCCTCTGCGAGATCAACGCTGTTCTCATCGAGAGTGCCGGCTGGCGCCGTCGCGACCATGCCATCGCCATGGCCAATGCGGTGGCGAAGGCACTGTTCCTTGACATGGATCTTGCCCTTTCCGTGTATTTCGAGACGGCACAGATCAAGCTGAACGACGAGCGCCACGTGATCGCGCAGCAGCTGGATGCGCAGGTCCGCGCCATCGTCGAGCCGCTGTCCCGCTCCGCCCGCGAGTTGGCGGCGGCCTCGCACACGATGAGCGATACCTCCGAAACGATGGAGCGGGACGCGAAGGCGGCGCAGGGATCATCCTCGGCATTGCTGGAGCGGATCGGCGTGGTTTCCTCCGCGACCGAGCAGATGGCGCAATCCGTCGCCGAGATCGCGCGCCGCGCCAACGAGGTGGCGCAGCGCGCGACGGATGCCTCCGAAGCAGCGGGGCGCACCGACCGCATGGTGCGCAGCCTGACCGAGACCACCAGCAAGATCGGCGATGTGATCAAGCTGATCAGCGACATCGCCGGGCAGACGAATCTGCTGGCGCTGAACGCGACAATCGAGGCGGCGCGGGCCGGCGATGCCGGCAAGGGATTCGCGGTCGTGGCCAGCGAGGTGAAGAGCCTCGCCAACCAGACCGCGAAGGCGACCGAAAGCATCTCGGCCCAGATCGGCTCGGTTCAGACGGCAACCAGCGAGGCCGTGCGCGTCATCGCCGATATCGGCACGGTGGTGGAGGATCTCAGCCATATCGCCGGCGCGATCGCCGCCGCCGTGACCGAGCAGGAGGCGACCACGCGACAGATCGCCGGCACCGTCGAGGGAACCACCCAGCAAGCGCATCAGCTCGCCGATGCGATGGGCACGCTCACCGGGCGCGCGAACAGCGCCACCGGCCTCGCTTCCGGGGTGATGAGCAATGCCAGCGCCGTCTCCAAGGAGACGATGACCCTGGTCGAGACGGTCGAGCACATGGTCGCCGACCTGGCATCGCAGGCCACGATCAGGAAATGCGCGTAGCCAACGGGTTGCTTGCCGGCAGCGTCACCGGTTCAGGCGGGCACGCCTGAACCGGCCCGGCTCTACCCGAAGCTCTTGACCAGACGGGTCAGGCCGGGTTGCCGCCGCGTGGCCAACCGGGCGGCGCGCAGGATCGCCCGCACATCCTCGACCGCCCGCTCGACGACGTCGTTGATCACCACGTGGTCGAACTCGGCCCAATGCGCGATCTCGTCGCGTGCCGCCTGCATGCGACGGGCGATTTCCTCGGGCTCATCGCTGCCGCGCCCGCACAGCCGCTGCTCCAGCGCCGCGAGCGAGGGTGGCAACAGGAACACCCCGACCACATCAATGGGCAGCGCCGCCCGCAATTGCCGGAACCCTTGCCAGTCGATGTCGAACAGCACATCCCGCCCGGCGGCGAGCGCCTGCTCCACCGGCGCCCGCGGCGTGCCGTAGCTGCGGCCGAACACCGAGGCCCATTCCAGCAACGCGCCGGACGCGGCCAGCGACTCGAATTCCGCCTGGTTGCGGAAATAATAATGCACGCCTTCCTGCTCGCCCGGGCGCGGTGCCCGGGTGGTGACGCTCACCGACAGCGAAACCGCGTCATCGCTCGCCAGCAAGGCACGGGTGATCGTGCTCTTGCCGGCGCCGGACGGGGCCGCGATCACGAGGCAGAGGCCGCGTCGCGCGGGCGGGGCATCCAGCTCACTCAATGTTCTGCACCTGTTCGCGCAGTTGCTCGATCGTCGCCTTCAGCCGCAGCCCGGTCGCGGTCAGCGCCGCGGAGGCGGATTTGCTGCACAGCGTGTTCGTCTCGCGCACGAATTCCTGCACCAGGAAGTCGAACCGGCGACCGATATTGGCGCCTTCCAGCAGCAGCCCGTGCGCGGCGGCGATATGGCTGTCCAGCCGGTCCAGTTCCTCCCGCACATCCGAACGGGCGGCGAGCAGCGCCACTTCCTGGGCGATCCGCTCCTCGGGCAGGCTCGGCGTCTCGCGGAGCAGGGCCTGCACCGCCTCCAGCATGCGGCTGCGCTGGAAGGCGGGCTGGTCCGCCGCCTCCTCCTGCGCCTGCGCGCGTTGCACCGAGATCTCGCCGAGCAGCCCTTCGAGCAAGGCGCCAAGGCGGGTGCCCTCGCCGCACCGCGCTTCCTGCAGCCGCTCCAGCGCCAGCTCGAAACCGGCGCGGATGGCGGCGAGCTGAGCCTCGTCCGGCCCCTCCTGATCGGCGAGCTGCGTCTGGCGCAGCACGCCGGGCAGGCCGAGCAGCGCCTCCGCGCGCGGCGGCGGGCTGCCGGGGATGCGCGCCGCCAGCGACAGCGCCAGGTGCAACACCTGCTCCAGCGTTGCCGGGTCGGCGGCAAGGCGCGCCGCCTCCTCGCGCTTGATCGTCAGCGTCGCCGACACGTTGCCGCGCCGCAGTGTCCGGCCGGCAAGCTCGCGGATCGCCGGCTCGATCTGGTCGAAGCCGGCGGGCAGACGCAGGCGCAGGTCCAGGCCGCGGCCATTGACGCTGCGCAACTCCCATATCCAGCTAAGGGGACCGATCGTGCCCTCGCTGCGGGAGAAGCCGGTCATTGATGCAAGGGGAGCGCTCATGGGCGCGAGCTTCTATCAGGCATTAGGGATGTTGCGAACATGAAAGACCGTTCCGTGCTGATCACCGGCGCCTCCAGCGGGATCGGCCGGGCGCTGGCCCTGGCCTACGCGGCGCCGGGGACGGTGCTGCATCTCGGCGGCCGGGATGCGGCCAGACTTGCCGAGTCGGAGGCCGCTTGCCGGGCGCGCGGCGCCACGGTGCGGAGCGCGTGCATCGATGTCACGGATCGCGCCGCGACGCAGGCCTGGATCGCGGCGGCTGGCCGGCTCGACATCGCGATCGCCAATGCCGGCATCTCGGCCGGGACCGGGCAGGCCGGACCGGAGGAGTCGGAGCAGGTGCGGGCGATCTTCGCCACCAATCTCGACGGCATGCTGAATACGGCGCTGCCGGCGCTCGCGGCGATGCGGCGGCAGCCGCCGGGCGCGGATGGCGTGCGCGGCCGGCTCGCTGTGGTCGCCTCGATCGCGGGGTTCCTCCCGGCCCCCGGGGCACCCGCCTACTGCGCCTCCAAGGCCGCCGCCGATCTCTGGGCGGTGGGGACCGCGACCACGGCGCGGCGGGAGGGCGTGCGCGTTACCAGCGTTTGCCCCGGTTACATCCGCACGCCGATGACGGCGCGGAACCGATTTCCCATGCCCGGCCTGATGGACGCGGACCGCGCCGCGGCGCTGATCGTGCGCGGCATCGCCGCCGGGCGGGAGCGCGTCGTCTTCCCCTGGTGGCTGGCGCTGCTGGCCCGATTCGGTGGCGCGCTGCCGCCCGCTTGGCTCGGGCGTGCCCTCGGGGAACTGCCGGGTAAGGAGCGGAGCCAGCCATGAGGCAGGCCAGGGGCGCCGCCCCTGGACCCCGCCAAAGGCTTAGCCTTTGGAATCCTTTTGTTTTCTTGCCTGAGTTCGTCGTTTTCAGATGGCGAGACCGCCAGAAAAAGTAATTGGTTTCCAAAGGCCCACGGCCTTTGGCGGGTCGAGGGCGGAGCCCTCGCCTTGTAAAGGCCTGCCGGTCCTATCCGCCGGGGTGGGCGCGTTCCGGCGGATGCTGCTCCAGCGCCCGGTAGCGCGCGACATTGCGCAGATGCTCCGGCAGGGTCGCCGCGAAGGCGTGCCCGCCCGAGCCGTCGGCGACGAAATAGAGATCGCTCGTCTGCGCCGGCCGCGTCACCGCCAGGATGGAGGCGATGCCTGGATTGCAGATCGGCCCGGGCGGCAGGCCGGGATTGCGATAGGTGTTGTAGGCGTCGTCGCGGTCGAGATCGGCCCGGCTCAGCTTGCGATCCAGGGTGCCGAGCCCGCCGCTCGCGCCATAGACCACGGTCGGGTCGGATTGCAGCTTCATGCCGAGGCGCAGCCGGTTGAGGAACACGGCGGCGACGCGTGGCCGTTCGTCCGGCTTCGCCGTTTCCTTCTCGACGATGCTGGCGAGCGTCAGCGCCTGGTCCGGCCCGGTGAAGGGCAGGGCGGGGTCGCGTTCCGCCCAGGCGCGGTCGAGGGCGCGCAGCAGCGCCGCATGGGCGCGCGCCAGCAGCGTCTCGCGCGTGGTGCCGCGTTCATAATCGTAGGTCTGCGGCAGGACGGCGCCTTCGGGCGGCACCGGCGGATCGCCCGCCAGCGCGTCGGCGGCGGCAACGAGGGCGGCGATCTCGGCGCTGGTCAGGCCTTCCGGGATGGTCAGCCTGTGCTGCACGGGGCGGCCGGTGCGCAGCACGGCGAGCACCTGTTGCAGGCTGGCGCCGGCCGGGAAGGCGAACTCCGCCGCGTGCACCGGGCCGGCGCGATAGGTGGCCAGGGCGGCGATGCGGAAGGCGAGGGGGGAGCGGATCACCCCGGCATCGCGCAGCGCCGCGCCGACGCGCTCCAGCCCGCCGCGCGGCACCATCACGGCGCGCGGCGCCGGGAGCGGCCCTGGCGCGCGATAGAGGTGGATGGCTCCGAAGCCGGCGAGTCCGGTCAGGGAGAGCAGGAGCGTGAGGGCCACGAGCCAGCGGCGCATCGGGGCGGATACCCTCTGTTTAAAGGAGCGGGGGAGGCGCTTGCGCCTTCATGCCACGGCCGGTCTGGCCGCGCGCCTTGTGAAGCCAGCGCATCCCGCTTCCGATCGGCCTCCGGTGAGGCGTTCGATCGGTTGTGGTCCGCCGGCGGCCGCGCTGGGCGCTCCGCCGGCGGACCGCATCGTTCCGTCCGCGCTCAGATGGCGCGGAACAGGACACTGGCGTTGGTGCCGCCAAAGCCGAAGCTGTTGGAGAGCGCGACAGTAACCTTGCGCTCCTGGGCGGTGTGGGCAACGCGGTCGATCACGCTCTCGCGGCTCGGATTGTCGAGGTTGAGCGTCGGCGGCACGACGCCGTCGCGCACCGCGAGGATGCAGAAGATCGCCTCGATCGCCCCGGCGGCGCCGAGCAGATGGCCGGTCGCCGATTTGGTGGAGGACATGGCGATATTGCGCGCATGGTCGCCGAACAGCCGCTCCACCGCCTCCAATTCCAGATCGTCGCCGAGCGGCGTGGAGGTGCCGTGGGCGTTCACGTACTGGATCTGATCGATGGTGATGCCGCTGTTGCGCAGCGCCCCCTTCATGGCGCGGTAGGCGCCATCATGGCCTTCGGCCGGGGCGGTGATGTGATGCGCGTCGCCCGAGAGGCCGTAACCGGCGACCTCGGCGTAGATCTTCGCGCCGCGGCGGCGGGCATGCTCGTATTCCTCGAGCACCAGCACGCCGGCGCCCTCGCCCATGACGAAGCCATCCCGGTCGCGATCCCAGGGGCGGGAGGCGCGGGCGGGCTCGTCGTTGAAGGCGGTGGAGAGCGCGCGGGAGGCGCAGAACCCGGCGATGCCGAGCTGACAGACCGTCGCCTCGGCCCCGCCGGCCACCATGACATCGGCATCGCCGAACATGATCAGCCGGGCGGCGTCGCCGATGGCATGCACGCCGGTCGCGCAGGCGGTCACCACCGAGTGGTTCGGCCCCTTGAAGCCGTATTTGATCGAGATATGCCCCGAGGCGAGGTTGATCAGCGCCGAGGGGATGAAGAAGGGGGAGAGCCGGCGCGCCTTGCCCTCATGCACGAGCACGGACGCGTCGTAGATGGTTTGCAGCCCGCCGATGCCCGATCCGATCATGACGCCGGTGGCGTTGCGGCCCTCGTCATCCTCCGGCGCCCAGCCCGAATCGGCGACCGCCTCGCTGGCGGCGGCGATGCCGAGATGGATGAAGCGATCCATCTTCTTCTGTTCCTTGACCGGAACCCATTCGGAAAGGGTGAACCCCCCTTCTTCCCGGGTTCCGGCGGGAACCTGGCCCGCGACCTTCGCCGGCAGATCCGCCGTATCGAAGGATTGTATGGCTGAGATGCCGGAGCCGCCATTGATCAGCCGCTTCCAGACATGGTTCACGCCTACACCGAGTGGTGAGACGATCCCCATCCCGGTGACGACAACACGCCTCTGTTCCACTCGCATCTCCGCGGGCCGCGTTGCTATCAGGCCGCTTTCTGCTTTTCGATATAGTCGATCGCATCCTTCACGGTGCTGATCTTCTCGGCCGCGTCTTCCGGGATCTCGACCCCGAACGCTTCCTCGAAGGCCATCACCAACTCGACGGTATCGAGGCTGTCGGCGCCCAGATCGTCGATGAAGGAGGCTTCCGGCGTCACCTTGCTCTCCTCGACGCCCAGATGCTCCACAACGATCTTCTTAACCTTCTCGGCGATCTCGCTCATTTTTTCTGGATCCCTGTCTGCCGGTTTGGCGCACGCGTTAACAAATTCGTCCCTTACCGGTGTTGTCCCGCCGGGCAGACCCGATCGGAGCCGAAGACCCCCGCTCCGGACGAAGCAGCGGGGCGATTAGCATGGTTCTCCCCGGGCCGCCAAGGTAACCAAGTCATCTCTTGGGCAAAGGTGTGGCGGCTCGATGACAACACGTATCTTCCGCGCCGCGCAACGCGCCCCCGGAAGGCCGGTTGCGTGGCGAGGAAGGAAGGTTTTTTCAAAGACTTAAAGCCTGAGGCGCGGATGCTGAGCGGAAAATGCCGCGTCAGCGCATCGCCATGCCGCCATTGACGTGAATCGTGGCGCCGGTAACCCAGGAAGCCTGGTCCGAGGCCAGATAGAGCACGGCGGCGGCGACATCCTCCGGCCGGCCCATGCGGCCGAGCGGGATATTGGCGATCAGGCGGGCGCGCTGCTCCTCGTTCAGGGCGTGGGTCATCGCCGTTTCGATGAAGCCGGGCGCGACCGCGTTCACGGTCACGCCGCGCGAGGCGACTTCCTGCGCCAGCGCCCGGGTCATGCCCTCGAGTCCCGCCTTGGCGGCGGCGTAATTGGCCTGGCCGGGATTACCGGTGGAGCCAACAATACTCGAAATATTCACGATTCGCCCGGCGCGCCGGCGCAGCATGCCGCGCAGCGCGGCGCGGGAGAGGCGGAACGGCGCGGTCAGGTCCACGTCGAGCACGGCGGACCAGTCCTCGTCCTTCATCCGCAGCGCCAGCGTGTCGCGCGTGAGGCCGGCATTGTTCACCAGGACATGCAGGGGCCCGGCGGTCGCTTCCACGGCGGCGATCAGCGAATCGGGCGCGGCGGCCTCCTGCAGATTCGCCGGGAAGATCAGCGCCCGGTCGCCAAGTTCGTCGGCGAGGGCGGTCAGCGCGTCCTGCCGCGTGCCGGAAAGGGCCACCAAGGCCCCCTGGGCGTGCAGGATGCGTGCGATCGCGGCACCAATACCGCCGGAGGCGCCCGTGATGAGCGCCGTCTTCCCGTCCAGCCTGAACATTGAATACCTCTCGGCTTGCGCCTCTCGACAGGGGACCGCGACACCGGCGGGAGAGGCCCCTGCCGCGTCGCGGTCCGGGTTCCCGCCGGTCCGGCGTGTCAGAGTGTCTTGAGCAATTCCTCGATCTCCGCCGGCGTGCCGGCGGAGGCGGTGGCGGCGTCGGGGGCGATGCGCCGGACCAGGCCGGTGAGCACCTTGCCGGCGCCGAGTTCAATGAAGCTGGTCACGCCCATGCCGACCGCGGCCTGCACGCTCTCCCGCCACCGTACCGTGCCGGTCACCTGGCGCACCAGCAGGTCGCGGATGACATCGGCCTCGGTGGCCTTGGCGGCGGTGACATTGGCGATCAGCGGCACCGCGGGCGGCAGCAGCGTCGCCGTGGCCAGCGCCTCCGCCATCGCATCGGCGGCAGGCGCCATCAGGGCGCAATGGAAGGGGGCGGAAACCGGCAGCAGCATGGCGCGCTTGACGCCGCGCGACTTGGCCAGCTCGACCGCGCGTTCAACCGCGCTCTTGTTGCCGGAGATCACGACCTGGCCGCCGCCATTGTCGTTCGCGCTCTCGACCACCTCGCGCCGGTCCGGCTGGCCTTCCTGGCGCAGCACGGTGGCCTCGGCGCAGATCTCCTGCGCCTGCGCGAACTCAACGCCGAGCAGCGCCGCCATGGCGCCGGCCCCGGGCGGCACCGCGGCCTGCATCGCCCGCCCGCGCAGGCGGAGCAGGCGCGCCGCCTCGGCGACCGAGAGGCTGCCGGCGGCGGTCAGCGCGCTGTATTCGCCAAGCGAGTGTCCGGCGACGAGGGCCGCGCGATCGGCGAGGCGGAAGCCGCCCTCCCGCTCCAGCACCCGCAGCACGGCGAGGGACATCGCCATGAGCGCCGGCTGGGTGTTTTCCGTCAGGGTCAGCTCGTCGGCCGGCCCTTCGAACATCAGCTTCGAGAGGCGCTGGCCGAGGGTCTCGTCCACCTCCTCGAAGACTTCGCGGGCGGCGGCGAAGGCAGCGGCGAGATCCCGGCCCATGCCGACGGACTGGCTGCCCTGACCGGGAAAGATGAAGGCATGGACGGGCATGGAGGTTTCGTTCCGGTTGAACTGGCGCGGGGGTATGCCGCCCGGGGCGAGGTGCTGTCAATGCGGGGGCGGCAGGTGAACGATACCCTGGCGGGACTCTCCTCTACTTGCAAGCCGGGAGAACGGCCGGAATTCTTCGTCGCATGGGCAATCATCCGTGTTCCTGATCGGGGCGCCCCGGCATTGGCGCCGGCGTGGGAAAGGCTTGCCAGCTCCGTGCCGATATGCTTTAGGCCGCCCCTTCCCTGCCGGGACGTGGCATCGCCCCGGCTATGCCTGCTTGCCTGATCCCCGGGCAAGGGGCCGAACCAGCCACAGGGAGCACTCATGCCACTTTATGAATGCGTGCTGATCGCACGCAATGACGTCACGCAGCAGCAGGTCGAGAGCGTCGCCGACCAGATCACCACCCAGCTCGAGGGCGAGGGCGGTGCGGTCAAGAAGCGCGAGTACTGGGGTCTGCGCAGCCTGGCCTACCGGATCAAGAAGAACCGGAAGGGCCATTACATGCTGCTCGGCCTGGAAGCGGCGCCCGCCTCGCTCAACGAGGTTGAGCGTCAGCTGCGGCTGAACGAGGACATCCTCCGCTTCATGACGATCCGCATCGATGCGATCGACGAGGCGCCGTCCGCCGTGCTTACCCGCAAGTCCGACGACCGCGAGCGCGGCTTCCGCGGGCCGAAGCCGGCCGGGCGCTTCGAGAGCGGCCGCCGCCGCGGCTTCGATGACCGTGAGGAATACCGCGCCCGCGGAAGCGAAGGCGCCGAAGGGGGCGAGGAGTAAGCCAGCATGTCCGACCGCACTTTTGATCGCGCCGGTGAGCCGGCCTCCGACGTCAATCCCGCCGCGCGGCGCACCGCCGTCGGCGCCCGCCGCCCGTTCTATCGCCGCCGCAAGTCCTGCCCGTTCTCCGGCCCGAACGCGCCGAAGATCGACTACAAGGACGTGCGTCTGCTCTCCCGCTTCCTCTCGGAGCGCGGCAAGATCGTGCCGAGCCGCATCACCGCCGTCTCGGCCAAGAAGCAGCGTGAGCTCGCGCAGGCGATCAAGCGCGCCCGCTTCCTGGCGCTGCTGCCCTACATCGTGAGCTGAGGAGCAGAGAGCTATGGCCACCGTTGAACTGATCCTGCTCCAGCGGGTCGAGAAGCTGGGGCAGATGGGCGACCTGGTCCGGGTGCGCCCCGGCTACGCGCGCAACTTCCTGCTGCCGCAGAAGCGGGCGATCCGCGCCAGCAAGGACAATCTCGCGAAGTTCGAGCAGCAGCGCGTGCAGCTTGAGGCCCTGAACATCAAGCGCCGCGAGGAAGCCGAGCGGCTCGCCGAGCGGATGGGCGGCCTCTCCGTCGTCATCATCCGTCAGGCGGGCGAGTCGGGCAGCCTCTACGGCTCCGTTTCCGGCCGCGACATCGCCGAGGCCGCGGCCGCGGCCGGCCTCACCATCAGCCGTCAGCAGGTGGTGCTTGAGCAGCCGATCAAGACCCTCGGTCTGTCGCGCGTGCGCGTGGTGCTGCACCCGGAGGTCAGCCTCCCGGTGACGGTGAACGTGGCGCGTAGCCCGGAAGAGGCCGAGAAGCAGACTCGTGGCGAGGCCGTTGGCCTGGCCGCCGAGGAGGAAGAGGTCGAGGCCGCCGAGCTGTTCGAGGCCGGCGCGGCGCCGGGCGAGGGCGAGCAGCCGGAGATCGACTGACCCATCGGGTCCGGGGGCAGCCCCGGACCGCCGGAGCATCGTTCAGCCGGGCCGGACCCGGCGCGGCTGACAGGTGTTCGCCAGAAGATACGGGCCGGGGCCTTGGGCTCCGGCCTTTTCTGTTCGTGGCTGCCGCCTTTGGATCCCGCCGGGGGGGCAGCCTCCGGGCCTCGGATCGCGGCGCGGACGCAAGGCGGGCGCCGGCCGTGCCCCCTGCTTCCCGTTTCCCTCGCGTGTTTGCGATGCCGCAACCTTTTGACCGGATGCGGCTTCTTGCCCCATGCTCATGGCGGTGCGCCATGAAAGCGGGGGTAAAGTGCGAACCCTGTTGACCGCCATCCTCGACCGGATGATCCGCATCGGCACGCTGACCGTCCGTTTCCCTGACGGCACGATCAAGGTCTGTGCTGGCAAGCGCGCCGGTCCGAACGCCGGGTTCGTGATCAATGATGACGGGATCATCCGCGGGCTGATCCTCGATCCGGGCATGGCCTTCGGCGAGGGCTACATGGATGGCCGGCTCGCCCCGTATGACTGCACCCTGTACGAGGTGCTGGATCTGCTCTTCCTCAACATGGAGGAGGGCTGGTCGCACCCGATGGGAACGGTCCGCAACGCATTCGAGATGCTGTTCCGCCGGCTCGCGCAGTTCAACCCGGCCCGCCGCGCCCGCCGCAACGTCGCGCATCATTACGATTTGAACGGCCGGCTCTACAGCCTGTTCCTCGACCGCGACCGGCAATATTCCTGCGCCTATTTCCCGCGCGGCGACGAGACGCTGGAAGAGGCGCAGCGGCTGAAGAAGCGACATATCGCCGCCAAGCTGCGGCTCGACCGGCCGGACCTCACCGTGCTCGACATCGGCTCCGGCTGGGGCGGCATGGCGCTGATGCTCGCCCAGGAATACGGCGCCCATGTGACCGGGATTACCCTTTCCACCGAGCAGCTCGCCGAGGCGCGGGCGCGGGCGGCGGCGGCGGGGCTCGCCGACCGGGTGACGTTCGAGCTGATGGATTACCGGTCCATGACCCAGCGTTTCGACCGCATCGTCTCGGTCGGCATGTTCGAGCATGTGGGGCTGGGGCATTACCGCACCTTCTTCGACGTGGTGCGGCGCTGCCTCGCCGATGACGGCGTTGCCCTCGTGCACGCGATTGGGCGCAGCCACGGCCCTGGCTCCACCAGCCCCTGGCTGGCCAAATACATCTTCCCTGGCGGCTACTCCCCCGCGCTTAGCGAGGTTTTCCGCGTGGTGGAGAAAAGCCGCCTGCTGGTCACGGATTGCGAGATCCTGCGCCTGCACTACGCCGAAACCCTGCGCCAGTGGCGCCGCCGCTTCGCCGCCAACTGTGACGCCATCGCGGCGCTCTATGACGAGCGGTTCTGCCGGATGTTCGAGTTCTATCTCTCCGGCTGCGAGCTGGCATTCCGCCATCAGGGGCACATGGTCTGGCAGATACAGCTGGCGCGGCAACACGCGGCCGTGCCGCTGACGCGCGACTACATCTACGAGGCGGAATATGCCCGGAGTCGCGCGCAGGCCTGAGCGGTTCTGGTCCGGCGGATCAGGCGAGGGGCGCTGCCCCTCGACCCCGCCAAAGGCTAAGCCTTTGGAATCCATTACTTAAGCAGAACGTCGTTCTGCGGTGTTATACCAACTGCCTTATTGATCGACCCATCTGAAAGGCCAGGGGCTTTCCCCGGCCTAAAGCGTCGATTGTGACGGCACGGCGGCGGTGGGCACCCAGCCTTTCTCCGCGCAGAACGTGCCGATCTCGACGGTGAGGGCATCGGCCAGCTGGTCGCCCTGGCCGGCGGCGCCAGTGCGCGCCCGCCGGGTCGGCACGCCGGCGGCGAGGCCCAGCGCTTCCTGCGCGCCGTCCAGCTCGATCCCCGGCAGGGTGCCGGCGGTGGAACTGGCCTGGTATGCTTGCAGCAGGTGCGGGCTGCCATCCGCCGGGTTGGTGTAGATCAGTTTCACGCGCGCCCGCACCTCGCCCCGCGCGCCGTTACCGGAACCGTCCACGGCGAGGATGCGGCCGACGATCACCAGATCCCCCTTGCCGGCGGCGTGGGCGGAGGCGTGCCATGCGGGCAGCCCCATGCCACGCAGCCGGAGCACGAGCGTGTCGGCGACCGCATTCTGCACCGCGGCGGCGACGCTGCGGCGAATCATGCCAGGATCGGCATCGCCATCGGCGGTGCTGCTCACCAGCGCGTCGCGTTCGAGTCGCACCGCGCCCGGATCCGCCGCGAACAGGGTAACGATGATGTGCGCCGGCCGGGCCGGCGCCGGGGCAGCCGCCTGGGGCGAGACGCCGGGGTGGGGCGCCGGGTCGGCTGAGTGCCGCAGGACCGGGGCGCAGCCGGTCAGGAGCAGGAGCGTGGCCGCGACGCGGGGGAACTGGCCGCGGACCCGTCTGGGGCGCCCCGTGAGATCGGTTCTTTCACCCATTGGGATCGTGTCTGTCTCCTCCGGCGCTACGATTGCGGCCGGCGGGGGCGGTGGCAAGAGCGAATCGGTCCGCCCCTCCGCCGCCCAGGGCCAACCCGGCGCGCGAGGCCACCGGCCAAGAGCACTGGACGAGCCATCGCTTTGCGGCCGGTGGCGTCAGTCCCGCCGGTACACGCCGGTCAGACGGCCGTAGGCGAGGATATGCGAGCGGATGGTTCGCATCAGCAGGGTGCGGCCGGGCGTGTGCGCGAAGCGCGGCACGAAGTCGAGCGCGAAGAGTTGGAAGGCGTAGCGATGCGGGCCGTGGCCGGGCATGGGCGAGGGCGCCATCCAGCCGGGGCGGGTGAGGGAATTGCGTCCGGCGCTGAAGCCGAGCGGCGCCGGACCGGTGAGGCGCTTCGGCAAGGCGCCTTCCGGCAATCCGCCGAGATGCGGCGGAATGCCGTGGAGGACGGCGTGCACCAGCGGGCGGGGGAAGGGGGCATCCGCG
The DNA here is from genome assembly GCA_035500775.1 of Acetobacteraceae bacterium. Lineage (GTDB taxonomy): Bacteria > Pseudomonadota > Alphaproteobacteria > Acetobacterales > Acetobacteraceae > DATJWY01. The sequence continues at coordinate 21,422 of DATJWY010000246.1, forward strand.
TCCTCCACCAGCAGGGCCAGGGATTTCGCCGTGGCCGGCACACTCTCCCAGCCGAGCGGCGGGAACAGGCCCTCGCCATCCTGCGTGTAGCGCGCCGGAATCTGGCCGCCATCGGTGAAGGCGGGGCTCGTGACCCGCAATGTCCGGGGCACGCTGCGCAGCCGGCTGCTGGCCAGCGCGCCGATGCCGGGCCGGACATTCCGCAGCGCCTGGCCGATTTTGCTCGCGACCCCTTCGATCATGCACGCCCCGCCTATCTGTCCCGGGGCCAGACGATGCCGGCCGGTCCCGCCCGTGGACGCGGCCGGAGACTAGAGCAACATCCGCCGGGCTGGAATGAGCCGGACCGAGAAAGTTTTGTGCCAAAACAGGGGGGTAGAACGGTCGCGTCGGGCGGTTCAGAGCAGGCGGGCGAGGCGGTCGAACTCGGTGATGGACAGCGTCTCGGCCCGGCGATCCGGCGCGATCCCCGCCCGCTCCAGCAGCGCCTCGCCGCCGAGCGGCCGCAGCGCGCCGCGCAACATCTTGCGGCGCTGGCCGAAGGCGGCGGCGGTCAGCCGCTCCATGGCCGCGAACAGGGCCGGGGCCGGCTGCTCCGGCAGCGGCACGAGCCCGACCACGGCGGAGAACACCTTGGGTGGCGGGGTGAAGGCGGCGGGCGGGATGCGCAGCAGCAGGGAGGCGGTGCAGGTCCATTGCGCGAGCACGGCGAGCCGCCCATAGGCCGCGCTGCCCGGCGCGGCGCAGACGCGCTCGGCCACTTCGAGCTGGAACATCAGCGTCAGCCGCTCCCAGGACGCCGCCTGCCGCAGCCAGCCGATGAGCAGCGGCGTCGCCACGTTGTAGGGCAGGTTGGCGACGATCTGCCGCGGCGCCGGCACCAGGGCGGCGAGGTCGGTGCCGACCGCGTCCGCCTCCAGCAGGCGCAGCCGGTCAGGGAAGGCGGCACGGAGTTCCTCGATCGCGGCCACGGCGCGGGAATCGATCTCGACCGCCAGCACCTCGGCGGCCTCGGTCTCGAGCAGCGCGCGGGTCAGGCCGCCCGGGCCAGGGCCGACCTCGATCACGTGCCGCCCCGCGAGGTCGCCGGCAAGACGGGCGATACGGCCGGTGAGGTTCGGATCGAGCAGGAAATGCTGGCCCAGGGATTTGCGGGCATCGAGCCCATGGCGGGCGATGACGTCGCGGAGCTTGGGCAGGTCGGGGGTGGACATCGCTCCTTCATAGGCATCGGTGGCGCGGCCAGAAAGCCCCGTGCTCAAGAGGAAGGCCAGGGCTCTGCCCTGGACCCGCTGGGGGCCGCGCCCCCAGACCCGCACAAGTTTAGAATTATTCACGAAAAGGGGGATGGGGCCAGGGGCGGAGTGGCCCAAGGTTCCGCCGCTCCGCAGGAGCGGTGGAATG
>DATJWY010000247.1:0-14790 GCA_035500775.1 Acetobacteraceae bacterium
CTGGCGCGCGGCGGCTATCTCGCCATGCTGACGGACCAGAAGATGAATGACGGGGTCGAGGCCCGGTTCTTTGGTCTGCCCGCCATGACGGCGTCGGCCCTGGCGGCGCTGGCGCTGCGCTTCCGCTGTCCGGTGGTCCCCAGCCATGTCGAGCGGATCGGCCCGGCGCGCTTCCGGCTGATCTGCGAGCCGCCCTTGCCCTTGCCGGACAGTGGCGACCGGCAGGCGGATATCCGGCAACTCACCCAGCAGGTGAATGACGCCCTGGAACGCTGGATCCGCGAGCGGCCTGAAAGCTGGCTTTGGCTGCACCGGCGCTGGCCGAAGGTTGGCTGAAACATTCCGTCGCAACAAAATTCCGTTTGTGCGGATTGTGCCGCTGACCGCCGGTCAACACGCCGTACGCCGTGCCGAAATGAAAATCTTTGTCCCGAACAGGAGTGTTTCGGCTGCGGCGGGCATGAATGCCCATGCCGCGATGCTTGACGGCGGCCGCATATTTCCGATACCGAATTATAAAATACGAAACAAAGTTCCGTTTCAGACAAAAGCCGGTGGCGTTGAATCACCAGGCGGGGAGGCAAGGAGGGCGCGGCGGTGCCGCGGGGGTAAGGCGAGGGGCACTGCCCCTCGACCCCGTCACGCGAAGGCGTGCATTCGCACGACGGGGCCTTGAGGCCCCAGACCCCCGAAAATAATGGATTCCAAAGGCTAAGCCTTTGGCGGGGTCCAGGGGCGGAGCCCCTGGGCTTCGGTTCGCGGATGCCGATTGGCAAGGCACCATAAGGCAACAAGACAAGCCCGGGCAAAAACAAACCGGGCGCCTGAGAACCCAGGGAGGGAAACATGGACCTACGCTTCACCCCAGAGGAGGAGGCCTTCAGGGACGAGGTGCGGCATTTCATCCGCGCCGAGATCCCGGAGAGCATCCGCCATCGCGTCGCCGAGGGGCGCCATCCCACGCGCGAGGAGATGGTCACGACGCAGCGTATCCTGAACAAGCGCGGCTGGGCCGTGCCGCACTGGCCCGCCGAATGGGGCGGGCAGAGTTGGACGCCGGTGCAGCGTTACATCTACCAGGAAGAGTTGATGCAGGCATCGGTGCCGATGCCGCTCGATTTCAACGTCTCCATGGTCGGGCCGGTGATCGCCGCCTTCGGGTCCGAGGCGCAGAAGCGCCGCTTCCTGCCGCCGACCGCCAATCTCGACATCTGGTGGTGCCAGGGCTTCTCCGAGCCCGGCTCCGGCTCCGACCTCGCGAGCCTCAAGACCAGCGCGAAGCGTGACGGCGATCACTATATCGTCAACGGCCAGAAGACCTGGACCACGCTCGCGCAATACGCCGACTGGATCTTCTGCCTCGTGCGCACCGACCCGCAGGCGAAGAAGCAGGAGGGCATCTCGTTTTTCCTGGTCGACATGAAGACGCCCGGCATCACGGTGAAGCCGATCCAGACCATCGACGGCGGCCATGAGGTGAACGAGGTGTTCTTCGACGATGTGCGCGTGCCGGCGGAGAACCTGGTCGGCCAGGAGAACAAGGGCTGGGACTACGCCAAGTTCCTGCTCGGCAATGAGCGCACCGGCATCGCCCGGATCGGGCTGTCCAAGGCGCGCATCCGCCGGATCAAGGATCTGGCGCGCAAGGTGCCGAGCGGCGATGGCTCGGTGTGGGACGACGCCGATTTCCGCGGCCGCGTGACCCAGGTGGAGATCGAGCTGAAGGCGCTGGAGATGACGCAGCTCCGCGTCGTTTCCAACCGCCGCGCCGGCAACACGCCGGACCCGGCCTCCTCGATCCTCAAGATCAAGGGCAGCGAGCTGCAGCAGGCGACGACCGAGTTGCTGCTGGAGATGGTCGGGCCGTACGCTCAACCGTATCGCGACCCCGATGCGCCGGACGAGGCGAGGCGGAACGATTTTCCGGGCTTCGACTGGGCCGACGCGGTCGCGCCCGCCTACTTCAACTGGCGCAAGGTCTCGATCTACGGCGGCTCCAACGAAATTCAGCGCAACATCATCGCCAAGGCCATTCTCGGTCTGTAGGGGGCTCGTCCAATGGATTTCGATCTGAGCGAAGAGCAGCGCCTGCTCAAGGACAGCATCGACCGCCTGGTCGATGATTTCTACGGCGACCTCGAAAAGCGCCGCCGCTATCAGGCGGAGCCCGCCGGCTGGAGCGCCGGGATGTGGGCGCGCTATGCCGAGCTTGGCCTGCTCGGCCTGCCGTTCGCGGAGGCCGAGGGTGGCTTCGGCGGCGGCGCGGTCGAGACGATGATCGTCATGGAGGCGATCGGCCGGGGCCTCGTCGTCGAGCCGTATCTGGCGACCGTGGTGCTTGGCGGCGGCTTCCTGCGCCTCGGCGGCAGCGCGGCGCAGCGTCAGGAACTGATCCCGGCCATCACGGGCGGCGCGCTGCGTCTCGCCTTCGCGCATTGGGAGCGGCAGGCGCGCTACGCGCTGCACGATGTCGGCGCCACGGCCCGGCGGACGGCAGGCGGCTGGCGCCTGGAGGGCGAGAAGAGCGTGGTGCTGCACGGTGACAGCGCCGGGAAGCTGATCGTCAGCGCCCGGACCGGCGGCGGCCGGAGCGATCCGTCCGGCATCACCCTGTTCCTGGTGGATGCGGATGCGCCCGGCGTCTCCCGCCGTGGCTACCCGACGCAGGACGGGCTGCGCGTCGCCGAGCTGTCCTTCGCCGGGGTGGAGGTGCCGGCGGAGAACGTGATCGGCGAGGTGGACAACGCGCTGCCGCTGATCGAGCAGGTGACGGACACGGCGATCGCCGCGGTGTGCGCCGAGGCGGTGGGCGCGATGCAGGCGCTGCACGCGCTGACCGTGGACTACCTCAAGACGCGCAAGCAGTTCGGGGTGACGATCGGCAGCTTCCAGGCGCTGCAGCACCGCGCCGTGGACATGATGATCGCGCTGGAGCAGGCCCGCAGCATGGCGATGCTCGCCGCGATGCGGGCCAATGGCGATCATCGCGATGAGCGCCGGGCGGCGGTCTCCGGCGCCAAGGTGCAGATCAACCGCTCGGCCCGCTTTATCGGGCAGGAGGCGGTGCAGCTGCATGGCGGCATCGGCGTGACGATGGAATACAAGGCCGGGCATTACTTCAAGCGCCTGACCATGGTCGAAACCCAGTTCGGCGACACTGGGCACCATCTGCGCGCGGTGGAGCAGGCGGGCGGGCTGCTGGAAGCGGCCTGATCCCGCGCGGCGGCATCGCGCGCGAAAACGAGGCGGCGGGCAGGGGGGGCTCTTCTGTCCGCCGTCTTGCCCGGCGCCGCATAAGCAGGCATTTCAGGGGCCATGTCCCAGACTCATACCCCCGCATCCCCCGTCCCGTTCCCCGAGGCCGAAGTGCTGCGTCACGACTGGACCCGGGAAGAGGTGCGGGCCCTGATGGATCTGCCCTTCCCGGAGCTGCTGTTCCGCGCGCAGACCGTGCATCGCCGGAATTTCGATCCGTGCCAGGTGCAGATCTCGACCCTGCTCTCGATCAAGACCGGCGGCTGCCCCGAGGATTGCGCCTACTGCCCGCAGAGCGCGCAGTATGACACCGGCGTCGATGCCGCGAAGCTGATGCAGGTGGAGGCGGTGCTGACGGAGGCACGGGCCGCCAAGGCGCAGGGCGCCACCCGCTTCTGCATGGGCGCGGCCTGGCGCTCGCCCAAGGACCGGGACCTCGACGCGGTGTGCGCCATGGTCGAGGGGGTGAAGGCACTCGGCATGGAAACCTGCGTCACCCTGGGCATGCTGACCGGGCCGCAGGCCGAGCGGCTGAAGCAGTCCGGGCTCGACTACTACAATCACAATCTCGATACCTCGCCCGAGTACTACGACAAGATCATCACCACCCGCACCTATCAGGACCGGCTGGACACGCTGCGCACGGTGCGGGACGCGGGCCTCAACGTGTGTTGCGGCGGCATCATCGGTCTCGGCGAGTCGGAGGATGATCAGGCCAGCCTGATCGCGACGCTCGCCACCCTGCCGAAGCATCCGGAGAGCGTCACCATCAACCGGCTGGTGCGCATGCCCGGCACGCCGCTCGGCGAGGGCGAGACGTTGCCGGTGATCGATTTCGTCCGGGTGATCGCGGCGGCGCGCATCACCATGCCGCACTCCATGGTACGCCTTTCCGCGGGGCGGGAGAGCATGAGCGAGGAGGCGCAGGCGCTCTGCTTCCTGGCCGGGGCGAATTCGCTGTTCTACGGTCCGCGCCTGCTCACCGCGCCGAATGCCGAGCAGGATAGCGATATGCGGCTGCTGGCGCGGCTCGGCATGACCCCGATGCCGGTGGCGGAGAGCGAGGCCGAGATCGGCGAAACCGGCGGCTGCCTGTCCGCCGCGGAGTAAATACCGGCGGCCTGTCTGCTTGAAAGGCCAGGGGCTCTGCCCCTGGACCCCACTGGGGCCATTGGCCCCAGACCCCATTCCTTAAGCGTGGACGGGTCTGGGGACGCTGCCTCCGTGACGTGCGCAAGCACGCCTTCGCGTGTCGTGCGCAAGCACGCCTTCGCGTGTCGTGCGAAAGCACGCCTTCGCGTGACGGGGTGCGGGGCAGGGCCCCGCTGTCGGGCCTGCGGGGCGTGGCCCAGGGGCCGCACACGGTCCCGGAATGGAACAGCGTTCCAGGATTTCTTGACGCCGCGGCGCATGTCAGGCAAACGTTTTACTCGTGGCTGGTATGCGCTCCTGGCGGGGGTGCGTGCGGGTCCACGAAAGCCGGCCGAAGATGCCGGAGCCAAGGGGGAAACGATGCTGGATACCGTCCTGAGCGACGTGCCCAGTGAGGGTGTTCGTACTCTCACGATCAACCGTCCGAGCCGCCGCAACGCGCTTGATCTCGCGACCTATACGGCCCTGCGCGAGGCGCTGGTGGCGGCCGACCACGATCCCTCGGTGCGCGCGATCGTTCTCGCCGGGGCGGCCGGCTGTTTCACCAGCGGCAATGATATCGTCGATTTTCAGAACGCGACGCTCGACGAGGAAAGCCCCCCCATCCTCTTCCTGCGCGCGCTCACGCACCTGACCAAGCCGCTGATCGCCGCCGTGGAGGGTTTCGCGGTCGGGATCGGCACGACGATGCTGCTGCATTGCGACCTCGTCTATGCGGCGCGCGGCGCCAGTTTCCGGCTGCCCTTCGTGCCGCTGGGGCTCTGTCCGGAAGGCGCGTCGAGCTACCTGCTGCCGCGCCTCGCGGGCGCGAAGCAGGCGGCCGCGTTGCTGTTTTTCGGTGAGCCGTTCACCGCCGAGGCGGCGCGGGAATACGGGCTGGTCAACGATGTGACCGAGGATGGCGAGGCGTTGCCGCGCGCGGTGAAGCAGGCGGCGAAGCTTGCCCGGTTGCCGGCGGAGGCGGTGCGGACGACCAAGGCGCTGTTGCGCCGCGCCGATGCCGCCGTCGTGCAGGAGGCGATCGGGGTGGAAGGCGAGCGCTTCGCCGCGCTTCGCCTCTCCCCGGAGGCGCAGGCCGCGTTCGCGGCCTTCCTGGCTCGCTCCTGATTACGGCGCGCATGGTGAACCATGGCCCGTCGCCGGGAGAACGTGCCCGTCACCATGGGGCTGGCCGAGTCTGGTGCCGGGGTGGCGCCGGATGCGCGGCATCTCGTCACCGCGCTCGTGCGTGGGCTGGATGTGCTGGGCTGCTTTCGTAGCCAGAGCCTGCTCGGCAACCAGGAGATCGCGCAGCAGAGCGGCTTGCCGAAATCCACCGTCTCTCGTCTGACCTATACGCTGACGCGCCAGGGTTACCTGCATTACGCACCGGAGATCGGTAAGTACCGGCTGGGCACGGCGTTTCTCGTGCTTGGCAGCGCGACTTTGGCACGTCTCGATGTGCGTCATCTCGCACAGCCGCTGATGCGCGATCTGGCCCTGTTCGCGCGCGCCGCGGTGGGGCTGGGCGTCCGCGATCGGCTCAGCATGGTGTGTCTCGAGCTGTGTCGTGGTGACAGCGCGATTTCCCTCAATCTCGATGTCGGCTCGCGCGTCTCGCTGCCACGAAGCGCGATGGGCAATGCCTTCCTTGCCGTGTGCGATCCGGCGGAACGGGGGGAATTGCTGCGCGAGATCCGGGATCTGGACGAGGTCGCCTGGCCGCGCCTTGAGCAGCGCATCAATACGGTTCTGGCACAGTGCGAGAATGTTGGCTGTGCCTGCTCCTTTGGCGAATGGGATGATTCCGTGAACGCGATCGCGGTGGGTTTCCGGCCCGGAGGCGGGTTGCCGCCGATGGTGCTGAATTGCGGCGGCCCCGCTTTCACCACGTCACGGGAATTCCTGTTGGGGGAGGTGCGGCCGCGTTTGCGGGCGATCGCGGCGCAGCTTGAGAACAGCATGGGGATCTGATGGACCGTATTGTTTCATCCCGACCGTGCCTGGCACGAATGCCTTGCGCCGAGGGGGAGCCGGCAGGCGGGATTGGCCGGGATTTGTGCGATTCGATTGATATCTTCCTGTCCGGGATACGCTTCCCTGATTGCCTGCGCTTTCCCCTTACGATACGGTGATCACCTTTAAGGAATGCTAAGGGGTGTGCCGTTGAGCGCACCCAGGCGTCTCGGCTGAAAGTGCTCCTGGCTCGAGCGACACACAAGGTGCGCCCGCGCTCAGGTTAATAAGATCGCTGAAGTAACGAATGTGTGGAGCGTTTGCCGTGCGTGGTCACGGCGGGGTGCTCTGGCGGCCAAGGGAATTTCGGCGTGCAAGCGCCGAGAGGGGGAGCAGGCTGTGTTCGACTTCTGGAGTCTGAATCGATCACGCGCCGCCGTTCTGGCGTGCGTGCTCCTGGGCGTGATGGCGTTATTCGTGGAATCGGACCATGCGCTGGCCCAGGAAGTGGAGCCGAAAGAGTTCGTGCCGCTGCCCCCGGGCAGCAACCTGGCACTCGGCTACTATGCCTACGGGCATGACACCGAGTTCACTTTCAACAACGGGCCGACGTTTACGAAGAATACCGGTCTGGAAGTGAACCTCGCCGTCGCACGGTACGTCCATTACACGACGGTGGCTGGACACCCCGCCGGCTTGCAGATGTACGAGTTCTTCGGGTCGTTGTCCGGCGGACAGATCGCCGGGCAAAGCCTCGGCAGCGCCTTCGGTGCGCAGAATACGGTTCTGTCCGCGTTCATCTGGCCTTATGCGGATTTCAAGAACAGGACCTACCTCGTCCTCTCCGGCTTTCTATACCCCCCCGACGGCACCTACGACCGGGATTCGCCGATCAACGTCGGTGATGGTCGTTGGCGCGGCTGTTTTCAGGTCGGTTTCGACAAGGCCATCGGCGGCCATTTCTCTCTCGACGTCGGGTTCGACACGATGTTCTACGGTGACAACGATAACGCGTTCAACAACGGCCTTTTTCCGCCGCGCGTGCGCCTCAGCCAGGATAACACGTATCGTGGTCAGGTGTGGCTGAACTGGAACTTCAACCGCGCGGTGGCGGCGTCGATCGGCTGGGAGGGGTTCTTCGGCGGCGTCCAGTATGAGGATGGCTTGGCGAACGGGCAGGCAACGAAGGAGCAGCGCCTCCGGGCGAGCGTTTCGACCTTCTTGTCGCCCGTGACGCAGATCTTGCTCGAACTGAATCATGACGTGCAGAACTCGGGCGGCTTCAAGCAGGATTTCGGCACTACCCTGCGCTTCCTCTACGCCTTCTGAGCCCCTGCCGGACTGAAAATCCGTGCGGATGCTTTCCCTCCCGGGACAAGGCGGAGGTTCCGGCGAGGAGGTCGGGCATTTCCGCACGGGATGATGGATGAAACCTCCCGCGCGGTGATGCGGTCGCTGTCGATTTTTGCCATCATTCACCTGCGGCCGGGTGCTGGTGCAGGCGAGACCGGAGCAAGAGTTGCCATGAAGAAATCTGTTGCTGCCGCGGCGTTCGCCGCCATTCTGATGCTAGCCGGATGCGAGACGCCAGTGGCGCAGGCGGGAGCCGGCACCAACCCTTACGATGTCGAGTTCATCACCAACGCCGAGCAGCTCATCATGTTCGATCGCGCCGAGGGCGAACTGGCAGAGACCCAGGCGCAGTCGGCGGAGGTGCGGGATTTCGCGCGGGATCTGGTGCGGACGGGCGACGAGTTTGATGCGCGGATCAAGCCGGTCGCGGCGCAGCTCGGCATCACTCTGCCGGATGTGCTGCGCTACGATCTGCGGGTCCGTCTCGGCCATATGCGCTATCAGCATGGGCTCGATTTCGACGCGACCTATATCGAGGACCAGGTCGCGAGTCATGTAGATACGCTCCGGATGGTGGAAGCGATGCCCGCGTCCGGCGCGAGTAAGCCGCTGCAGGAGATCGCCGCCGAATCCATCGCCGCCGCCACGCGCAATACCGAGCGGCTGAAGGAACTGCAGCGCAAGATGATGCTCGCCGGACTCTGAGCGCGACAGCCGAAATCATCGCGCGCCGTGTTGGTTCAAGGGCGTTTGGCCGGCGGCGCGCAAGAATACAGACTCGTAACCAACAGTCCTTGCCTCTGACCGGCGTAAGGCGAGGGAACTCCCTCGGTGACCGTTCCATCGCTTCTGCGGGGCGATGGAACCTTTGGTCACTCCCCCTTCGACCCCGCTGGGCCTATCGGCGCTTAGAGCGCGATCGCCGAGGCTGACAGTCGGAGAGCGCGGATCGCGCGCTCAAAACAGGGCGCCAGACCATGATCGTATCAGCCAACCTGATCCGAGCATGGTCTACGTCATCCTGGTGCCGAAACGAGAGCGCGACGGCGTGGCGCGTGAAGTGCAATGTTGATGCGACTGCGTTATGAATAAATAAACACTACGATCAAAACACAATTTGGTGCGTCCATAATGGTGCGATACCATAACGGTTACGCGGGCACGATTGTCTGTTGCGGGGGCGTGATAACGTAATCATGAGCCTGTAGGCTGCATTTTCGCCATCTGGAATGGCCCGTGATGGTTGCCGCTGTTCCCCTGCTGCGATACAAACATTCTTAATAGAAAACGGAATGTGGCCTCAAAACCGAGACCGTCCAAGCTCGGAGAGGCAATCCTGGTCAAAGCCAGAAGAACGGCGGCGAGCAAACGCCGCGAGGGAGGAGCAAGCAGTGCCGAATTTCCGGAGTCTGAAGAAAACATGCGCCGCTGTTTTGGCTTGCAGCGTGATTGGCGCAGGAATGTTGCTCGCCGGCACCGGCGCGGTCCAGGCGCAGGAAATCGAGCCGAACGAGTTTCTGCCGTTGCCCGCCGGCTCGAATCTGGCGCTTGGCTATTACATATACGGCCATGATACCGAGTTCACCGTCCATAACGGCCCGACCATCAAGAATAACACCGGGCTCGAGGTGAACGTCGGTGTTGCGCGTTACATCCATTTTTTCGACGTGGCGGGTCATCCGGCCGGCGTGCAGGTGCTCCAACCGTTCGGTTCCCTCTCCGGCGCGCAGGTCGGCGGGCGAAGCCTGGGCAGCGCTGCCGGCGCGCAGAACACGATCCTCTCCGCGTTCATCTGGCCGTACGTCGATTACAAGAGCAAGACCTACGTCAACGTCACGGGCTTCCTCTATCCGCCCGACGGCACCTATGACAAGGATTCGGCGATCAATGTCGGCGACGGTCGTTGGCGCGGCGATCTCTTGCTCGGTCTCGACAAGGCGTTCGGCAAGCATTTATCCACCACGGCGGCATTTGACGTGATGTTCTACGGGGACAACACGAACGCCTTCAATCCCGGCTTGTTTCCGGGGAACGTGACGCTTAGCCAGGACAATACCTATCGTGGCCAGGTCTGGCTGAACTGGAACTTCAATCGCGCCATGCAGGCGGCGATCGGCTGGGAGGGTTTCTTCGGCGGCGTGCAGCGCGATGATGGTTTCCTGAACGGTCAGGCGACGGAGGAGCAACGGATCCGTGCGACCTTCTCCAGCTTCGTGTCGCCGACCACGCAGGTGTTGCTGGAACTGAACCACGACTTCTCGTCCTCGGGCACCTTCAAGCAGGATTTCGGCGCGACGCTGCGCCTGCTCTACGCCTTCTGAACCGAAGCCGATGGAGCCCCGCATGAGCGGTTCTGTCCTGGTGAACCGGCCGAGGGTCGACGGGATGGAGCCTGCGCGCGTGGGGCCGGAGCGGCCAGTGTCCATCAACATCGTTCGCCCGCGGCCGGGTGCCGGCGCGGGCGAACCGGAGCAAGAGTTGCCATGAAGAAATCTGTCATCCCCGCGGCATTCGCCGCCGTGCTGATGCTGGCCGGATGCGAGTCGCCGGTGGCGCAGCCGGGACCCGACGCCAACCCGTACGATGCCGAGTTCATCACCAACGCCGAACAGATCATCATGTTCGACCGCGCCGAGGGCGAGCTTGCCGAAACCCAGGCGGAGTCGGTTGAGATCCGCAATTTCGCGCTGGATCTGGTGCGGCAGGCGAATGAGGTCGACGCGCAGATCAAGCCGGTGGCGAAGCAGCTCGGCATCCGCCTGCCGGATGTGCTGCGCTACGATTTGCGCGTCCGTCTCGGCCATATGCGTTACCAGCACGGCCTCGATTTTGACCGCACCTATGTCGATGATCAGGTCGCGAGCCATGTCGAGTGGTTCCGGATGGCGGAAGCGATGCCCGCCTCCGGCGCCAGCGAGCCGATAAAGACGATTGCCGCGGAATCCAGCACCATCATCAAGCGCAATACCGACCGACTGCTGGTGTTGCAGCGCAAGATGATGATCGCCGGTCTCTGAGCGGCGTTCCGTAGGCACGTCCGCTCTCACGAGCATCGGGCCGCCAGTGCCCCCGGGCTCCCGTCGTTACGGCGTGTGGGCCCGGGTTTTTGTCGTGCGGCGGCCGGTCAATCCGCGCTCTCATCCTGCAGGATCCGGTAGGGCACCACGCCCCGTTCACCGGTGCCGATATCGAGCGATCGCCCGACCGGTGGTACCGCGCGATGGCCGCAATTGGGTCGTTCGCAGGCCCGGCATCCGGGCCCGATCGGCACGGTGCCGTCCGGGCTGTCGAGATCGAGGCCGGTCGCATACACCGTCTGGTCGGCGAAGCCGATCTCGCAGCCGAGGCCGACAGCGATGGCGCGCGGCCGTTCCAGATAGGAGCCGCCGCCGGTGCCCACCGTGCGCGCCAGGCTGAGATAGGTCGTGCCGTCCGGGGTGCGCACGACCTGCACCAGGATCCGGCCGGGCTGGGCGAAGGCCTGATACACGTTCCAGAGCGGGCAGGGGCCGCCGAAACGAGCGAACTGGAAGCGCGTCGCGCTGCTGCGCTTCAGCACGTTGCCGGCGATGTCGGTCTTGAGGAAGTAGAACGGAATGCCGGGCAGGGTGGGGCGCTGCATCGTGCTGAGGCGGTGACAGATCTGCTCGAAGCTGGCACCGAACATGCCTTGCAGCCGCTCGATGTCATGGCGCACCGCCTGCGCCGCGTGCAGGAAGCGGCGATAGGGCAGCACCAGGGCGCCGGCGAAGTAATTGGCGAGCCCGACCCGGGCCAGCCCCGCCGCGGCCTCGGTGCCGAGCCGCGCCCCGGTGACCAGCCGGGCGATCGTCTCCCGCTGCTCGATCAGCCCGAGCACATGCGCCATCCAGAAGCGCCGGCTTTCCGGCGAGGCGCCCTCCGCCAGCACCAGCCGACGCGCCCGCCGGTCCAGCCGCCAGATGGTACCGCCGATGCGCAGGCCCGGTACGTCGGTGACGGTGATGTCGTGGCGGTCGCGCAGGTAGCGGGTGAGGTCCTCAGCGAAGGTGGTGGTGCCGAAACCCTGTTTCTCTGACAGCGTCTCCGCCGCCTCGTCCAGCACGCCGAAATAATTGCGGCGGGACTGCACCCAGTCGCGCACCTCGTCATAGGGGAAGCGGGAGGCCGGTTCCGGCTCCGCCCCGGCGGCGAGGCGCGCGCGCAAGGCGCGGTGTTCCTCGTCCAGCGCCAGATAGGCGCGGTAGAGCGTGAGGAAGCGCCGCGCCGCCTCGGGCGCCCCCCGCACCGCGGCCTCCGCTTCGCTCATGGCGATGGCGCTGCCGCCGAATAGCGGGTCGCCGGTCGCCTCGCGCAGGTCGCTGGCCCGTCGCCGGTCCTCCATGTCGGCGAAATAGCCGGGTTCGACGCCGAACAGCGCGGCGAGTGTCGGGATCGCCGCTTCCGGCAGCGGGCGCCGGTCGTTCTCGATCTGGTTCAGGTAGCTCGGGGAGAGGGAGAGGGCGCGGGCAAGGGCCGCCTGACTCATCCGCCCTTGCTCGCGCAGCCGGCGGAGTCGTTCGCCGGCGAAGATTCTGGCCCTGGCCATCATTCGCAACCTTCGCAACCGTGCGGTATAACGTTCGCGGAAAACCGCAACTTGCCTACTTGTTCGCCTCTGCGCAATTCGCGAAGAAGAAGCTCGATCATCTGAGCGGGGCAGCAATGAACAAGTATACCGTCAAGGTTTATCCCTCGAAGGCGAATATCGCCCGTGAGGATCAACTGGCCTGGAAGATTGCCGGCGTGGCCGCCGATCCTGTCGCGGTCCAGGACGATGTCACCGACATGATCATCAACCGGGTCATCGACAACGCCTCGGTGGCGATCGCGGCGATTAACCGGCATCCGGTCGTCTCCGCGCGCGACATGGCGCTCGGCCATCCGCGCCAGGGCGGCGCGACGGTGTTCGGTGTGGTGCCGGGCACGCGGGTGAGCCCGGAATGGGCTGCCTGGGCGAACGGCACCGCGGTGCGTGAACTCGACATGCACGACACCTATCTCGCCGCTGACTACTCGCATCCGGGCGACAACATTCCGCCGGTGCTGGCCGTCGCGCAGACGACGAACAAGTCCGGCGCCGAGCTGATCCGTGGCATCGCCACCGGCTACGAGATCCAGATCGACCTCGTGCGCACCATCTGTCTGCACGAGCACAAGATCGACCACATCGCGCATCTCTGCCCGGCCCAGGCGGCCGGCATCGGCACGCTGCTCGGCCTCCCGCGGGAGACGATCTATCAGGCGGTGCAGCAGGCGGTGCATGTGAGCTTCACCACCCGCCAGTCCCGCAAGGGCGAGATCAGCTCCTGGAAGGCCTATGCTCCCGCGCATGCCGGCAAGCTCGCCGTGGAGGCGGTGGACCGCGCGATGCGCGGCGAAGGCGCGCCGAGCCCGGTTTATGAAGGCGAGGACAGCGTCATCGCCTGGATGCTGAACGGCCCGAACGCCGAGTACACCGTGTTGCTGCCGGCGCCGGGCGAGCCGAAGCGCGCGATCCTGGAGAGCTTCACCAAGGAGCACAGCGCCGAATACCAGAGCCAGGCGCTGATCGATCTCGCCTTCAGGCTGCGCAAGCAGATCCCCGATCTGAGCCAGGTCGAGAAGATCGTGCTGCACACCTCGCATCACACCCACTACGTGATCGGCACCGGCGCGAACGATCCGCAGAAGATGGACCCGAAGGCCAGCCGCGAGACGCTGGACCACTCGATCATGTACATCTTCGCCGTGGCGCTGGAAGACGGGCGCTGGCACCACGTGGACAGCTACGCGCCGGAGCGGGCCGGACGGCCGGAGACGGTGGCGCTGTGGCACAAGATCGAGACGCGCGAAGATCCGGAATGGACACGCCGTTATCACGCGCGCGACCCGAAGGAGCTGGCTTTCGGCGGCCGCGTCGAGATCTTTCTGAAGAACGGCGAGCGCATCGTGGATGAGCTGGGTGTCGCCAACGCCCACACCAACGGCGCGAGCCCGTTCAAGCGGCCGGACTATATCCGCAAGTTCAAGACCCTGACCGACGGCATCATCACCGCCGCCGAGTCCGACCGGTTCCTGGATGCGGTGCAGCGCCTGCCGAGTCTCGGCGCCGGTGAGCTGTGGCAGTTGAACGTTGCCCTGCCGGAAGATGCCCTGAAGCGCGGTCTGCCCGGAATCTTCTGAAGCGTTATCGTCCAAGGAGGAAACGACGATGAGTGACGCCCAGAACGCCGGCCCAAAAATCAAAAAATCAGTGGCGCTCTCGGGCGTCACAGCCGGCAACACCGCGCTCTGCACCGTGGGGCGCACCGGCAACGACCTGCATTATCGCGGCTACGACATCCTCGATGTCGCGCGGAGCTGCGAGTTCGAGGAGATCGCCTATCTCCTCGTGCACGGCAAGTTGCCGAACGTTGCCGAGCTGACCGCCTACAAGGCCAAGCTCCGCGCGTTGCGCGGGCTGCCGGAAGTGGTGCGGACGGCGCTGGAGACGCTGCCGGCCGCGGTGCATCCGATGGACGTGATGCGCACCGGCGTCTCCGTCCTCGGCTGCGTGCTGCCGGAGAAGGATGACCACAATCATCCCGGCGCGCGCGACATCGCCGACCGGTTGCTGGCCAGCCTCGGCTCGATGCTGCTCTACTGGTTCCACTATGCGTTCAACGGCAAGCGCATCGATGTGGAAACGGACGACGACAGCATCGGCGGCCACTTCCTGCACCTGCTGCACGGCAAGAAGCCTTCCGATCTCTGGGTTTCGGCGATGCACACCTCGCTGATCCTCTACGCGGAGCATGAGTTCAACGCCTCCACCTTCACCGCGCGCGTTGTCGCCGGCACCGGGTCGGACATGTATTCGTCGATCGCGGCCGCCATCGGCGCGCTGCGCGGGCCGAAGCATGGCGGCGCGAACGAGGTCGCGTTTGAGACCCAGAAGCGGTACGAAACCCCGGACGAGGCGGAGGAGGATATTCGCCGCCGCGTCGCCAACAAGGAAGTGGTGATCGGCTTCGGTCATCCCGTCTATACGGTTTCCGACCCGCGCAACAAGGTCATCAAGGAGGTCGCGCGCGAGCTTTCCGCCGCTTCCCGCTC
>DATJWY010000248.1:0-14515 GCA_035500775.1 Acetobacteraceae bacterium
TACGCCTTTGGCGGGGTCCAGGGGCAGCGCCCCTGGCCTCTCTCACTCCCCCACGAACAACCCAAACAAGGCGGGCTGCGCGTAGAGCGCGACCGCGTCGCCCGCCGTGATGCGCGGCGCGAGGCGGGGCAGGGCGGTGACGGAATTGATCGCGGCATGCAGCATGCGCGCGGCGAGGAACGGGTCCACCGCGCGCACCGACCCTTCGGCGATGCCGTCCGCGACCATGCCGGCGAAGCGGTGGAACACGCGGTTCCAGGGCGCCAGCATCCCGGCGCGGATCGGCTCGGGCACGAGGTGCACCACGTCGCTGCGCAGGAGCGGTCCGGCCTCGGAGAGTTGATACGCGATGAGGGTGGCGAGCCCGGCGCACAGCCCGTCCCATTGCGTGGCGGCGACGCGCAGCGCCTCGTGCTGCACGAGGCGCATCACCTCGCAGCTGCGGCCGTAGCAGGCCTGGATCAGCTCATCCTTCGCCTCGTGGTGGTGATAAAAGGCGCCCTTGGTCAGGTTCAGGCTGGCGGCGATCTTCTCCACCGAGGCGCCGCTATGTCCCTGATCGTTGATCAGCCGGGTGGCGGCGGCGAGGAAGTTGTCGCCTGGTCCGGCGGCACCGTCCGCGAGCGCGGTGGCGGCGAGATCGATCGGCGCCCAGGCGGCGCCGGGTCGCGCCAGGCCATGTGCCGCCAAATCGAACATGCGGTCATGGAGGCGCGGCAGGTCCTCTGCGTCGTAGAGCGGCAGCCAGGCTACCGACCAGAGCACCTGCTCCAGCAGCAGGTTCGCCCGCGCGTTCAGGGTCCGCCGTTCCGGCGCCGGGCCCGGGCCGAGCAGAAGCCCACGCAGCTCCCGGAACATCGCCACGAAGCCAGCATTCACCGCCTCGTCATGCGGCGGGCCGAAGGCGTGGACGTCTCTGAAGCCCGCGAGGGCAGGCGTCTCCCCGGCGCGAATGCGGAATTGCAGCTCCAGGAACAGGCGGAGGAACCGGCTGATCCGCGCCGGCGGGTCGGCCGCGCCGGCCGCGTCCGCGATCATGTCCCGAAACCTCTGCGTCGCATCCAGCATGCAGGCCGCCGCGAGGTCCTCCTTGCGCCGGAAATAATAGGTGATGCCGCTCGGATTGATGCCGACCGCCTCCGCCACGTCGGCGAGCGTCATGCCCTTGACGCCCTTGCGGTTGAGGATCTCGCTGGCCGCGGCCAGAACGCGTTCCGCCTTGCGCGCATAGCGGGCCGATCCGCCCCCGGCGCACTCCTTGCTCACGATAGGCCTCTCGTCTGCTGTTCGCCCGTGTGATTCCGTGGCGGATGGGAAGGGGGCGGGCCGTGCTGGCCGCTCGCGCGGTCAGGCCCCGACGGGGCCGCGGCGCCGGCCGCCTTGGGGCGCAGCAATAGGACCTTTACCGTATCCCGGCTAGTCTGGCGCGGCTCCGGGAGCGGCGCCCGCGTATCCGCTCTCGCGCGGATGAGGGACCGTCCGGCACCAGGTCTCATGACGGCCCAGGGATGATCCTTACCCATGAAGACGAGAGACATCCACATCCATACGCACAGCGCCCCACAGCCAAAGGGGCGCCCGATCCTGTTCGTGCATGGCGCCTACACGCATTCGGGTTGCTGGCAGGAATTCTTCATCCCCTTCTTCCAGAGCGCGGGGCATGATTGCTACACGCTCGACCTTTCGGGCCATGGCGCGAGTCGCGGGCGCCGGCAACGCCTCGATTTCGGCATCGACGATTACGTCGCCGATCTGGCCGAGGCGCGCGCCTCGCTGCCGGTGGACCCGGTGCTCATTGGCCATTCCATGGGCTGCACGGTGGTGCAGCGCCATCTGGAGTGCGCCACCGCCCCGGCCGTGGCCTTCCTGGCGCCGGTTCCCCCGAGCGGGACCATCGTAAGCGCCTGCCGGCTGAGCCTCCTCTACCCCGATTACCTGATCCAGCTCGAAAAGGCGGTCAGCGGCCACCCGACCGCCGAGACCGTCGAGCGCATGTCCCAGGTCTATCTCTCGCCCAAGGCCAGCCTGGATGAGATCAATCGTTTCTTCGGCATGGTTCAGCCCGAGTCCCAGCGGGCGCTCCTCGATCTCGCGGCCCTGCCCCTGCGCCGCTACGTCACGCGACCGGAAATCCCCACCCTGGTGATGGGCGGCGCCGAGGACGCGGTGTTCCCGGCCGGTCAGCTCTACACGACGGCGCTGCCCTGGCGCGCGCGCAGCGTGGTGGTTCAGGATGCCGGTCATATGCTGATGATCGACCCCGGATGGGAACAGGCGGCGCAGGCGCTGCGCGACTGGCTGGCGACGCTCTGACCGGGGCCGGGCGGGCGGCGGGCCAAGGAGCGCTCTCGCGCCCCTCCGCCGCCCGGCCTCAATACCCTGTCGCCCGGGCCAGCCGATCCGCGTGGAAATACGCATCGCCGAACATTTCCTGCGTCACCCGCGCCCGCTTCATGAAGAAGCCGATGTCGAAGGCGTCGGTCATGCCGACGCCGCCATGCATCTGCACCGCTTCCTGCACGGCGAGCGTCGCGGTCGCGCCGGCGCGGGCCTTGGCGACCGAGACGAGCGTGCCCGCCGTGGCGGGATCCTCCGCCAGCGCCTGCAACGCCTTCAGCACGGCGGCGCGGGTGATCTCCAGCTCCGTCCAGAGATGCGCGATCCGGTGCTGCAAGCCCTGGAACTCGGCGATGACCCGGCCGAACTGCCTGCGCTCCTTCAGATACTGGGCGGTCCGGCCGAAGGCCTCCTCGCCGAGCCCGGTCATCTCCGCCGCCAGCGCGGCGCGGCCGATATCGAGGACGCCCTCCAGCAAGGCCCAGCCGCCATCCACCGTGCCGAGCACGGCATCCGCGTCCACCGCGACATCCTCGAAGGTGAGACGGGCCGCGTTGTGGCTGTCCACCATGATCGTCCGCTCGATGCGGACCCCTTGCGCGCGCGGATCGACCAGGAACAGCGTCAGGCCCGCGCGCTCGCCGGGGCTGCCGCCGGTGCGCGCGGCGACGATCAGCAGGTCGGCGACATGCCCGTCCGCCACGAAGGTCTTCGTCCCGCTCAGGGCAAAACCGTTGCCGGCGCGGCGCGCCACGAGCGCGGTTCTCTCCGGCGCGTGCTTCGGTCCTTCATCCACCGCGAGCGTCGCGATCAGCGTGCCTTGGGCGAGGCGCGGCAGCCAGGCCTGCTGCTGCGCCGGCGTCCCGCCGCGCACGAGGGCGGTGGCGGCGAGCAAGGCGGTGCCGATAAAGGGGGAGGGGGCGAGGGTGCGGCCGATCTCCTCCATGATGATTCCGGCCTCGACCGGCCCGAGCGCGAGCCCGCCGAATGTTTCTGGAATGAGGATGCCGCAGAACCCCATTTCGGCGAAGCCGTGCCAGAGCGGGCGGGAGAACCCGTCCGGATCGTTCCGGTCACGCAGCTCGCGGAACTGTGCGATCGGCGCGTTCTGCTTCAGGAAGCCGCTCGCGCTGTCGCGCAGCAGGGTCTGATCCTCGGTGAGTAGCAGGGCCATGGGCTGAAGCTCCTGGACGGCGAGGGTCCGCCCCTCGGCCGCCTCGGTTTATGGATGTCAAAGGGCACGGCTCGTCGCGGTGGGCCAGAGGACGCTTGGGCCAGAGGGCGTGGTGGCCGGGGGCGGACCCCCGGCCCGCCTCAACCGCGCAGGCCGAGCAACTGCTTGGCGATCACGTTGAGCTGGATCTCGCTGGTGCCGCCCTCGATGGAATTGGCCTTGGTGCGCAGCCAGTCGCGCGCGCGGGCGCCGTCGCCGGAGCGCGTGCCCTCCCATTCCAGCGCGTCCGACCCGCCGGCGCTCATCACCAGCTCGTGCCGCCGTTTGTTCAGTTCTGAACCGTAATATTTCAGCATCGAGGGCGTGGCCGGATGCGCCTGTCCCGCCTTCACCTGATCGCCGGCGCGCTCCATTGCGAGGCGGAAGGCGATGGTGTCGACCTCCATCCGGGCGATCTCGGCGCGCAGCACCGGCTCGGCGAGCCTGTCATTCTCCCGCCCGATCGCATCGGCGGCGATAAGGCCGAGCGGCCGCGCCGCCGGGTCGTCGCCCATCGCCCCGATCATCGTGCGCTCATGCGTCAGGAGATGCTTGGCGATCTCCCAGCCCTTGTTCAGCGTGCCGACGAGGTTTTCCTTCGGCACCCGCACGTTGTCGAAGAAGGTCTCGCAGAAGGGCGACTTGCCGGAGATCAGCACGATCGGCCGGGTCGAGACGCCCGGCGTGCGCATATCGAACAACACGAAGCTGATGCCTTCATGCTTCGGCACGGTCGTGTCGGTGCGCACCAGGCAGAAGATCCAGTCCGCCTTGTTGGCGTAGGAGGTCCAGACCTTCTGGCCGTTGACGAGGAAGTGGTCCCCCTTGTCCTCGGCGCGGGTTTGCAGGGAGGCAAGGTCGGAGCCAGCGTTCGGCTCGGAATAGCCCTGGCACCAGCGGATCTCGCCGCGCACGATGGGCGGCAGATAGGTGCGCTTCTGCTCCTCCGATCCGTATCGCAGCAGCGCCGGGCCGAGCATCCAGATGCCGAAGCTGGAAAGCGGCGGACGGCAGCCGAGCGCCGCCATTTCCTGCCGCAGGATCTTCGCTTCCTCATAGGAGAGGCCGCCACCGCCATAGGCGCTCGGCCATTCCGGCGTGGTCCAGCCGCGTTCGGCCATGCGCTCCAGCCAGAGACGCTGCGCCTCGGACTGAAAAGTCGCGTTGCGTCCGCCCCAGTACACATCGTCCTCGGTGACGACGGGCTGGCGCATCTCCGGCGGACAGTTTTCCAGGAGCCAGGCGCGGGTTTCCGCCCGGAATGTCGCGAGGTCGCTCATACCATTCCCCATTCAGTTCGTATCCGCGTCGCGCGCGGCGTCATTCCATTACCACCACGATCTTGCCCTTGGCGGCGCGGGTGGAAAGCCGGACGATCGCCTCCGGCCCTTGCTCCAGCGTGTAGCGTTCGGAAACGACCGGCGTGATCTTCCCCGCCTCGTACAGCGCGAGCAGTTCGCGGTTATTGGCCGCGTCACCCGCCGGATCACGCTGGACGAAGCCGCCCCAGAAGACGCCGACGATCTGGCATCCCTTGAGCAGCGCGAGGTTCAGCGGGATCTTTGGGATGCCCGCCGGGAAGCCGACCACCAGGAACCGACCTTCCCAGGCGATCGCGCGCAGCGCCGCCTCGGCGTAATCGCCGCCGACCGGATCGTAGATGACGTCGGCGCCGTTCGGGCCGCAGGCTTTCTTGAAGAGCGCGCCGAGATCCTTGAGGCCGGCCGGATCGAACGGCCCGCGCGGATAGATCACCGTCGCGTCCGCGCCGT
The DNA here is from genome assembly GCA_035500775.1 of Acetobacteraceae bacterium. GTDB lineage: Bacteria > Pseudomonadota > Alphaproteobacteria > Acetobacterales > Acetobacteraceae > DATJWY01. Next base: position 5,323 of record DATJWY010000248.1, read on the forward strand.
GCTCGCGCGCCAGCGCCGCCTTGTCCTCTGAGGAGACGGCGGCGATCACCCGCGCACCCATCGCCTTGCCAAGTTCCACCGCCGCGAGGCCGACGCCGCCCGCCGCACCGAGAACGAGCAGCGTCTCGCCCGGACGCAGCCCCGCGCGATCCTTCAGCGCGTGATAGGAGGTGCCATAGGTCAAGATGAACGCCGCCGCCTGGTCGAACGGCATCCTGTCCGGCATGTGCAGGCAGCGATCGGCGTTGAGCACGATCTTTTCCGCCATGCCGCCCCAGCCGGGCTGGCCGATCACCCGGTCGCCGACCTGAAAGCCGGTAACCGCCGCGCCGACCGTCTCGACCACGCCGGCGATCTCGGCGCCGGGCGCGAAGGGCCGGTCCGGCTTGAACTGGTATTTGTCCTCGATGATGAGCACGTCGGGATAGTTCACGCCGCAGGCCTTGACCGCGACCAGGATCTGCCCCGGCCCCGGGACGGGATCGGGGTGCTCGGTCACGGTCAGCGTCTCAGGCCCACCGGGCGTGTGGCTCAGAAGTGCTTTCACGTCATTTCTCCGCGATCTGCCAGGGGCGGCCCTGGAGCCTGATCGGTGCGGGTTGAAGCACCGATCAGGCCCCAGTTCCTTGTTTTCACGAGTTCCTTGATCGGTTCAGGTGATTTCGTCTGAACCGATCGCGCTCTAGCCGAGAATGCCGCTGCTGATCGTTTGCCCGCCATCGACGATGATGGTCTGCCCGGTCATGAAACTTCCGGCGGGGGAGGCGAGGAACACGGCGGCGCCGGCGATCTCGTCCGGCTCGCCGATGCGCTTGAGCGGCGTCGTTGCCGTCGCCATCTTCAGGGTTTCCGGATTCTCCCACAGAGCGCGGGCGAAATCGGTGCGGATCAGTCCGGGCGCGATGCAGTTCACGCGCACATTGTCCGGCCCGAATTCCACCGCCAGGTTGCGCGCGAGCTGCATATCCGCGGCCTTGGAGATGTTGTAGGCGCCGATCACCGGCGAGCCCTGCAGGCCGCCGATGGACGAGACGATGATGATGGCGCCGTCTTTCCGCTCCAGCATCTGCGGCGCCACCATCTGCACCAGCCAGTGATTGGCGATGATGTTGTTGTCGAGGATCTTGCGGAACTGATCGTCCGTGATACCGGCGAGCGGGCCGTAATACGGGTTCGTCGCCGCGTTGCAGACCAGGATGTCGATCCGGCCGAAAGTTTGGTTCGTCTCGTCCACCAGCGCCTGCAGCGCTTCCCGCGAGGAAATATTGGCGGCGATCGGCAGGGCGGTGCCGGCGCCGTGGCGAGCGTTCAGCGCCGAGGCGACTTCCTCGCAGGGTGCAAATTTGCGTGAGGAGATCACGACCTTGGCGCCCTGCTCGGCCATCTGTTCGGCGATGGCGCGGCCAATTCCGCGTGATGATCCGGTAACGACCGCGACTTTCCCCTTCAGGTCGAACAGCGACATGGTTCCCTCCATTGTTTTTGCGTTCTTGCCTTCAAGCATAGCCTGGGGCTAAACAGATGCAAGCCGCGTTTTCGAAAACGGGGACTGGACTGTAGAAAAGCCAATAAAAACAACGCGTCAAAAAAATAATCCAGCATACCGCACTCACAATCATTGGCCGGATCGTTCAGGAACGGCGCCCGCCAGGCGCCGCACAGGGGAGGAAAATGGCATGAGGCAGGGCCGAACCATGGGCATGCGCGCGGGGGGCTCCGGCTGATGCGCGAGGTCGCCTATGCCGACCTTCCCGCGCTCGCCGGGCAGGAAATCGGCGTCTCGGACTGGGTCGAGATCAGTCAGGAGCGGATCGACCGCTTCGCGGATGTCACCGAGGACCGGCAGTGGATTCACGTCGATGTCGAGCGCGCGCGACGTGAGGTCGGCGGCACGGTCGCGCACGGATTTCTCACCCTGTCGATGATTCCGGTGCTGTCGCAAGGGACCTGGCGCATCGAAGGCGTGTCCCGCAGCCTCAATTATGGCTGCAACAAGCTGCGCTTTACGGATGTCGTGCCCGCTGGCGCGCGGATCCGGATGCGTAATGAATTGCTTTCGGCTGAGCCGAAGACGGGCGGCCTGTTGCTGACGAGCCGGTACACGATCGAGGTGGAGGGCAAGGAGCGGCCCGCTTTGATCGCCGAGTGGCTGGCGCTGGTATTTCCCTGAGTGTCACGGTGGCGGAGGAGCCGGGGTCATCCCCGCTTCCGCCGCCGGCAAAGATGGCCGGCCACCCGGTCCAGAATAATAACGAGGAGGACTCATGAGCACTCGCTACGATGTTCACGGCCGCGTCGCCGTGATCGCGATGCATAATCCGCCGGTAAACGGTCTCGGCCATGCGCTTCGCAGCGGTATTGTCGAGGGCGTGCGCCGTGCCGAGGCGGACCCGGCCGTGGCGGCGATCGTGCTGATCGGCACCGACCGCGCTTTCTCCGGCGGCGCCGATATCCGCGAGTTCAACACGCCGCTCGCCTCGGCTGAGCCCAACCTTAACACCGTGATTTATCATATCGAGACGGCGCGTAAGCCGGTGATCGCGGCGATCAGCGGCGTCGCCATGGGCGGTGGACTGGAACTCGCGCTTGGCTGTCATTTCCGCGTGGTCCGGCCCGGAACGCAGATCGCGCTGCCCGAGGTCAAGCTCGGCATCCTTCCCGGCGCCGGCGGCACGCAGCGCCTGCCGCGCGTGGTCGGCGCGGAGACGGCGCTCAACATGATCGTCTCCGGCGCCCCCGTTCCGAGCGAGGCGCTGAAACAGACGAAGCTGTTCGACAGCTTCATCGAAGGCGACCTGCTGGAAGGGGCGCTGGCCTTCGCCGACATGGTCGTCGCGGAGCAGCGGCCGTTGCGGCTGGTGCGCGATCTGCCGGTCGAGCTCCCGAAGGCGGAAGCATTCTTCCTGTTCGCGCAGAACGGCATCCAGGCCGCGTCGAAGAACTATCCGGCGCCGCTCAAATGCCTGGAAGCCGTGCGTGCCTCGGTCGAGCAGGATTTCGATGCCGGGTTCAAGGTCGAGCGCGACGCCTTCACGTATCTCGTGAACACCGATGAATCGAAGGCGCTGCGGCATGTGTTCTTCGCCGAGCGCGCCGCCTCCAAGATCCCGGACGTTCCGGAAACGACGCCGGTGCGGGAGATCCGCAAGGTGGGCGTGATCGGCGCCGGCACGATGGGTTCAGGTATCGCCATCAACTTCCTCAATGCCGGCATTCCGGTCACTCTCCTCGAAACGTCGCAGGCGGCGCTCGATCGTGGTCTCGCCGGGATCGCCAGGATCTATGCCGACAACGTCGCCAAGGGCCGGCTGAAGCCGGAAAAGGCGGAGGCGACCAAGGCGCTGCTCACCCCGACCCTGTCCTATGACGATCTCGGCGATGCCGACCTCGTCATCGAGGCGGTGTTCGAGGAAATGGGCGTCAAGGAAGCGGTGTTCGGCAAGCTCGACCAGGTCTGCAAGCCGGGGGCGATCCTCGCTTCCAACACCTCCACGCTGAACATCGACCGCATCGCGAGCTTCACCGCCCGGCCGCAGGATGTCATCGGGCTGCATTTCTTCAGCCCCGCCAACATCATGAAGCTGCTAGAGGTCGTGCGCGGCGCACAGACCGGCAAGGACGTGCTTGCGACCGCGATGCGCCTCGCCAAGACGATCCGGAAAACCGCTGTCGTCGCCGGTGTGTGCGACGGCTTCATCGGCAACCGCATGATCAACGCCTATGGCTATCAGGCGCAGCTGATGCTGGAGGAAGGCGCGAGCCCGGCGCAGATCGACGGCGCCATCGAGCGTTTTGGCTTCGCCATGGGGCCGATGCGGATGAACGACCTGGCCGGCGGCGATATCGGCTGGGCTATCCGCAAGCGCCATTATGCCGAGGATCCGCAAAGCCATCGTCTGATCATCGCCGACCGGCTGTGCGAGTTGGGGCGGTTCGGCCAGAAGACCGGCGCCGGCTATTACCGCTACGTCAAGGGCAACCGCGAGGCGCTGCACGATCCGGTGGTGGACGAGGTGATCGCCGCCGGCCGCGCCGAACTCGGCATCGTGCCGCGCACCATTTCGGATCGCGAGATTGTCGGGCGTTGCATCTATGCGCTGGTCAATGAGGCCGCGCATATCCTGGAGGAAGGCATCGCCCTGCGCGCCTCCGACATCGATCTCGTCTATCTCACCGGTTACGGCTTCCCCGCGTATCGCGGCGGCCCGCTCTTCTACGCCGATCAGGTGGGGCTGATGAACGTCATCCGCACGATGGAGGGCTTCGCCGCGCGCGGCGGCGTCGATGCCGCGTTCTGGCAGCCCGCGCCGCTGCTCGCGCGCCTCGCCGCTGAGGGCAAGACGTTTAACTGAATTTGAAGGCGAGGGGCGCTCCCTCCGTGACCATTCCATCGCTCCCGCGGAGCGATGGAACCTTTGGTCACTCCGCCCCTCGACAGAGCCCGCTGGGGCCTTGAGGCCCCAGACCCCCGGTTCGTTTGGCAAAGGGGTCTGGGGCCGGCGGTCCCAGTGGGGTCCAGGGGCAAGCCCCTGGTCTTCACCCATAAGCGCGCCGGGCGTTCGCCGTCCGGCACCAGGAGATCGCCATGACTGAAGTCGTGATCGTTTCCACCGCCCGCACCGCCCTCGCCAAATCCTGGCGCGGCGGCTTCAACATGACGCATGGCGCGACGCTCGCCGGCCATGCGATCCAGCACGCTGTCGAGCGCGCCGGCGTCGACCCGAACGAGATCGAGGACGTGCTGTTCGGCTGTTCCCTGCCGGAAGGTTCCACCGGCAATGACGTGGCGCGCATGGGCGCGCTCCGCGCCGGTCTGCCGGTGACTGTCGCCGGCGCCACCATCAATCGCTTCTGCTCATCCGGCCTGCAGGCCATCGCCATGGCGGCACAGCACATCATCGCCGAGAAGGCGCCGATCATGGTGGCCGGCGGCGTGGAATCGATTTCCACCGTGCAGTCGAGCCTGAACACGACCTATCTGCAGGAGGAATGGCTGGATCAGCACAAGCCGGAAGTCTATTGGTCGATGCTGCAAACCGCCGAGACGGTCGCGCAGCGCTACAAGATTCCGAAGGAGGCGCAGGACGAATACGGCGTGCGCAGCCAGCTACGCGCCGCGGCCTCGCGGCAGGCGGGATTGTTCCGCGACGAGATCGTGCCGCTGACGACGGTGATGGGCGTCGCCGACAAGAAGACCGGGGCGCTCGGCACGAAGGAAGTGACGGTTGCCGAGGATGAGGGCATCCGCGCGGACACCACGCTCGAAGGCGTGCGCAAGATCCGCAGCGCCGCGCCGGGCGGGGTGATCACCGCCGGCAATGCCAGCCAGTTCTCCGACGGCGCGTCCGCCTGCGTGCTGATGAGCAGCGCCGAGGCGGCGCGGCGGAACATCAAGCCGCTCGGCATCTTCCGCGGCTTCGCGGTCGCCGGCTGCGAGCCGGATGAAATGGGCATCGGCCCGGTCTTCGCCGTGCCCAAGCTCCTGAAGCGGCATGGGCTCCGGGTCGAGGACATCGATCTCTGGGAGCTGAACGAGGCGTTTGCCGTGCAGGTGCTCTATTGCCGCGACCGGCTCGGCATTCCGGATGACAGGCTGAACGTCAATGGCGGGGCGATCGCGGTCGGCCACCCGTATGGCGTCTCCGGCTCGCGCCTGACCGGGCATGCGTTGCTGGAGGGCAAGCGCCGCGGCGCGAAGTATGTGGTCGTGACCATGTGCGTCGGCACCGGCATGGGCGCGGCCGGCTTGTTCGAGGTCGCCTGAGGGGCGGAAGCCCCCCGCGAACGGATCGGGGTCCGGGGCCGTACGGCCCCGGCGGGGTCCAGGGGCGGCGCCCCTGGCCTTACCCTTGAATCGCTGCGGCGTTCGGTCCGCTCTCCAGCGCCACCGGCGCGTCCTCCTTGAGATCGACGCCGGTGAGCCGCCGCCGTGCCGCCTCCGTCATCAGCCACACCAGCTTGTCGGCGGCGACGTCATAGCTCAGTCCCTCGGGGTGGATGTTGGAGAGGCAGTTGCGCTCCGAATCCACCCGCCCGACATGCGGCTCCCAGGTGAGATAGACGCCGAGGCTGTCCCGCACCGAAAGCCCCGGCCGCTCGCCCACCAGCAGCGCGCAGAGCTTCGCCCCCAGCGCCTCGCCGACCTCGTCGCCCAGCGCCACCCGCGCCTCCCGCGCGAGCACGATGGGCGCGATCTTCCAGCCATGCAGCCGGGCGAAGCAGGCTTCCAGCATCGGCACGGCGTGGCGGTTCACCGCCGCGGCGGAGAGCCCGTCCGCCACCACGAACACCACGTCCCATTCGCCGCGTTCGAGGTGCGGCAGGCAGTCCGGCGCGAGCCGCCGCCCGAGATCCGGCCGGCGCAGATAGGTGGTGCGGTCCGTCGCCCGCGACCGCACCTCGATCACCGGGCGCGGCGCCAGGGCCTCCGCGATGGCACCGAAATCGGCGGCGCCATGCACCGCGTCGCGGGCGCGGGCATGGGCGAGCATCAGGTCGAGCAGGGCAGGGGTCGGTACCGCGTCGCCCACGCGCCCGAGGCCGATGCGCGCCCGCGTGCTGGGGCGGAAGCGCGCCCAGGGATCAAAGCCGTGGCCGGAGCCGCTCATCACGCGGCATCCTGCGCGAGGAGGCGGCGCATCGGCCGGCCGGAGGGCGCGGGCGGCGGCAGGCGCCCGGTCGTGTCCGCCATCTCCATGCGTTGCAGCCACGCCTCGAATTCCGGCGCGGCCCGCTTTCCGAGCAAATGCCGCAGCGACAGGATGTCGTGGAAGGAGAGGCTCTGGTAGTTCAGCATCACGTCATCCGCGCCGGGCACGCCGATCAGGAAGTTCACCCCGGCGACGCCGAGCAGCGTCATCAGCGTGTCCATGTCGTCCTGATCCGCCTCGGCATGGTTGGTGTAGCAGGCGTCGCACCCCATCGGCAGGCCGAGCAGCTTGCCGCAGAACACGTCCTCCAGCCCCGCCCGGATGATCTGCTTCGAATCGTAGAGATATTCCGGCCCGATGAAGCCGACGACGGTGTTGACCAGCAGCGGCGCGTAGACCCGCGCCACGCCATAGGCCCGCACCTCCAGCGTTTGCTGATCGACGCCGTGATGCGCCCCGGCGGAGAGGGCGCTGCCCTGGCCGGTCTCGAAATACATCACGTTGTCGCCGACCGTGCCGCGCTTCAGTGACAGCGCCGCGTCCCGCGCCTCGCCCAGGATGGCGAGGTTCACGCCGAAGCTCGTATTGGCGTCCTCGGTGCCGGCGATGGACTGGAACACCAGGTCCACCGGCGCGCCGAGGCCGATCGCCTCGACCGTGTTGGTGACATGGGTGAGCACGCAGGATTGTGTCGGGATGTCGAACCGCTCGCGCAGCTCGTCCAGCATGTGCAGCAGGGTGACGCAGGAGCGGACATTGTCCGAGGCCGGGTTGATGCCGATGACGGCATCGCCCATGCCGAACAGCAGCCCGTCCAGGATGGCGCCGGCGATGCCGACCGGGTCGTCGGTCGGGTGGTTCGGCTGCAACCGGCTGGAGAGGCGGCCGGTCAGGCCGATCGTGGTGCGGAAGGCGCTGACCACGATGCATTTGGCGGAAACCGCCATCAGATCCTGGTTGCGCATCAGCTTGCTGACCGAAGCCGCCATTTCCGGCGTGATGCCTGGGGCGAGGCGGGCGAGGGTCTTGCTGTCGGCTTCGTAGGACAGCAGGAAGTCGCGGAATTGCCCCACCGTCATGTGCGCGATGGGCGCGAAGGCGGCTTCGTCATGCGTGTCGAGGATCAGCCGCGTCACCTCATCCGTCTCGTATGGCACCACCGGGTGTTCCAGCAGGTCGCGCAGCGGCAGGTCGGCGAGGGCCAGCCGCGCCGCGACCCGGCGTTCGTCGGTCTCGGCGGCGAGGCCCGCCAGCTCGTCGCCCGAGCGCCGTGGCGTGGCGCAGGCCAGCAGGGCGCGGAGATCGTCGAAGCGGTGGCGTTCCTGGCCAACCGTATGGGTGTAGCTCGGCATCAGAGGTGGCTCGCGGCTAAGGGGAGCGTGGGCGCGGGACGGTGGGGCCGTGCCGACCCCGGGTCAAGCATTCCTGCTGGTATCGTTCTTGCCAATGTCCCTGTTGGTATCGTTTTTGCAATCATCTTCACAATTGCCGTGCAATTTCCATTCCAGCGGGCGCCTCTCCGCGCCCCGGGCCGTAAACTTCCTCTTCGTGGAACCCAGCCGCATGCGTATCCTCGTCTTCCAGCATCTGCCGATCGAGCATCCTGGCATTTTCCGCAGCTTCTTCGCCCGTGACGGCCATACGCTGGACGTCGTCGAGTGGGACGAGGGCGAGGTGGCGCCGGAGGATCTGCGCCCATGGGACGCGCTGCTGGTGATGGGCGGCCCGATGGATGTGTGGGAGGAGGCGCGTCTGCCCTGGCTCGCGCTGGAAAAAGCGGCAATCCGGCGCTGGCTCGACCTTGGAAAGCCGTTTCTCGGCGTCTGCCTGGGTCATCAATTGCTCGCCGAGGCGGCGGGCGGCGCGGTGGGGAAGATGGCGGGCGCGGAAGTCGGCATCTGCGAGGTGGCGCGCGCGCCCGGCGTCGCGGCGGACCCGCTCTTCGCCGCCCAGTCCGAGCGCTTCCCGGCGCTGCAATGGCACGGCGCGGAAGTGAAGGCCTTGCCGCCGGGCGCCGCCCTGCTCGCGGTGAATGATGACGGGGTGATCGAGGCGTTCCGCTTCGGCGACTGCGCCTGGGGCGTGCAATACCATGTCGAGGTGACGGAGGAGACGGTGAGCGAGTGGGCGACCGTTCCCGAATATGGCGCCGCGCTGGAATCGGTGCTGGGCGTGGACGGGCAGGCGCGGTTCGAGCGCGACGCGATGGAAATCCTGCCGCTTCTCAATCAGGCAGCGGCGGAGATCTATGCCGCGTTCATGGCGGTGGTGGAGCGGAAGCGCCTCGGTTAGCGCGCAGGGGCAAGGCGAGGGCTCCGCCCTCGACCCGCTGGGGCCTTGAGGCCCCAGACCCCCGATCACTTTAAGTAATGGGTTCAAAAGGCTTGCCGACGGCGGGAGCACAGAGGGCGGAGTGGCCACAGCCCCTTTGCCGGAAAAGCGCGCTCCCGATGGAACTCCCGGCGGGTGAGGCGGCTTTCGCTCCTGCATAGTGCGCGCATGCGTCGGCGCACGCGGAGCAACGGAGGGTGCGTGTGGCATTG
>DATJWY010000249.1:0-5217 GCA_035500775.1 Acetobacteraceae bacterium
TGAGGCCCCAAACCCCCAATACTTTAAATAATGGATTCCAAAGGCTTCGCCTTTGGCGGGGTCCAGGGGCAGAGCCCCTGGCCTTCCCTTTTCAAAACCCGCGCAAAACCGCCGCTCTCTCCCCAGGCTCGGGGGGAAGCCCGGCATCCGCCTTCAAAACCTCGCCGGCCAGATAGAGGCTGCCGCAAATCAGCACCCGCCCCGGCGCTTCCTGCTGCCGCAGAACCGGCAACGTCTCCGCGATGGTCGGCCCTGGGCGGGCCACGCCGCCGGAAGCGGCGATCACGTCCGCGACCGGCAGCGCCAGATGCTGCCCCGGCTCCACCACCGCCCAGACCGAGGCGGCATGCGGCAGGAGTGGCCGCAGGAAGGCGGCGGCATCCTTCGACTTTTTCATGCCCACGATCAGGTGCAGAGGCCGGTCGTCCCAGCGCGCCATATGCTCGGCGAGCGCCACGCCCGCGCCGGCATTGTGCCCGCCATCCAGCCAGAGTTCCCAGCCTTCGGGGAGCATCCGCGCCAGCACGCCGTCCAGGCGCTGCATCCGCGCCGGCCATTCGGCGCGGGCGATGCCGGCGAGGCTCGCCGCCGGCAGGGCAAGGCCGGAGGCCCGGATGGCGGCCAGGGCGATGCCGGCATTGTCGAGCTGATACGGCCCCGGCAGCGAGGGCGCGGGCAGGTCGAGCGTGCCATGGGCATCGCTGAAACGCATCCCGGTCCTGGTCCAGGCCACGTCCCAGTCCCGTCCACGGGCCAGCACCGGCGCGCCCGCCTCGGCGGCGCAGGCGGCGATGACCTCCGCCGCTTCCGCCTCCTGCGCGCCATGGATGAGCGGCACGCCCCGCTTGGCGATGCCCGCCTTCTCCCAGGCGATTTTTCCAAGGGTGTCGCCCAGGAAATCCTGATGGTCGAGCGAGATCGAGGTGATGGCGGTGGCCACAGGTGCGGCGACGACATTGGTCGCGTCATACCGCCCGCCAAGCCCCACCTCGACGATGCAGAGATCGGCCGGCACGCGCGTGAACAGCAGATAGGCGGCGGCGACCAGCACCTCGAACACGGTGACGGGCGCACCGGCGTTCACACGCTCGATCTCCTCCAGCGTATCCGCGAGCACCGCGTCGGAGACGAGTTCCCCGGCCAGGCGGATGCGCTCGGTAAAGCGCACCAGATGCGGCGAGGTATAGACGTGCACGGTAAGGCCCGCGCTCTCGGCGATAGCGCGCAGGAAGGCGCAGGTGCTGCCCTTGCCATTGGTCCCGGCGACATGGATCACCGGCGGCAGCCGCCGTTCCGGATTACCGAGGGCGTCGAGCAGGTGTTCGAGGCGACCGAGGGTAAGATCGATCAGGCGCGGATAGAGGCTATGAAGCCGCTCGATGATCGCTTCGGAGCGACCGCTCATGGTCAGCAAATCCCGGCATGACGTGAACTCACCCCGCCAGTGAAGGGTTCCCAAAGGGCTCCGCCCTTTGGCGGGGTGCAGGGGCGGAGCCCCTGCGTTTGACCTCAGGCGTTTTCGGCCGCCACAGCCGGGGTCTCCACCGCCACAATGGCTTCCGGCATTTTCACCGCCGGTTCCTTCGCCAGCAGCAACCCGATCACCCGGGCCAGCGTCTCGCGCATGTCCCCGCGCCTGACGACCATGTCGAGGATCCCGTGCTCCAGCAGATATTCCGCCCGCTGGAAGCCTTCCGGCAGGGTTTCGCGCACGGTCTGTTCGATGACGCGGGCGCCGGCGAAGCCGATCATGGCCCCCGGCTCGGCGATCTGGATATCGCCCAGCATGGCGAAGCTGGCGGAGACGCCGCCCGTGGTCGGATCGGTCAGCACCACGATGAAGGGCAGGCCGGCCTCCTTCACCATGCGGCTGGCGATGGTGGTGCGCGGCATCTGCATCAGGCTGATCAGCCCTTCCTGCATGCGCGCGCCGCCGGAGGCGGTATAGACGATCAGCGGCGCCTGCTGCAGCACGGCGAGGCGGGCGGCGGCGACAATGCCCTCGCCGACCGCGGCGCCCATGGACCCGCCCATGAAGTCGAACGCCATGGCGGCGACGACGGCCTTGTGGCCACGGATCGCGCCGTGCGCGACGACCAGCGCATCGTCCAGATGCGTCTTCTGCCGGGCTTCCTTGAGCCGGTCGCCGTATTTCTTCTGGTCGCGGAAGGAGATCGGGTCGGCCGGCACTTTCGGCAGCTCGATCCGCGTGTAGCCATCATCGAAGGTCCACTGCAGGCGATCGGCGGCGGTGGCGCGCAGATGGTGCCCGCAATGGGTGCAAACCTTGAGGTTCTTCTCCAGATCCTTGGTGAAGACCATCTGCTGGCAGGAGGGGCACTGCGTCCAGAGATTATCCGGAACATCGCGCCTGCCGAGCAGGGTGCGGATCTTCGGACGGACGTATTCAGTCAGCCAGCTCATGCGGTCTTCCTCGTGCTCGCCGGTTCGTGGCCGTCGCGGGCGGAACGGACACCTTCCGCCAGTTCCCGCACCTGGTCCAGCACGCGGCGGACCGTATCGGGGCGGGCGCGGCCATGCTCGTCGAGGCTCGCGGCCAGGGTGTCTATCAGGGCGGAGGCGACGATCGCCGCATCCGCGTGCCGCACCGCCCCGGCCGCCTGGGCCGGGCTGCGCACGCCGAAGCCGATGGCGATCGGCAGGCCGGTGACGCGGCGGATGCGCGGGATGGCGTGGGCCAATTCCTCCGCCGAGGCGGTGCGGGTGCCGGTAACGCCAGTGATGCTGACATAATAGACAAAGCCCGAGCTGCCGGCGAGCACGATCGGCAGGCGGGCATCATCCGTGGTCGGGGCGACGAGGCGGATGATGTCGAGCCCGTTGGCGGCGGCGTCGCCGGCGAGCAGATCGGCTTCCTCACTCGGCAGATCGACGATGATCAGCCCGTCCACCCCGGCGGCGGCGGCATCGACGCAGAAGCGCTGCGGCTCGTAGGACAGGATCGGGTTGAGGTAACCCATCAGGATGACCGGCGTCTCGTCATCGTCGCGGCGGAACTGCCGGACCATGGCGAGGGTGTGGGCGAGCGTCGCCCCGGCCTTGAGGCCGCGCAGACCTGCGGCCTGGATGGTCGGGCCATCCGCCATCGGGTCGGTGAAGGGCATGCCGATCTCGATCAGGTCGGCGCCCGCCGCGGGCATGCCGCGCAGAATCGCCATGCTGGTCGCCGGATCGGGGTCGTAGGCCTCGAGGAACGGGATGAGCGCCCCGCGGCCTTCCTGGCGCAGCGCGGCGAAGCGGGCGGCGATCCGGCTCACAGCCGCACCCCCAGATGCTCGGCGACGGTGAAGATGTCCTTGTCGCCCCGGCCCGAGAGATTCATCAGGATAATTTTTTCCGCCTCCAGCGTCGGTGCGAGCTTGATGACGTGCGCGATGGCATGAGCGCATTCCAGCGCCGGGATGATGCCTTCCGTGCGGGTGCAGAGCTGGAAGGCGGCGAGCGCCTCCTCATCGGTGATGCCGACATACTCGGCGCGGCCGATATCATGCAGCCAGGAATGCTCGGGCCCGATGCCGGGATAGTCGAGGCCGGCGCTGATGCTGTGCGCCTCCTGGATCTGCCCGTCCTCGTTCTGCAACAGGTAGGTGCGATTGCCGTGCAGCACGCCGGGGCGGCCGCGTTCGATGCTCGCCGCGTGCTCCTCGGTATCCAGCCCGTGCCCGGCGGCTTCCACGCCGATCAGGCGGACGGAGGGTTCGTCGAGGAAGGGGTGGAAGATGCCCATGGCGTTGGAGCCGCCGCCAACCGCGGCGACCACGGCGTCAGGCAGCCGGCCTTCTGCCGCCTGCAATTGTTCCCGCGCCTCGTTGCCGATGACGCATTGCAGGTCGCGCACCATGGCGGGGTAGGGGTGCGGGCCGGCGACGGTGCCGATCAGGTAGTAGGTGTCGCGCACATTGGCGACCCAGTCGCGCATCGCCTCGTTCATCGCGTCCTTGAGCGTGCCGGCGCCGGACGTGACCGGCTTCACCTCGGCGCCGAGCAGGCGCATGCGGAACACGTTGGGCTTTTGCCGCTCCACATCGGTCGCGCCCATGTAAACCGTGCAGGGCAGGCCGAACAAAGCGCAGACCGTGGCGGTGGCGACGCCGTGCTGGCCGGCGCCGGTCTCGGCGATGATGCGGGTCTTGCCCATGCGCCGCGCGAGCAGGATCTGGCCGACGCAACTATTCACCTTGTGGGCGCCGGTGTGGTTCAGTTCCTCGCGCTTGAAGTAGATCTTCGCCCCGCCAAGCTGCTCGGTCAGGCGGCGGGCGAACCAGAGCGGGCTCGGGCGGCCGACATAGTCGCGCAGGTAGTAGTCGAGTTCTTCCTTGTAGGCGGGGTCGGCCTTGGCGGCTTCCCATGCCTGTTCCAGCTCCAGGATCAGCGGCATCAGGGTTTCGGCGACGAAGCGTCCGCCGAAATCGCCGAACCGGCCACGAGCATCGGGGCCGTTGCGCAAGCTGTTGGGGCCGTGGAAGGTCAAGTGGAGTCTCCTGTGAAGGCGGCGTCTTAGCGCAGGCCGCGCGCCGGGTCACGCCGGAAGCGGACGTTGACCGGGATGCAGGAGTTTCAAGACTGGGGGGCCTGGTTGGGTGGGGAACAACGCGCCGGGTAATGAAAGGCCAGGGGCTTTGCCCCTGGACCCCACTGGGGCCGTCGGCCCCAGACCCCTTTTCATGAATGGTTCTAAACTTGTGCGGGTCTGGGGGCGCTGCCCCCGTCGTGCGACGGCACGCCTGCGCGTGACGGGTCCAGGGCGGAGCCCTGGCCTTTTTCTCGATCGGTCAAGACTTACGCGGTTGGTATTAGCTGTCGGCCCGCGCTGGAACCTCCAGGCCGTCTTCTTCGAGTAGGTCGAGATAGGGCGCCAGCGTCAGCAGGGAACTGGTGATGGGGGCGATCAGGCTGGTCGCCGTCAGCGGTCCGGACGGGGTCATGGTGGTTTCCGCCAGCACCCGATGATCCGGCAGCAGACGCATGGCCCAGCCGGGCGGCAGCACCCGGGGCAGCGCCCGCAGCGTGGCGAAAATGGTTTTCCGCGCCTCCGCCCTGGCGAGCGTGCTCGGGACCCGGCCGAGCGTCGCCCAGAGCCCGATCCGTCCTTCCCCGATCCGCGCGCCGCAGCCCCGGCCGCGCCAGACGAAGCGGATCGAGGGGGTGAGGGCCTGATCGCGCAGGGTGAGTTGCCCGGTCCGGTCCACCCGGAAC
>DATJWY010000250.1:0-3700 GCA_035500775.1 Acetobacteraceae bacterium
GCTGTCGATGGACTGGCCACCGTCGAGACACAGGCGCTTTCCGCCCGCAATTTCCTCGATTCGCCGCGGCTGCACGCCCGGATGGAGACGAATCCCCTGCACCGTCAGCGCCTCGGCGAGCGCCTCGCGGATGTCCTGATCGAAGCCACGCAAGGGCAGTGGCTGGCGGAACACCAGATCGACCTCCGCCCCGAGCCCGGCGAAGATGCAGGCGAACTCGACGGCGATGTAACCGCCACCGATCAGCGTCAGCCGTCGCGGCAATTCGGGAAGATAGAAGGCCTGATCGGAAACGATGCCGATCTGCGCGCCCTCGATGGCGGGCCGGACCGGGTGGCTGCCGGTGGCGATGACGATCCGCTCCGCCGTCACCGTCTGGCCATCGCCGAGATCGAGCGTGTGCGGATCGCGGAAACGCGCATGCGCTTCGAACCGGCGCACGCCGGAATTCTCCAGCAGCCGGCCATAGAGGCCGTTCAGCCGGGTGATCTCGCGATCCTTCGCGGCGATCAGGGCCGCCCAATCATGTGTGCCACGCGCCATGTTCCAGCCGAAGCCACGGGAATCCTCGGCCCAGGCACCGTATTCGGCCGCCTGCACCAGCAGCTTCTTCGGCACGCACCCGACATTGACGCAGGTGCCGCCCCAGTGTCGGTCCTCGGCGATGCCGACCCTGGCACCGTGGGCGGCCGCGATGCGGGCGCAGCGCACGCCGCCGGAGCCGCCGCCGATGACAAAAAGGTCGAAATCAAACGCCATGCGCCCGGCACCTTATGCACAAGAGACTTACGGAAAGGGTTCCCAAAGGGCTCCGCCCTTTGGCAGGGTCCAGGGGCAGCGCCCCTGGCCTTCGTATCGTTAGTCACCCCCGCACGCCAAGCAACCCCCGCCGGGGTTCAGGCGCCGATGCCGCCAAGCGCCAGGTACTTGATCTCAAGATACTCCTCGATCCCGTACTTGGACCCTTCGCGCCCCAGCCCCGACGACTTCATCCCGCCGAACGGCGCGACCTCGGTGGAAATGATGCCCTCGTTGATGCCGACGATGCCGTATTCCAGCGCCTCGGCGACGCGGAAGATCCGCCCGACATCACGGCTGTAGAAATAAGAGGCGAGGCCGAACTCGGTATCATTGGCCATGTCGATCGCCTCTTCCTCCGTATGGAAGCGGAACAGCGGCGCGACCGGCCCGAACGTCTCCTCGCGGAAGACGACCGCATCACGCGGCACGTCGGCCAGGATGGTCGGCCGATAGAAATTGCCGCCAAGCGGATGCCGCTCGCCGCCAGTCACCACGCGGGCGCCGCGTTGCAACGCGTCGGTGACGTGCTCCTCCACCTTCCGCACCGCGTCGGCATTGATCAGCGGCCCTTGCGTGACCCCCGCCTCCATGCCGTTGCCGACCTTGAGCTGCTCCACCGCCTCCCGCAGCTTCGTGGTGAAGGCGTCGAACACGCCGTCCTGCACCAGCAGCCGGTTGGCGCAGACGCAGGTCTGGCCAGTATTGCGGAACTTGCTGGCGATCGCGCCCTGCACCGCCGCGTCGAGATCGGCGTCGTCGAAGACGATGAAGGGGGCGTTGCCGCCCAACTCCATGCTGGTCTTCTTGATCCCCGGCGCGCATTGCGCGAGCAGTTGCGCGCCGATCCCGGTGCTGCCGGTGAAGGAGAGCTTGCGCACGACCGGGTTCGCGGTGAGTTCCCCGCCAATCTCCCCGGCCGGGCCGGTGACGATGTTGCAGAGCCCCGCTGGCAGTCCGGCCCGCTCGGCGAGCACGCCAATGGCGAGCGCCGAGAACGGCGTCTGGCTCGCCGGACGGATGACCCCGGCGCAACCGGCGGCCCAGGCCGGGCCCGCCTTGCGGGTGATCATGGCGGCGGGGAAGTTCCAGGGCGTGATCGCGGCGAAGACGCCGATCGGCTCCTTCTGCACGATGATGCGACGGCCCGGCCAAGGCTGCGGAATCGTGTCGCCATAGACCCGCTTGCCCTCCTCGGCGAAGAACTCGATGAAGCTCGCGGCATAGGCGATCTCGCCACGGGCTTCCGGCAGCGGCTTGCCCTGCTCGGCCGTCATGATGACGGCGAGATCCTCCTGATTTTCCAGCATCAGGTCGAACAGCCGGCGCAGCGGTTTCTGCCGCTCCTTGGCGGTGAGCCGGCGCCAGGCCTTCTGTGCCCGCTGCGCCGCCTCGATCGCCCGCCGCGTCTCGGCGACTCCGACCTGCGGCACCGCGCCGATCACCTCGCCATTGGCGGGGTTCCTGACCGGCGCGGTCCGGCCGCTATCGGCCTGCACCCATTGGCCGTCGATCAGGTTGGCCTGCCGCAGCAGATCGGGGTCCTTGAGCGGCAGGGCAGAGGTGGGATTGAGCATGTGTGTTCTCCCTTGGATCGGGAATCCCTAGGGAAGGCCAGGGGCGCTGCCCCTGGACCCCGCTGGGGGCGAGCGCCCCCAGACCCGCACCATTTAAGTAATGGATTCCAAAGGCTTAGCCTTTGGCGGGGTCCAGGGGCAGCGCCCCTGGCCTTAAATGCTACTCCACCGTCACCGACTTCGCCAGATTACGCGGCTGATCCACATCCGTGCCCTTCAGCAGCGCCACCTGATAGGCCAGCATCTGCACCGGGATGGCGTAGAGGATCGGCGCCACGAACGGATCGACCTCCGGCAATTCGACCACGTCGGCGGCGATGCCGCGCAGCCGCGCCGCGCCGGGAGCATCGGTGAACACGATCAGCTGGCCGCCGCGCGCCGCCGCCTCCTGCAGGTTGGAGGCCGTCTTCTCGAACAGCCGCCCGCTCGGCGCGATGGCGACGATCGGCACGGACTTGTCGATCAGCGCGATCGGCCCGTGCTTCATCTCGCCGGCGGCATAGCCCTCGGCATGGATGTAGCTGATCTCCTTGAGCTTCAGCGCGCCTTCGAGGGCGATCGGGTAGCAATTGCCGCGGCCGAGATAGAGCACGTCCCGCGCTTCCGCGACGCGGACGGCGATCCGGGCGATGGCCGAATCATCGGCCAGGATCTCGGCCGCGCGCCCAGGCACCTCCAGCAGCGCGGAAGCGAGGACCGCCTCGCGCTCCGGCGAGAGCACCCCGCGCGCCCGGCCGGCGGCGATCGCCACGCAGGCGAGCACCGCGAGTTGGGCCGTGAACGCCTTGGTGCTCGCGACCCCGATCTCGGGACCAGCCACCGTTTCCAGCACCGCGTCGCTCTCGCGCGCCATCGTGCTTTCCGCCACGTTCAGCACGGAGAGCACATGCTGCCCCGCCGCCCGCAGTGCCCGGAGGGCGGCCAGCGTGTCGGCGGTCTCGCCGGACTGGCTGACCAGTAGGCCGAGCCCGCCCTCGACGAGGGGCGGCTCGCGGTAACGGAACTCGCTCGCCACATCGGCGTCGGTCGGCAGCCGCGCCTCGGTTTCCAGCCAGTTGCGGGCAACCAGCCCGGCGTAGAAGGCGGAACCGCAGGCGGTAACAGTGGCGCGGGACACGCGGGCAAGATCGAAGGGCAGCGGCGGCAGCGTCACGCTGCGGGTCCCCGGATCGACCATGCGGCGGAGCGTCTCCCCGATCACCGAGGGATGCTCGTGCAGCTCCTTCTCCATGTAGTGGCGGAACCCGCCCTTGCCGATCGCGGCGCCGCTATAGGCGGTCAGCCGGATTTCCCGCTGCACCTCGGCGCCGGTCGCGATGTCGAGG
>DATJWY010000251.1:0-3240 GCA_035500775.1 Acetobacteraceae bacterium
CAAGAACGAGCTCCTCGACAACACGTTGCTCGTCAATGTCGACGCGTTCTACTACGATTATCATGACCAGCAGGTGCTTGGCATCATCACCGACCCGACCTATGGTTCGGTCGGACATTTCGTAAACGCACCGAAGTCGCATCTATACGGCGGCGAGGGCGAAGTGGACTGGCTGCCGCTGCCGGGGCTGTCCATCGACCAGTCGCTGGGCCTAACCGCCGGCGCGTTCGACGAGTTCAACGACACGATCGGCTCGACGCTGAAGAACGGCGTCTACGTGCCTGTCACCGCGAATCTCAAGGGCCATGGCATCGGCGCGCCGCGCTATACCTATACACTGGCAGCGTACGAGACATTGCCGATCAACGAAGCCTATAACGTGCGGTTCGGCGGTAGCTTCGCCTATCGTGATCAGTATGTCTCGCTGCTGAACACTTCGACCAACTCCTACAACATCAAGGGTTACGGGTTGCTGAACGTTGATGTGACGCTGCTGCCGACCCGCCACAATTGGCGGCTCAGCGTCTGGGGGCGGAATGTGCTGAACCGCAAATATCTGCTCTCCAACAACTACTTCGACAGCGCGCAGTATGCAGTCGGCGTGTATGGCGAGCCGGCCAGTTACGGCCTGCGCCTGACCTACGACTTCAAGTAACATCTTGGCTGGGGCGGGCATTTCCGCCCCGGCGCCTGACTTTGAGGATACCCCATGCGCAATTTGCTTACCGACATTCCTGCCATCCGGGTTGGCCACGCGGGGGATAACGCGGTCTTGCGTTCCGGCGTCACCGCCGTGTTGTTCGACGAACCGGCCGTCGCCGGGGTGAGCGTGCTCGGCGGCTCCCCGGCCTCGCGCGAGGGCGCGCTGCTCGGGCCGGAAATGGTGGTGGAGCGCATCAACGCCCTGGTGCTTTCTGGGGGCTCCACCTACGGGCTGGACGCCACCTCCGGCGTGCAGGCCGCCTTGCGTGAGGATTTTGCCAAGCTGCCGCCCACGAAGTTGCCGCGTGTGCCGATCGTGGTGCAGGCGAGCCTGTTCGACCTCGCCAATGGCGGTGACAAAAACTGGGGGCGCTACAGCCCCTATGCGGAATTCGGCTACCAGGCCGCTCGCGCCGCGGAGCCTGGCGTGTTCGCGCTGGGCAGCGTCGGCGCTGGCATCGGCGCCACCACGGCGGGGCTCAAGGGTGGCATCGGCTCGGCCAGCGCCGTCACGCCGCAGGGGCATATCGTCGCGGCGCTGGTGGCGGTGAACGCGGTCGGCAGCGTGACCGTGGGCGATGGCCGACATTTCTGGGCTGCGCCCTACGAGGTGAACGATGAATTCGGCGGGCTGGGCTTTCCGGCCAAACTGGATCCGTCCGCTCTTGCTCTGCGGGTGAAGCCGCCGGGCTATTTCGGCACCACCATCGGCGTGGTCGCCACCGATGCGGCGCTGACCAAGGCACAGGCAACGCGGTTGGCAATCCTGGCGCAGGATGGCGTGGCCCGCGCCGCTTTGCCCGCGCATCTGCCGCGCGACGGCGATACCATCTTCGGCATCTCCATTTCGGCACGGCCGCTGGGTACGGTGCGGGACGAGTTCTCGGAAATCTGCCTCGCCGCCACGCTGGTAACGGCCCGCGCCATGGCGCGCGGGGTACACGCGGCCAGCTATCAGGGGCGCGAGGGCGAAGCGCCAAGCTGGCGCCACAAATTCGGAGGCTAGCGCAATGACATCGTTTCTTGGCGGCTCGTTCGTAGAGGTCCGGCCCGGCCGCACGCTGCACGCGGCGGTTCTGAACAAGGGGGCGCAGATCAGCTTGTTCTTTTTGCACGGCAGTGGCGGCAACAAGGAGCAGTTCCGCTTCCTGTGGGAAGAGTTGGAAGATGAGCCGCTGAACCTCATCGCTTGGGACGCGCCGGGCCATGGCGCCAGCCCCGACTTGCCCGCTCCGACCGCTTATGCGGGCACCGAACTGCTGGCCGATGCCAACGCGCTCATCGTCCGCCATGGCGCGGCGCGGAACATTCTCGTCGCCCATTCGTTGGGTACGCGCATCGCCTTGGCGGCGCTGGCCGAAGCGCCAGAGCGCTTTGCCGGGGCCGTGCTGCTCGGCCCGCCGCCGCCGCAGATGGCGCCGGCGGGCAAGGGCGCGTTGTTCGGCCCAGTGCTGGGGCGGCTGCCGCTGCCGGTGCTGGAACTGCTCAAGCCGCTGCTGGCGCGGCGCTTCAAGAGCCTGGCCTGGGCGAAGGGTGCGGATCCGGCGCTTGTCGCGCATGAGCAGCAAGTGGCCAAGCGCAACACGCTGTTCGTGATGCAATCGCTCTTCGCTGGGCTGCTGGTGCTGGACCCGGCGCAACTCACCGCCATTCGCACCTCGGTACGCATTCTCGCCGGGGCGGAGGACGGCATCACCCCGCCCGCGGCGGCGCAGGCGCTGGCCGCCGTGCTGCCCGCGGCACGGCTCACCGTGCTGACCGGCACCGGGCATCAGATCATGCTCGAACAACCCGAACAGACCCTGGCGGCCATCCGCGCCGCTCTGGCCGGAGACTGACCCATGGCAACAGACTATCTGGGCAACGAGATCACCGCGCAGAACCCCGCCACCATCGCCGCCATCGACGATTTCATCCGTGGCGTGCTGGGTTACGAGCTGATCGTGGCCAATATCCTTGCCGTAGCCGATGCGGAGCAGGACACCCTCGCCAACGCCTATGCCGCCATGCTGTGGCTGCTTTCGGAAA
The DNA here is from genome assembly GCA_035500775.1 of Acetobacteraceae bacterium. GTDB lineage: Bacteria > Pseudomonadota > Alphaproteobacteria > Acetobacterales > Acetobacteraceae > DATJWY01. The sequence continues at coordinate 2,731 of DATJWY010000251.1, forward strand.
CCGGGCGCGAGCCGGTGGAAGCACGCACCTATATCGCCCGCGCCGAGGCCGGGGCGGCCCATGCCAATCCCCGCGAGCTGGCAACGCTGCGGGCGGTGAAGCTCTGGGCCGATGGCGACCCGGCCGCCGCCGAGGCTGAGGCTCTGGCAGAGCTTACCCGCAACCCGCGCGACCTCGCCTTGCTGAAATATGCCAACTACTTGCAATTCTCCCGTGGCGACGCCCCCACCATGCTGCGCAGCGCGCTCATCAGCCTGCCTGTGGCGGGCGACGTCGCGCATCTGCACGGCATTCTGGCCTTCGCCTATGAGCAGAGCTTCCTGCTGACGGAAGCCGAGGCCGCCGCCCGCCGTGCCCTGGCGTTGCAGGCGGATGAAGGCTGGGCCCAGCACGCGCTCGCCCACGTGCTGCTCACCACCGGGCGGGTGGAGGAGGGCATCGCCTTCCTCGAACCACTGCGCGAGGGCTGGAACAAGTTCATCTCCTTTCTCTACACGCATCTGTGGTGGC
>DATJWY010000252.1:0-3532 GCA_035500775.1 Acetobacteraceae bacterium
ACCCTCGATCACTTAAAGTAACGGATTCCAAAGGCTACGCCTTTGGCGGGGTCCAGGGGCGGCGCCCCTGGCCTTATTACAGAATTACTGACTCAGATCCTTGGCATTACGGCCGGAGTTCCTGCTCCTTGGCGAAGACCGGCCGCCGCTGTCCGTCCAGCCGGGCGCACAGCCCGGCGACCAGCCGCGCGCCGCCGAGCCCGAAGGCGAGCGCGCACAGCACGAGCCCGAGCAGCGCATGCCGCAGCCCGAACCGGTCGGAGAGCATGCCGAGCACCAATGGCCCGGTGAGCAGGCCGGCATAGGCGATCTGCGCCACCAGCGAGACCGCCGAGCCGCGCGCCCGTGGGCCGGCGAGGCGGCCCGCGAGGCTCACCACCGTCGGCGCCGCGACGGAGACGCCGCTGCCGGCGAACAGCAGCGGCGGCAGCGCCAGCTCCCAGTTGGGGGCGATAGCGAAGCCGGCGACGCCGAGCGCCGTTGCCAGCCCGGCCCAGAGCACGAGCCGCGCTTCCCCGAGCGCGGCCGCGACCGCCTGCCCGGTCAGCCGCCCGGCGAAGGAGGAAAAGGCCAGCAACCCGGGCCCCAGCCCGGCGATCGCGGGCGGGGCATGCAGGTCGCGCTCCAGATGCAGCGCGCTCCAGGTATCCATGCCGTTCTCGACCAGGAAGGCGGCGGCGCAGAGCAGCCCGAGCAGCAGCATCGGCGCCGACCAGACGCGGGCGATGACGGGCGGCCCGGCCGTCTCGGCCTCATGTGCCGCCGCGTGCGCCGGCGGCTCCCGGTCCGCTCGCCGCCGCCGGGAGGGGATCGCGAGCAGGGCGATGGCGCAGGCGGCGACGAACAGGGCCAGGCGATAATCCACCCCGGCCTGCCGCAGCAGCCCGGCGGTGATGCTGGCGGTGCCGAGGCCGAGCGACCACATGGCGTGGATCACATGCATCCGGCGCGTGGCATGCCGCGCCTCCAGCTCGCTCGCCGCCGTGTTCATCAGCACGTCCAGCGCGCCGGAGGCCATGCCGACCAGGGCCAGCGCGCCCATCAGCGTGTTCGGGTCGCGGGCCAGGCAGACGAGCGCCACGGTGACGCCGAAGGCGAGCACGGAGGGGGCGAGCAGCGGCACGCCGGCGCGGTTGCCGGCGCGTCCGGCCAGCATCATCGCCGGCAGGCCGGCGGCGATGGTGACCATCAGGGTCAGGCCCACCGCGCCGTCGCTGAGGCTGAGCGCGCGCGCCGCGTCCGGCAGCAGCGCCGCCCAGGCGCCCCAGAACGTGCCCAGCGCCACGAAGGCGCTCATCGGGCGCAGGATCGCGCCGGCTGTGGAGCGCATCAGAGGCCGGCGACGGGTACGAGCGACTCTGGCGTATCGAAATCCCGCAATACCGAATCGTCCGCCATCTCGACTTCCACGATCTCGTCCGCGTGACGTTCCAGCACGAAACGGGCTCCGCTGTCGCCCCGCACGGAGGCGAGAATCTCCGGGAACAGGCTCCGGTCCCAGATCACCGGGTTGCCCCGCTGCCCGGCATGGGTCGGCACGACGATGCGGCGGCCCTCGTCCGGGTCGAAGGCGGCGAGCAACTGGTCGAGCATCGGCGCGGTGACGAGCGGCATGTCGCCGAGGCAGATCATCGCGCCTGGCGCGCTCTCGGGCAGGGCGGCGAGCCCGGCCTTGAGGCTGGCGGATAATCCGCGCGCGTAACCGGCGGCGTGGACGCAGCGCACCGTGCGCCCGGCGAGCGCCTGTTCCACCGCCTCGGCCTGGTGCCCGAGCACGACCAGTACCGGGCGCGCGGCGCTCGCCAGCACGGCATCCACCACCCGCGCCACCATTGGCTGGCCGTTTTCATCCGGCAGCAGCAGCTTGTTGCGCGGCCCCATCCGGCGCGACAGGCCGGCGGCGAGCACGATCGCGGCGACCGCGCCGCCGCTGGCGCGCGCGGCCGGCGCGCCGGTTCGGGCGCGCGGCAAGGGGCGCGGATCACTCTCCTGCAACAACCCTCCCACGCCCATGCCGGCGATCTCCGCACTCGTCACCGGGAGGCCGGCGAACAGCCGGGCGAGCACGGAATCGATGCCGTTCGGCTTCGGGCTGCGGGCGCAGCCGGGCAGCACCAGGGCGGGCATCGCGCCGATCCGGCCAAGGCAGAGCAGATTGCCGGGATCGACCGGCATGCCGAAATGGTCGATCGCGCCCCCGGCGCGGACGATGCCGTCCGGCGCCACGTCGCGGCGATCCACCACCGCCGAGGCCCCGGCGATCAGCAGCACATCCGCCCCGTGCGCGCGCAGGGAACGGAGGGCGCCGGCGACGGAATCGGCCACGTGCGGGCAGGTCAGCGGCGGCAGCAGCGTGCCGCCGAACCCGGCGATCCGCGCGGCGGTCGCCGCCACCGTGCCCTCGATCACGCTCGGCTTGAGGCCGGGCAGTTCGGTCAGCACGAGGCCGGCGCGGAGCGGGCGGAACGGATGCAGCGTCAGCGCGGGCGGTGCGGCGCGGATCAGCGCTTCGGCCTCGGCCAGTTTTTCCCCGGGGACGGCGAAGGGGATCACCTTGATTGTCGCCACCATGCCGCGCGCGGCGACCATCGCGGCATCCGGCAGGGTGGCGAGGGTGAGCGATTCATCGACAGCGTTCAGCCGGTGCACCGTATCGGCGGCGACGCGCAGCAGGCCGGGGCGGGTGGCGAACAGGTTGACCCGGCCGGTGCTGGCGATGGAGCGGGTCAGCAGGGGGGAGGCCAGTGCCGCGCCGAGCCGGTCGGCCGCCGCGTCCTCGCCGACATCGCCCGGCTCCGGCAGGGCGGCGACCACCTCCGTATGCCCGGCCGCGCGCAGCGCCGCGAGCGCGTCGGCATCGAGCGTCATGCCCTTGCGCAGCGCGCGGCCGGACAGGCGGTGGGTGTGCGCCAGGATGGTGCCTTCGGCTTCGCCGAGCGGGAAGGCGCCGAATTTCACGCCGGTGCGCCTTCGGTGGGAGCAGGCTGCGGCGCGCCTTCGGCGGGAGCGGATTTCGGCGTGCCTTCGGCCGCGACGGGTGCCGGCGCGCCGGAGGGCCGGGTCAGTGCGGCGCCGCGTCGTACCGCCACCAGCTCGGCCAGGATGGAGAGCGCGATCTCCGGCGCCGTGACCGCGCCGATCGCGAGCCCGACCGGACCGTGGATGCGGGCGAGCGCCTCCGGGCCGTGCCCAAGCGCGGCGAGGCGCTGGAGCCGGGCGGCGTGCGTTTTCCGTGAGCCGAGCGCGCCGACATAGAAGGCGTCCGAGCGCAGCGCCCGGTCGAGCGCCGGGTCGTCGAGCTTCGGGTCGTGCGTCAGGGTGACGACGGCGGTGGCGGCGTCCGGCGGATCGGCGTCCAGCGCCTCGTCCGGCCAGGCATGGGCGAGGGCGACGCCGGGGAAGCGCTCCGCCGTCGCGAAGGCGCGGCGCGGGTCGATCACGCGGATGGCGAAGTCGAGCCCGGCGGCCATCGGCGCGAGGGCCTGGGCGATATGCACCGCGCCGACGATGACGAGGCGCGGCGCCGGCAGCC
>DATJWY010000253.1:0-7641 GCA_035500775.1 Acetobacteraceae bacterium
TCTGGGGCCTCAAGGCCCCAGCGGGTCCAGGGCAGAGCCCTGGTCTTGCCCTGTTTGCGAAGGGGCACGCGCCATGACCAACCGCGTCCTGGTCGATCTCTCCCATGCCGCCGCCGGCCATGTCGGCATCGCGCAGGATCTGCGGCTGATCTTCTCGATCCTGTGCGACATCCCGGGCGTCGAGCCATCCGGCCTGCTGATGCCCACCGGCCGGCACGATTTGCCGCGCATTTCCCCGGCGCGCGAGGGCGACCCGGCGCTGAGCGCCGCCGTGCTGCACTGGATGTCGCGCAACTGGACCCGCCTGCCAGCGGGCAGGCTCGCCCGCGCCCGTGCCCTGCCACATGAATTGTGGCAGATCCTGCGCCCGGCACATGCGCTGATGCGCGTCACCACCGAAGGGCAGATGAATGCGCTCTGGCGCATCCTGTTCGACCCCAGCCTGCCGGCCGCCGCGCGGGCCGCGGTGCTGGCGCGCGCGTATTTTGCGACCGATCTCAGCGTCTCCCGGCTGATCGACCGCGCGGTGCATTTGCCTTTCCTGCCGCCGAAGCGGCTGGACGCGGCCGGGTTCGACTACGCGCTGTTCTGCATGCCGCGGCCGGTGCGCCTGCCGCCCGGGGTGCGGCAGCTTGTCCGCTTCCATGACGCCGTGCCGGTGATGGATATCGACACCGTGGCGAATCCCCGGATCGGCGCGGCGCATCAGGCGCTGGTGCGGGGCTGCGCGCCGGATGCGGTGTTCATCTGCAACTCGCCGCAGAGCCTGGACGACCTGGTGGCGCTCGATCCGCGCCGCGCCGCGCAGGCGGTGGTGATTCCCTGCGCCCTCCCGCCCAGCGAGGCGACGGCCTCCCCCCTGCCTCTCTCCGCGATCGTCGCCGCGCGGGCGAGTTTCCGGACGATCGGGGCGGAGGCGGCGCCCGCCGGCTGGCGCCCACCCGCGGATGATGCGCGCTACGTGCTCGCCGTCTCCACCCTGGAGCCGCGCAAGAATTATCCCGGCCTGATCCGCGCCTTCGAGCAGGTCGTTGCCCGTGCGGACGATCCTGATCTCCGCCTTGTGATCGTCGGCGGCGCGGGCTGGCGGGAGGATGAGGTGCTGCGCGCCATGCGGCCGCATGTCGGCAGCGGCCGCATCCTGCATCTCACCGAGGTGCCGAAGGAGGAGCTTCGCGCGCTGATGCAGGGTGCCGCCTGTTTCGCGCAGCTTTCCTACAGCGAGGGATTCGGGCTCGCGCCGCTGGAGGCGCTGGCCGCCGGAACGCCTGCCGTGGTTTCGGACATCCCTGTCTGCCGCTGGATCTTTGGCGAGGCCGCGCTCTACGCCGATCCGTACGACAGCGCCGGGATCGCGGCACAGATCGAGCGCCTGACCACGCATCCGGAGCACGCCGCCCTGCGCCAGAGCCTGCTCGCCCGTGGCGAGGCTGTGGTGACGCGGTTCTCGCTGGCATCGGTGCGACGTGAATGGCGGGCGCTGTTCGAGCGATTCGATACCCTTGTTTAAGGAAACCGGCTCAGGATACGCTCAGCCTCGAATGGCGACAGGGAGAAGCGCCAGGAAGAGCGAGACGTGACTGAGCAAACCGGGTCGCATGCCGATCCGCTCATCTCGTGCCCCCGCAAGGGAAGCTGGCCCGGCCGCCTTGTGCGTCGCGGGGGCAACACGGGTCGGGGCGGACGACAAACCGGACACGCGGCCCGGGCCGGCGGCTCCCAGTATCACGGATCAGCATTTTCCTGGCGTACGCACAGAACGCCGGGCTACCGGCTCCCCATCCCATTCCGGGCGATCTTGCCCGGCCGCACGGCCGGTGAGGCGCGACCGTAACAATAGCCGGCCAGACCAATGGCCGTGTGGGAGGCTTGGAATGGTCCAGATGCAGAGCGCCGAACCCGGGATGGACGGACGGCTGGCCATCACGCTGGCCGGCCTGCGATCGCTGGCGTCAGGGGCGGACTCGCCCGCGGCCGCAGGCCAACCCGGTGCGGACACCCTGGCCCGCCTTGGCTGGACCGCACCCTGGGCGGCCAGTTCGCTGGAAGACCTCTTCACCGTCTTTCCCATCCAGCAGCAGGACAGCGTCGCCGTCATCGGCGATGGGGATGGCCGGATCGGCGGCTTCTGCGCCGGGATCGGCACCGCCGAGCTTGCCGTCGCCGATCCCGACCCGGCGCATGCCGCGGCGATCTGCCCCGCCAATGGCCGCGTCATCCCGCTGCCGAGCCTGCAGATGGCGGATCGGCCAACCGGGGCGGAGGGCCGCTTTTCCGCCATCATCAGCCAGAACCTGATCGACCGGGTGGCGCAGCCGGACGCGCTGCTGGGCTGGCTGGCCGGGATCGGCCGCGTCGGCGCGCGCTATCTGCTCATCATCCCGTCGCCGTCGCTCACGGATCTGCGCAAGGATCTGATGGGCCAGCATGCCGGCGAGGTCCACCTGCTGGCGCGCGGCGAATTCGCCCGCCTCGTCGTCGCCGCCGGGCTCACGCTGGAGCAGCACCATGTCGTGCCGCTCTTCCCCGCCGAACCCTGGCGCGCGGCCTCCGAGATGACCCACCCGCTGATGGAATCCTGGGCGCGGCGATGGGGCTTCGGCGCCGCCATGCAGCGCGGCCGGGAAATGGCCCGGGCGATGTACGAGGCGATCCCGCGCATGCAGGTCATCCTGGCGCGCAAGACCGCGTAGAGCGCGATAGTTTTAGGTTGACCTACAAAAAGGCCAGGGGCGCCGCCCCTGGACCCCGCCAAAGGCAAGCCTTTGGAATCCATTACTTAAAGTATCGGGGGTCTGGGGCCTCAAGGCCCCAGTGGGGTTTGGGGCGAAGCCCCAAGTCTCTGCGCTTCAATCTCAGCCAATCATACTCTGGCGAACCAGCACGGAAACGACAGGAGATGGTTGCGCCCCGGCCACGAGACTGGAACGAATGGCACGCCCATGCCGCCCCAGGAAAAGGCCCTCCGCATGTTCCTCGTGTTCAAGGTGCTGCTCTCGCTGCTGACGCCGAGTTCGCTGCTGGTGCTGCTCGCCGCCGCCGGCCTCGCGCTGCGCGGCCTGGGGCGGCCGGGGGCGGGCGACGCGCTGCTGGCGCTCGGCCTGGGCGGGCTGCTCGCCTGCCTCGCTTTGCCCATCGCCTCCTGGAGCATCCGGCCGCTGGAGGACCGCTTCCCCCGCCCCGACCTACCGGCACGGGTGGACGGGATCATCCTGCTCGGCGGCTCGGTGGAACCCTTCTCCAGCGCCGATCGCGGCCAGCCGGTCATCCCGGCGGCGGCGGAGCGGCTGACCGAGTTCGTCGCCCTCGCCCGGCGTTACCCGGAGGCGCGTCTGGTGTTCACCGGCGGCTCCTGGGTGCCGAATGGCCCAACCGAGGCGGAATGGACCGCTACCCTGCTCACCTCGCTCGGCCTGCCGCCGGGGCGGGTGGCGTTCGAGACGCGGGCGCGCACCACCTGGGAGAACGCGCTCGACGCCCGGGCGCTCGTCTCCCCGCAACCAGGGCAGACCTGGCTGCTCGTCACCTCGGCGAGCCATATGCCGCGCTCGGTCGGCGTGTTCCGCCACGCGGGCTGGGACGTGCTGGCCTGGCCGGCGGGGTACCGCTCGCGCCGGCACGCGGGGGTGGAAGGGCTGCCGCCACTCTCCGGGCGGCTCGCCGTGCTGGATACGGCGGCGCATGAATGGGTTGGGCTGCTCGCCTACAGGCTGCTCGGGCGCATGGATACGCTGTTTCCGGGGCCTTGATGTGGGGGGAAGAGACGTTAAGGCCAGGGGCGCTGCCCCTGGACCCCGTCAAAGGCTTAGCCTTTGAAATCCATTATTTTTTCCGCATACCGGCCAAGCGCCGGAGGAAAACACAATGCCTACGATCCGCGACGCCGCTGAGGCCGACCTGCCCGGCATTCTCGCCATCACCAACGACGAGATCCTGCACGGCACCGCGCTCTGGAGCCTGACGCCGACAACGCTGGAGGCCCGCCGCGCCTGGCTCGTGGAGCGGCAGGGACGTGGCTTTCCGGTGCTGGTGGCGGCAGCCGAGGAGAAGGTGCTCGGTTACGCCTCGTTCGGCCCGTTCCGGCCGTTCGAGGGGTTCCGGCACACGGTGGAGCACTCGCTCTATCTCGTCCCGGAGGCGCGCGGCCAGGGGCTCGGCATGGCGCTGCTCTCGGCGCTGATGGAGCGCGCGCGGGGCAGCGGGGTGCATGTCATGGTCGCCGGGATTGACGGCAACAACGCCGCCTCGCTCGCGCTGCACCGCCGGGCGGGGTTCGAGGAAACCGGGCGGCTGCGCGAGGTGGGGCGTAAGTTCGATCGCTGGCTCGATCTGGTGTTTATGCAGAAGATGCTTGGGGTGAAAACCTGATCAGGGAGCGACCGCCCCTGGTGGTGAGCAGCCATTTGCAAGGCGCGAGCTCGCGGTCGTCAGAACTCCAGAGCGGAGGGATCGAACCCCACAAATTCAACTGATCACAGCGGTGCGTCGCGGCATTAGGAATGCCAAGACGGCGGCGACGATCAAGAGCGCTGGGACGTCTCCCGAGAGGTGTCCGCGGTGTTCGGGATATACGATCGCTTGCACGGCCATGATTCCGCCGTGCACGACGCTCGACCAGACAGTAAACCAGATCAGGCTCCGATTTGCGAGCGGGTCTCGCGATGCAATGAGGAGAAACACTCCCAGCGTCGCGTAGATTCCAAGAATCATTTGCAGATACAGGGACTGTCCGGCGTGATGCCACGCCCAGCCGCTTGGCCATATGATCGTGAGCGGATAAAAGCCAAAGAGACATGTGAGACCGAATACTATTAACGAAACACGCAAGAATTTGACGCGACTAGCGGTATTCATAAAGATTTCCCCTGTTTGTTACCGCCCAGGGCGGCGGAAATTTCCTGGCCGGGGTGATGCGTCATCTGCATGAGGGGGCTCCTCGCGCCGACGGCGAGGGCGCAGCTTGGCGACGTCCGCCGCCGCGGAGCCTGCAAGATCATGAAGGCGTACGGGCCTACCTGGTTCCCGCGTCCCCGGTCGCCCCAACTGATTTCCGCTCAGGGTCGCGAGCCGTCGTCCCAACCTCGCCAGCTGACCAGGTTTTCACCCCGGGGGCGGAGTGATGGCCAGGAGTCGCACGCCCCCGGATCCCGATCCATTTCGGAACGATCCAGCCCCCACCACCAAAGTTAACGGGGTCTGGGGCCAATGGCCCCAGCGGGGTCGAGAGGCAGCGCCCCTCGCCTTAAACCTTGGCCACGCCCCCTTCACCGCCCCTTAAACACCGCCGCCCGCTTCTCCAGGAACGCGGCCATCCCTTCCTTCTGGTCCTCGGTGGCGAACATCGCGTGGAACACGCGGCGTTCGAAGCGCAGCCCTTCGGCGAGGGTGGTTTCGAAGGCGCGGCTGACGCTTTCCTTCGCCATCATCGCGGCGGACAGCGACATACCGGCGATGGTTTCCGCCGTGCGCAGCGCGTCCGCCAGCAATTCGGCGGCGGGCACGATTCGGGCGACGAGGCCGGCGCTTTCCGCTTCCGCCGCGTCCATCATGCGGCCGGTGAGGATCATCTCCATCGCCTTCGCCTTACCGACGGCGCGCACCAGGCGCTGGCTGCCGCCCATGCCGGGCATGATGCCGAGCTTGATCTCCGGCTGGCCGAACTTCGCGGTATCGGCGGCGAGGATGAAGTCGCACATCATGGCCAGCTCGCAGCCGCCGCCGAGCGCGAAGCCGGCGACCGCGGCGATGATGGGCGTGCGCATCGCGGTCAGGCACCCCCAACCGGCGAACCAGTCCTCGGCATACATCTCGGCATAGCTGCGCGGCTGCATCTCCTTGATGTCGGCGCCGGCGGCGAAGGCCTTTTCCGAGCCGGTGATGACGATGCAGCCGATGGCCGGATCGGCGTCGAACGCCGCGGCGGCTTCCAGCACCTCGGCGGTGAGCTGGCGGTTGATGGCGTTGAGGGCCTTCGGACGGTTGAGGGTGATGAGCCCGACGCGACCCTTGGTTTCGATCAGTATCGTCTCTGGCATGCCACTCTCCGCTACGGCGCCGCCGGCGCGGATGGAGGCCATCCGCCCGGCGGGGCTGGTTCCGTGAAACACCGCGCCGGCGGGCGCCCGGCCGAGGCGCGCATGCCCGCCGGCGCGGGCGCGGCTGGAGAGTGGCGTCGGCAGCGGCGGCTTGTCCACCGCCGGGCCCGCGAAGCCTTTCCGCCGCGCGGAGGGGCGGCCGGGTTAGCGTCATTTTTACGTTCCCCGGCGACATTCCCGGACCAGCGGATGGCAACACAACAGGTGTTGATTTGAATTGGCGTGCATCGCCATCCGCACATGCCAATGTATTCACGGTGCTGCCGGAGTGACGGTCAGCGAGAAGACAACCGGCCTGGTGATGGAAACGCCAGGCCCGTCGCCGCCTGCTGACAGGCCGGGACGCCCCGCGCGGGCGCCCCGGGCAGCGCCACCATCGCCCCCAGAATGGAGGTCACGATGTTGATAACGCCAGGTGCAGAAAGCGGCATGTTGAACGGCTGGATCTATCTCGCGCAGGAATTCGTCCGGATCATGGCCATCGTGCTGGCTGCCAGCGGCGCGGTGATCCTGGTGCAATCCGGGCTGGTCGCGACCCACGCGCGGGTACGCGCCCTCGTGCGCGTCCGAAGCAGCACCGCGCCCCACTAGACCATGATCGGATCACGTTGCCGGTAAGATCATAGTCTAGCGCCTTGTTTGGATAGCGCGATTCACACTTTCCGGCGGTCAGCCTCAAGCGATCGCGCTCTAAGGGCAACGTCTGCCAGACCATCACCGGTCTGGCCGATAAAGCTGCTCGCCCGATCGAAGACGAGCGCACCGGCCCCGCGAGACCGGCGAGGGAATCGTTTGACCTGCCCCACAGCAGGTTCTGGTTCGGAGCACATGGCCAGGTCGCGGCGCGTTTGACGCCTCCGCGGCCCGAACAGCGCGCCCGCGTCGGAAAAACCGCACGGCGTCATGCCGCGCAAGGCCGGCCGCGCGGCGGGTTGTCGTCCGTGGACTTCGTCGCGACGCCTCTATTCCCCCACCGCGCAAGGGCGCCCGGCGCGTCGAAGACGTTCGGTCCGGTCCCCCGGCGGCGATCCATGCCCGGGACCATGGACAGGCGCGCCTTCTTCCCGAGGGCATCGTAGCCGCCCGCCAGCTTCGCCCAACCCTCATGAAACCGGGCCGTTTGATCGGCCGAACTGATTCCGGCCCGGCTGATACCGCGCCAGACCCGCCCGGCGAACGCGATTCCGTGCCTCACCCACAACCCAAGGCACCCGCCAGGGTCGAGCGTAAACACGCTCGCGTGCAGGGTGGTCATGCCGCCGTGCGCAGCGTTGCAAACGATATTAGTATCATTAATCTCCAAACGCCGAGGGGTACGGATATACGTGACCGTTCAAGGTTCCGCCTAAGGCTCCTATACGCCGTCCACACAACCGGCCGCGTATAGACCGAAAGCATAACTATAACGGTATCGTATAAAAACGCCTCTTGCACTGAAAGAGTCGGGTCTTTAACCGGCGGACAATCGGTTTTGATTGCGAAATCGGAACGGGTCGGACTCCGGACCGGGCAGGTTAAGTCGGGAGATCGATCGGATGCAGGCTGT
>DATJWY010000254.1:0-6335 GCA_035500775.1 Acetobacteraceae bacterium
GCCCCAGCGGGGTGCGGGGCGGAGCCCCGCGGTTTCGCCCGCAAGGGGCACATTCCCTCACGACCAGGATCGGACCATGCCGAAGCCCCCGTCCGTCGCCTGCGGCCAGAGCCTGCCGCCGAGCCTCTATGCCGACACCGCCCCGCCGGCCCCGCCGACGCCGCCGCTCGCCGGGGATGTCCGCGCCGATGTCGCCATCATCGGCGGCGGCTTCACGGGCCTGTCCGCCGCCCTGCATCTCGCCGAGGCCGGGGCGAAACCGGTCGTGCTGGAAGCGAACGCGCCCGGCTGGGGGGCTTCCGGCCGCAATGGCGGGCAGGTCAATCCGGGGCTGAAGCCGCCGCCGGATGAGGTGGAGCGCGATTTCGGCCCGGAGCTGGGCGGGCGGATGGTCGCGGTTTCCTGTGGCGCGCCGGATTTCGTCTTCGGCCTGATCCGCCGTCTCGGCATTGACTGCGCGGCGCGGCAGGGAGGCACGCTGCGCGCCGCCATCCATCCGCGCGACGAACGGGGGCTCGCCGGCCTCGCGGCGCAGCAGCAGGCGCGCGGCATGCCGGTCGAGTTGCTGGACGCGGCGCGGATGGCGCGGGAAACCGGCACCAGCCGTTACCGCGCCGCCTTGCTGGATCCGCGCGGCGGACAATTGCATCCGCTCGCCTATGTGCGCGGCCTCGCCGCGGCGGCGCTGGCCGCCGGAGCGGCGGTGCATGGCGGCACCCCGGCGTTGCGCGCCCGGCGCGAGGGCGGCGACTGGCTGGTGGAAACGCCCGGCGGCCGCGTGCGGGCGGCGCGGCTGATCCTCGCCACCAACGGCTATACGGGCGATCTCTGGCCCGGTCTGCGGCGAACCGTGGTGCCGGCTTACAGCGCCATCGTCGCGACCGAGGCATTGTCGCCGGCCTTACTCGACGGCCTGCTCCGGCCGGGGCGGGTGCTGTATGAGCTGGGCGAGATCACCACCTATTACCGGGTCGATGCCGAGGGGCGGCTGCTGATGGGCGGCCGCAGCCAGTCGCACGATGCCGGCGGCGTGGAGAGTTTCCGCTTCCTCACGCGCTATGCCACGCGCCTGTGGCCGGCCCTGCGCGGCGTCGGCTGGACGCATGGCTGGAACGGCCAGGTGGCGATCACCGAGGATCATTATCCGCATCTGCACGCCCCGGCGCCGGGGGTGCTGGCCTGCCTCGGCTATAACGGGCGCGGCGTGGCCATGGGCAGCGTCATGGGGCGGGAGCTGGCGCGGCTGTCGCTCGGGATGGACCCGGCCGAGGCGGCGCTGCCGGTCACGCCGATCCGGCCGTTCCGCCTGCATCGCTTCTGGCGCGCCGGCGTCGCGACGCATCTCCTTTATGGCCGGATGCGGGACTGGCTCGGCCTTTGATGCCGGTTTCGGCCGGCTTGCAGGGCAGGGGCGTCGCCGGAGGGGCGCCCTGGTCCACGGCAAAAATTCGCCCAAACCGATAGAAAGCGCGGCGCAGAAAAAACTAAATACGCTATTTTATCCGGCTTTTATACGATTTCCGGCTGCCGCGGTGATTTAAGGCGTGCTTCTTGGCCTGATATTGCCTATATGGTGCCGCAACGGCCGAACTTTTCGGCCGGGGCGACGCCCCGATTTCTGCTGCGCTGCCGCGCGACTCTAATCAAGCCCCTCAACCGAAAAGTAAGAGCGCTTCGCGAAGTCGCGGGGCGTGGACCGTTCCGGAGTTACAAGAATGTCTACTGGTACTGTTAAGTGGTTCAACGCCCAGAAGGGCTTCGGCTTCATCCAGCCGAATGACGGTTCGAAGGACGTGTTCGTCCATATTTCGGCGGTCGAGCGCGCCGGTCTCGCGACCCTGAATGAGGGTCAGACGGTCAGCTACGACCTGGAGCAGGGTCGGCAGGGCAAGATCTCGGCCGGCAATCTGAAGGTCGGCTGAGCACGATCGGTTCGGGTGGAAACATCCGGGCCGATACAAGTGCTCGCGAAGACGAAGATCCAGGGCCTGATCGGCGCTTTTACCGGCATCGATCAGGCTTCAGGGCGACATCAGACGGGCTGGAAACGGTCTGGTTGATGGGATGGCCCGCCTGATCAAGGACCTGGAGCGAACCCGGTCCGGGCGGAAACGCCCGGGCCGGCGTTGGCGTTCACAGGGACTAGGGGCCAGGGCGGTCTCGCCGCGCATGGTCGCGGTGAAGGCGCCCTGGGTCGGCTTCGTCCGTCAGGCCGGGTTCGGTCTGGCGGATGGCGTCCGGGGGCGCTGCCCCATCGCCGGAGGGAGAACCCATGCGGCAACATAAGTTCGCGGTCGGTGACCGCGTCGCCTTCATGCCGAACAAGGCTGACCCGAATGTGCGGCCGGGCATCTATACGATCGTCCGCGCGATGCCGATGACGTCGGTTGGCTGCCAGTATCGGGTCAAGAACGAGATGGACAAGCACGAGCGCGTGATCGACGAAGCGCAGCTCCGCGCCACCTGAGACCGGCGGCCCCGTCGGTGCGAAGGCACGCCTGCGCGTGACGGGGGCCAGGGGCAACGCCCCTGGCCTTTCAGCGGATCAGCCCGGTGAGCGGGCTCGACGGGTCCGCGCCCATGCGTCGCGGCATGCGCCCGGCCAGATGGGCGAGTCGCCCGGCCTCCACCGCCGCCTTCATCGCCCGCGCCATGCGCACCGGGTCGCGCGCATGCGCGATCGCGGAATTGAGCAGCACGGCGTCGCAGCCGATCTCCATGGCGATCGCCGCGTCCGAGGCGGTGCCGACCCCGGCATCCACCAGCACCGGCACCTGGGCCTGTTCCTTCAGGATCGAGATCATCGCCGGGTTCTGTAGCCCGAGCCCGGAGCCGATCGGCGCGCCGAGAGGCATGATCGCGACGCAGCCCAGTCCTTCCAGACGCTTCGCCGCGACCGGGTCGTCGGCGCAATAAACCATCACCTCGAACCCGTCCCGGATCAGGGCCGCGGCGGCGTCCAGCGTCGCCGCCATGTCCGGGTAGAGATACGGGGGCGGGCCGAGCACCTCCAGCTTGACCAGGTTCCAGTCGCCGGCCTCGCGGGCGAGGCGCAGCGTGCGCACCGCGTCCTCCGCCGTGTGGCAGCCGGCGGTGTTGGGCAGGTAGGTGTAGCGCCGCGGATCGACGTAATCCTGCAGCATCGGCGCGCCCGGATCGGAAAGATTCACCCGCCGCACCGCGACGGTGACGATCTCGGCGCCGGACGCCTCGATCGCGGCGGCGGTTTCCGCCAGGTCGCGGTATTTGCCGGTGCCGACGATCAGGCGCGAGCGGAAGCGCCGGCCGGCGAGCAGCCAGCTGTCGTCATCCGCCGGGAGAGCGGTCCCGGCCAGGGGGGGCGTGGTTGGGGCGGTGGTCTCGGTCATGGGGGGTCAGCCTCCGCCGATGAAGTGCACGATTTCCAGCCGGTCACCGTCGGCGAGCCAGGTCGTCGCGTGTTGCGAGCGCGGCACGATCTCGCCGTTCCGCTCCACCGCGATCTTGGCGAGCGGCAGGCCGAGCTGGCCGATCAGGCCGGCCACGGTGAGCGGGGCGGGCAGAGCGCGGCTTTCCCCGTTCAGGGTGAGGCCGATGCGTGCGTGCGGCGAATCGTCTGGCATGCTCCCGTCCCTCCGCCGGCATGATCCGGATCAGGTTCAGGGTCACCGCGCGCCCGGATGCCCCGGACCGGCGGACTCTCAGCCCCCTGCCAGGGCTCCCCTCGGAAAGTGCCGACAGTCTGCCGGCTCCGAGCGCCTGTCAATGCGGCCATGCGACATCAGAGGCGGAAAAAATGCATTTCTGCCGCCTCACCGCTTGGACGGAAGCGGAGCGCCATGCTACGGCCCGCGGCATCATGGCCTTGCCACTCATTGCCGTCCTCAACGGTCCCAACCTCAACATGCTTGGTCTGCGTGAGCCGGACATATACGGCCGGGCGACGCTCGGCGATGTGGAGCAGCTCTGCGCCGAGACGGCGGAGGCGCTCGACCTCGCGATCGAGTTCCGCCAGACCAATCACGAAGGCCAGCTCATCTCCTGGGTGCAGGAGTGCCGGGAGCGGGCGCATGGCATCGTCATCAACCCGGCCGGGTACGGCCACACCTCGGTGGCGCTGCTGGACGCGCTGCTCTCGGCGGAACTGCCGGTGATCGAGGTGCACATCTCCAATATCCACCGCCGCGAGGCCTTCCGGCACCACACGCTGACATCGTCGGCGGCGACCGGGGTGATCTGCGGCCTTGGCATCAAGGGCTACGCGCTGGCCCTGACAGCGCTCGCCGAACTGATTCTTGACGAGGACAATCAATGAGCCGCCTGCCCGTGGATGCGGACGCCATACGCGCGCTCGCGCAGATCCTGACCGAGACCGGGCTGACCGAGATCGAGATCGCGGAGAAGGACAGCCGGGTGCGCGTGGTGCGCGCACCGGCGCCGGTTCAGGCCGCCGTGCCCGCCGCCGCCCTGGCGGTCGCGCCCGCCGCTGCGCCGGCCGCCGCCGCGCCGGCCGAGGCCGCCGCCGATCTCGCCCAGCACCCCGGCGCGGTGAAGAGCCCGATGGTGGGCGTTGCCTATCTGGCGCCGGAACCCGGCGCCCCGCCCTTCGTCTCCGTGGGGCAGAGCGTCAATGCCGGTCAGACCCTGATGCTGATCGAGGCGATGAAGACCTTCAACCAGATCAAGGCGCCGCGCTCCGGCACCGTTTCCCGCCTGCTGGTCAGCTCGGGGGCGCCGGTCGAGTACGGCGAAGTGCTGATGGTGATCGAGTAACCAGCCCCCAAGGCCGCGCCGGGCATGCACCCGGCGGACCGTGGATCAAGGAGACAGGGCCGGCGGACGACCCGGCGCGCTCGCGCGGGGTGTCCGCGCGGCGCCGGTCCCGGATAGTGGGGGCGGTGCCCCTTCCCCCGATACAGCTCAAGGACGGGCAGCGATGTTCGAGAAGATCCTGATCGCCAACCGCGGCGAGATCGCGCTCCGGGTGCAGCGTGCCTGCCGTGAGCTAGGCATCCGCACGGTCGCCGTGCATTCCACGGCGGATGCCGAGGCGATGCATGTCCGCCTGTCCGACGAGAGCGTGTGCATCGGCCCGCCTTCGGCGCGGGACAGCTACCTGAACGTCGCCTCCATCCTCTCCGCCGCCGCGGTCACGGGGGCGGATGCCATCCATCCCGGCTACGGCTTCCTCTCCGAGAACGCCAATTTCGCCGAGATGGTGGAGGCGCACGGCCTGACCTTCATCGGTCCGTCGCCCGAGCATATCCGCATGATGGGCGACAAGATCGCCGCCAAGACCGCGATGGCCTCGCTCGGCGTGCCGCTGGTGCCGGGGTCGGACGGGGCATTGCCGGATCTGGACGAGGCGCGGCGGGTCGCCGGGCGCATCGGCTATCCGGTGCTGATCAAGGCGGCGGCCGGCGGCGGCGGGCGCGGCATGAAGGTGGCGCGCAGCGCGGATGAGCTGGAGGAGGCCTGGCGCGTCGCCCGCGCCGAGGCGAAGGCCGCCTTCGGCAATGACGAAGTCTATATGGAGAAGTACCTCGACCGGCCGCGCCACATCGAGCTGCAGATCCTGGCCGACGCGTACGGCAACGTGGTGCATTTCGGCGAGCGCGATTGCAGCCTGCAGCGGCGGCACCAGAAGCTGCTGGAGGAGGCCGGCTCCCCGGCGCTGACGGCCGCGCAGCGGGACGCGATCGGCGCCACCGCCACCAGCGCGCTGAAGAAGCTCGGCTACCGCAATGCCGGAACACTGGAATTCCTCTACCAGGACGGGCAGTTCGCCTTCATCGAGATGAACACCCGCCTGCAGGTGGAGCATCCGGTGACGGAGATGGTCTGCGGCGTCGATCTGGTGCGCGAGCAGATCCGCATCGCCGCTGGCCAGAAGCTCGGCTACGCCCAGGAGGATGTGAAGTTCAGCGGCCACGCCATCGAGTGCCGGGTGAATGCCGAGGACCCGCAAACCTTCCTGCCGACGCCGGGCCGGGTTTCGGTGTTTCACCCGCCGGGCGGGCTGGGGGTGCGCGTCGATTCGGCGCTGTATGCCGGCTACATGGTGCCGCCTTACTATGACAGCATGGTCGCCAAGCTGATCGTGCACGCGCCGAGCCGGCCGGAGGCGATCAACCGGCTGCGGCGGGCGCTCGAGGAATTCGCGATCCTCGGCATCAAGACCACGCTGCCGATCCATCAGCGCATCGTGAACGACCCGGAATTCCAGGCGGGGGATTATACGATCCATTGGCTGGAGCAGTTCGTGGCGCGCACTGCGGGCCAAGGGGAATAAAAAGGAAGGCCAGGGGCTCTGCCCCTGGACCCTGCTGGGGCCTTGAGGCCCCAGACCCCCATAA
>DATJWY010000255.1:0-8613 GCA_035500775.1 Acetobacteraceae bacterium
CAGGGCCGGTCCGCCACTCGCGCAAGGGCCTCTGTCATACCAACCCGCGAAGACATTGACCCATCCCGACCGTGCTGGACCCTGCCCCGCAAGGCTTGGCCCGACTGGAGAGGGTCAGCCTTTCCGCGGGTTGGTATTAGAGCAATATCCGAAGGTTCCGCCGCTCCGCAGGAGCGGTGGAATGGCCACGGAGGGAAAGCCCCTGGCCTTTCAGATAGGTCGATCAATAAGGCAGTTGGTGCGGGGCACTGTTTCGAAACGGACAGTTATGGCCCGTGGAGAAATTATTGAATTGATAATATTATGCTGTCGAACAATTTTCTGTAAAATAAATGAAAAGATTTGGTGGTTATTTTTAATAACCCCTAACCGAATTTGTATCCTGTGGTCGTACGCGCCGGCCGATGTTGGTAACTATAATTTATTATTGCGTAACCAGATCATCTTATCAGTCTTTCTGCCGGTGCGTTGCTGACTTGGATCAACATGGCATCGCCTTTGATACGGCGGGGGCGTGGAAGCCATTGGCCGGCAGGACAGGACGCCTCTCGCGCAATTAGGAACCGCTCTCATGAATGCGAGTCATCGTGGGCTGATTGCCGCCGTCGCGTTGCTTGCCGCCGGTGCGGTAACCGGAAGCCCTGCCTCGGCCCGGGAAGGCGGCGTAAAGGCTGGCTTTCTCACATGTAACGTGTCCAGCGGATGGGGTTTGATTTTCGGATCATTCCGCTCCATCAAATGCGAGTATTCTCCGGTGGCTGGCTTCAGCGAGAGTTACACAGGCGCCATCAATAAGTTCGGTGTCGATATTGGTTACCTGGACTCCGGCGTCATCGTGTGGGCCGTCTTAGCGCCGACGGCGATCATTGCCCCCGGCGCCCTGGCTGGCAATTATGCCGGTGTAACCGGCAGTGCCGCGGTTGCCATCGGCGGTGGTGCCTACGTCCTCGTCGGAGGGTCCGGGCACCATTTCACGTTGCAGCCAGTCAGTATGGAGGGCCAGATTGGCCTCAATGTTGCCGTTGGCGTCGCGTCACTTGAACTCAAGGCGGAAAATGCCGGACCGTAACCTGGCTTTATAGTGCCAGCGTCAAATTCACGTCGCGTCATCTGGCGCGAGCGTGAGTCATTAATTTAAGAAAGTCAAATTCTTGGGGGTTGGGGCCTCAAGGCCCCGTCGTGCGCAGGCACGCCTCGCGTGACGGGGCCAGGGCAGAGCCCTGGCCTTTGGTTGTTCCGATGCCACCTCGTCAGAGAATAAACCGGCTCAGATCCCCCTTCTGCGCCAGCGGCGCCACCTTCTCGAGCACATAGGCCGCGTCCACCTGCACCGACTCGCCGGGCCGGTCGCTCGCGGTGAAGCTGATCTCCTCTAGCAGCCGCTCCAGCACCGTCGCGAGGCGCCGGGCGCCGATATTCTCCACCCGGTCATTGATGTCCGCCGCCAGCTCCGCCAGCGCGTCCACTGCGTCGTCGGCGAAGGTGAGTGTCATCTGCTCGGTCTGCATCAGCGCCGTGTATTGCTTCAGCAGCGAGTGCTCGGGCTCGGTGAGGATGCGCCGGAGATCGGCGCGCGAGAGCGGCGCGAGTTCCACCCGGATCGGCAGCCGGCCCTGCAGCTCGGGCAGCAGGTCGGCGGGCTTGGCGAGGTGGAAGGCGCCGGAGGCGATGAACAGGATGTGGTCGGTCTTGACCGGCCCATGTTTGGTGGAGACGGTGGTGCCCTCGATCAGCGGCAGCAGGTCGCGCTGCACCCCCTCGCGGGAGACGTCGCCGCCGCGGAATCCGCCCTCGCTGCTGCGGGCGCAGACCTTGTCGATCTCGTCGAGGAAGACGATGCCGTTATTCTCGGCGTGGCGCAGCGCGTCGCGGGTCAGCTTCTCGCTGTCGAGCAACCGGTCCGCCTCCTCGCGCTGCAGAATCGGGCGGGCGGCGGAGACGCGCAGCCGCTTCTGCTGATGCCGTCCGCCGAACATGCCCTTCATCATCTCGCCGAGATTGATCATCTGGGCCGGCGGCATGCCCGGCATGTCGATCTGGCCGACCGCCGCGCCGCCGCTCTCGGCCACGCTGATCTCGACCTCTTTCTCCTCCAGCTCGCCGTCGCGCAGCATGCGGCGGAACTTGTTCTTGGTCTCGGCGCTCGCGGTCTCGCCGACCAGGGCATTGACCAGCCGCTCCTCCGCCGCTTCCGCCGCGCGCGCCTCCACCTCCTTGCGGCTGGTCTCGCGCAGCATGGTGATGCTGACTTCCACCAGGTCGCGGACGATGCTCTCCACGTCGCGGCCGACATAGCCGACCTCGGTGAAGCGGGTCGCCTCCACCTTGAGGAACGGGGCCTGGGCGAGCTTCGCCAGCCGGCGGGCGATCTCGGTCTTGCCGCAGCCGGTGGGGCCGATCATCAGGATGTTCTTCGGCACCACTTCCTCGCGCAGCCCCTCGGGGAGGCGGGCGCGCCGCCAGCGGTTGCGCAGCGCGATGGCGACGGCGCGCTTGGCGTCGTTCTGGCCGACGATGAAACGGTCGAGTTCCGCGACGATCTCGCGCGGCGCGTAGGTGGGGACGTCCATCAGCCTGCTTCCCCGATGCGTTCGAGCGTCAGGTGGTGATTGGTATAGACGCAGATATCGCCGGCGATGCGCATGGCGCGGCGGGCGATATCCTCGGCGGAAAACCCCTCGATCGCGACCAGCGCCCGCGCCGCGGCAAGGGCGTAATTGCCGCCCGAGCCGATCGCGATGATGCCGTCCTCCGGCTCCAGCACGTCGCCATTGCCGGTCAGGGTGTAGCTGTGCTCGCGGTCCGCGACGGCCATCATCGCTTCCAGCCGGCGCAGGTAGCGGTCGGTGCGCCAATCCTTGGCCAGTTCCACGCAGGCGCGTTCGAGCTGGCTCGGAAAGCGTTCGAGCTTGGCTTCGAGCCGCTCCAGCAAGGTGAAGGCATCGGCGGTGGCGCCGGCGAAGCCGGCCAGCACCGATCCCCCGGCGCCGATGCGGCGCACCTTGCGGGCGTTGCCCTTGATGATGGTCGGGCCGAGGCTCACCTGTCCGTCACCGGCCATGGCGACCTCGCCGCCCTTGCGGACGCAGAGGATGGTGGTGCCGTGCCACCCGATGGGGTCGTGCCCCGATGTGTTATGAGACTGCATGACCGCCGGATAATGGGCCTCGCGGTGCGCGAAACAAGCGGAAACAGGATGGCACGCGCCGGTTCTCCGCCGGCCCGGCCCGTTCCTCACGTCTCTCTTTCGCCTTGGTCGCTAATGCCCTAGTGAGAACCGCATGAGCGCCTCCGCCATTGTCGCGACCCCGACCCGCCGCGTCGCGACCCTGACCCGCACCACGTCGGAAACCGATATCTCCGTCTCGCTCTGCCTGGACGGTACCGGGGAGGCGCGCATCGCCACCGGCATCGGCTTCCTGGACCACATGCTGACCGCGCTCGCGCGCCATGCGCTGCTTGACCTGCATGTCGAGGCGACCGGCGATCTGCATATCGATTTCCACCACACCACCGAGGATGTCGGCATTGTCATCGGCCGCGCCGTGGACGAGGCGCTGGGCGAGAAGCGCGGCATACGCCGTTTCGGCCAGGCGCTGGTGCCGATGGACGAGGCGCTGGCGGAAGCCGCGATCGACATTTCCGGCCGCCCCTTCCTGGCCTGGAACGTCGCCTTCCCGCGCGACAAGGTGGGGGAGATGGACACCGAGTTGTTCGAGGAATTCTTCCGCGCCTTCGCCTTCAACGCGAAGCTGACCCTGCATGTCAGCCAGCGGGCCGGGCACAACACGCACCACATCGCCGAAGCCTGCTTCAAGGCGGTGGCGCGGGCGCTGCGTATGGCGGTGGAGCCGGACCCGCGCGCCGCCGGGGCCATCCCGTCCACCAAGGGGGCGCTTTGAGGATCTACACCGCGCATCTGCGGGCGGGCGCGGCGCCGGTGTTGGTGCGCGAGGGCTTCGCCTGGGGCGCGTTCTTTCTCGGGCCGGTCTGGCTGCTGGCGCACCGCGCCTGGATCGCCGGCATCCTGGCGTTCGCCGCCATGATCGCCGTCGGAGCGCTGCCGGCGGGGGAGGGGCGCATGGCGCTCGCCGCCGCCCTCATGCTGGCGTTCGGCCTGTTCGGTAACGATCTGCGCCGCTTCGGCCTCTCCCGGCGCGGCTTCTCGCTCGCCCATGTGGTCGCGGCCGCGAACCGTGACGCAGCCTTCTCGCGCCTGCTGGACGCGCGGGCCGATCTGCTGCCGGCGCTGGCGGGGCGGGCATGATGCGCGTCGCGGTCATTGATTACGGCAGCGGCAACCTCGCCTCCGCCTCGCGCGCGGTGGCGGTCGCCGCCGGGCGGGAAGGGATCGCGGCCGAGGTCGTGGTGACGAACGACCCGGACGCGGTCGCCCGGGCGGATCGGATCGTGCTGCCGGGGCAGGGCGCCTTCGCGGATTGCGCCCATGGCCTCGCCGCCATCCCCGGCCTGCGCGACGCGATCATCGCCGCCACCGCCGCTGGCGCGCCGTTCCTCGGCATCTGCGTCGGCATGCAGCTGATGGCCGAGCGCGGTCTGGAGCATGCGGTCACCCCCGGCTTCGGCTGGATCAGCGGCGAGATCGCCCGCATGCAGCCCGGCCCGGGGCTGCGCCTGCCGCAAATGGGCTGGAACGCGCTCGATTTCGTGCCCGGCGCGCACCCTCTGCTGAACGGGCTCGAGGTCGGCGATCACGTCTATTTCGTCCACAGCTACGCGCTGCGGGCGCATGATCAGGCCGACGTGCTGGCGACCACCGATTACGGCGGTCCCGTGCCCGCCATCGTGGCACGGGGCAACCGCGCCGGTACGCAATTCCATGTCGAGAAGAGCCAGGAGGTCGGTTTGCGCCTGCTCGGCAACTTCCTGCGGTGGACACCGTGATCCAGGGGGGTGATGACGCCACGCTCCAGAGGAGCGATATCACCACGTCTCCGAGGGGCGATATCACCACGCCCCCGCGGGGCGATATCCCTCCCACGCCCCCGAGGGGCGATGCCGCCCCGCGCCGGCAGGTGCCATCCCTCGCGGTCGAACGGGCCAGCGAGATCGGCGATGACGACCTGCATGCCCTGTGTGAGGCGACCAACGCCGCGATCCTGGAAGGCGGCGGCTTCGGCTGGGTCAACCCGCCGGGGATGCAGGCGCTGGAGCGGTATTTCCGCGGCGTGCTGCTGGTGCCGGAGCGCGAGTTGTTCGTCGCCCGCGCCGACGGGGTGATCGTCGGATCGGCCCAGCTCGTCCGGCCCTCGCGCAACAACGAGGCGCAGGCCTTCGCCGCCACCCTGATGCACGCCTATGTCGCGCCCTATGCGCGCGGCTTCGGTCTCGGCCGCATGATGGTCCAGCGGGTGGAGGAGGGCGCGCGGGCGCTCGGCTACCAGGTGCTGAACCTGGATGTGCGGGAGACCCAGGAGGCGGCGATCCGCATGCTGGAATCGCTCGGCTATGAATGCTGGGGCACCCATCCCGCCTATGCGCGCGTCGGTGGCCGGACCCTGCGTGGGCTTTATTTCTTCAAGCGGCTGCAGAAGGAAGCGAAGGCGTGATGCCGGCGCGCTTCCATCCGCCATCATCAGCCGCCACCGCCATCGGCATGCGCCGGGCGGCTTTGGAAACCGGGCCGGGTGGCGCTGTCCGCCCGGCCGCATCGTTGTGAGACCTCCATGCCAGCCCTGACCCTCTATCCGGCGATCGACCTCAAGGATGGCGCCTGCGTGCGTCTCCGCCGCGGCGCGATGGAGGATGCGACCGTCTATTCCGCCAACCCTGGCGCGCAGGCCCGCGCCTGGCAGGAGGCCGGTTGCCGCTGGCTGCACGTCGTCGATCTCAACGGCGCCTTCGCCGGCTACCCGGTGAACGCGGCGGCCGTGCGGGCGATCCTGGATGCCGCGACCGTGCCGGTGCAGCTCGGCGGCGGGATCCGGGACATGGCCGGCGTCGAGCGCTGGCTGGAGGAAGGGGTGCGGCGGGTGATCCTCGGCAGCGCCGCGGTGAAGAACCCCGCCCTGGTGCGGGAGGCGTGCCGCGCCTTCCCGGGCCGGGTCGCGGTCGGCATCGACGCGCGGGACGGGTTCGTCGCCGTCGAGGGCTGGGCCGAGACCTCGACCGTCCGCGCGATCGATCTCGCGCTGCAACTCGAGGATGCCGGCGCCGCCGCCATCATCTACACCGATATTGGCCGTGACGGCATGCTCTCCGGCCTCAATCTGGAGCAGACGCTGGAGCTGGCCGCCCGGCTCGCCACCCCGGTCATCGCCAGCGGCGGCGTCGGCGGCATCGCCGACCTGATCGCGCTGAAGGAAGCGGCGGAGCGCGGCGGCCGTGGCGTCGAGGGTGTCATCGTCGGCCGTGCCCTGTATGACGGCCGCCTCGATCCGGCCGAGGCGCTGGCGGTGCTGGAGCGCGACGCTCCCTGACGCCAGGGCGCGACCGCTTGAGGCTGACAGCCGGAAAGCGTGAATCGCGTTCTTAAAACAATGCCCTGGACTGAGACCGGATCAATAACCCGATCTGGTCACGGTGCAGGGGGCCAGGGCGCGGTGGCGGCGCCCCCGGCCTGGACAGCCCATTCGCCCAGCGAGGCAAACCGTGCTCAAGCTGCGTATCATCCCCTGCCTGGACGTGAAGGACGGTCGCGTCGTCAAGGGCGTCAACTTCGTCTCCCTGCGTGATGCCGGCGATCCGGTGGAGCAGGCGGCGGTGTATGACGCGGCCGGCGCCGACGAGCTGACCTTCCTCGACATCACCGCGAGTCACGAGCAGCGCGACACCATCCTGGACGTGGTGCACCGCACCGCCTCGCGCGTGTTCCTGCCGCTGACGGTGGGTGGCGGCGTGCGCTCGACCGAGGACATGCGGCGCCTGCTGCTCGCGGGCGCCGATAAATGCAGCATGAACTCCGCCGCGGTGGCGCGCCCGGCGCTCGTCTCCGAGGCGGCGACCAAGTTCGGCAGCCAGTGCGTCGTGGTGGCGGTGGATGCGCGCGCCGCCGGGCCGGGGCGGTGGGAGGTGTTCACCCATGGCGGGCGCAAGCCGACCGGGCTCGATGCGGTGGCCTGGTGCAAGCAGGTGGCCGAGCTTGGTGCCGGGGAGATCCTGCTGACCAGCATGGATCGCGACGGCACCGGGGCGGGGTTCGACCTCGACCTGCTGCGCGCGGTGTGCGCGGCGGTGCCGGTGCCGGTGATCGCCTCCGGCGGGGTGGGCACGTTGCAGCATTTCGTGGAGGGCGCGCGCGCGGGCGCCACCGGCCTGCTGGCGGCGAGCGTGTTCCATTTCGGGACGTTCACTATTCCTGAGGTAAAACAGGCATTGCACGCGGCGGGGCTTCCCGTGCGTTTGCCGCGCCCGGCGGTTGCGGCCTGAGGGGGCGAGGCAGTGGCGAAAGACATCAAGAAGGCCGAGAAGGCCGAGAAGAAAGACCTGAAGCGGGTAGACCCGCCGCCGCCTCCGGTGCCGGCGGGCGCGACGGCCGAGGTCCTCGACCGGCTCTGGGCGGTGGTGATGCAGCGGCGCACCGCCGATCCGGCCGTCAGCCATTCCGCCCGCCTGCTCGCGCGCGGCACACCGAAAGTGGCGCAGAAATTCGGCGAGGAAGCGGTCGAGTGCGTGATCGAGGCGGTGGCGCGCAACAAGCCGGCGCTGATCACCGAGAGCGCGGACGTGCTCTATCATCTCATGGTCGTCTGGGTTGATGCCGGGGTGCATCCGTCCGAGGTGTGGTCGGTGCTCCAGCAGCGCGAGGGCGTGAGCGGCATCGCCGAGAAGGCGTCGCGCCCCGTGCCGCTTGCGCTCGGCGAGAAGACGAAGAAAATCCCCTGATCCAGCCGGAACGAACGGAGGAAGACGCCATGCCGGTCAGCGGCCTCGACCCGTACGACGACCAGAACGTGTTCGCGCGCATCCTGCGCGGGGAACTGCCCTGCCGGAAGGTCTATGAGGATGAGTGGGCGCTCGCCTTTCACGACCTCCACCCGCGCGCGCCGGTGCATGTCCTGGTGATCCCGAAGGCGCGCTTCGTCTCGCTGGCGGATTTCACCGCTCGCGGCAGCGCCGGGGAAATCGCCGGGTTCTTCCGCGCGGTCGGCGCCGTGGCGCGGGAACTGGGGGTGGAGGAGCCGGGGTATCGCGTCCTCGCCAATACGGGCGTGAATGGCGGCCAGGAAGTGCCGCATTTCCACGTGCATCTGTTCGGCGGCCGGCCGCTCGGGCCGATGCTGGTCGAGTAGTTCGGCCAGAAGGGAAGGCCAGGGCTCTCCCTCCGTGGCCATTCCGCCCTGGACCCGCTGGGGCCGTTGACCCCAGACCCCTTTTCATGAATGATTCCAAACGTGTGCGGGTCTGGGGGCGCGGCCCCCAGCGGGGTGCGGGGCAGCGCCCCGCCGCTTCACTGACAGAGGACAGTCAGGGACCGGTGAACTTCACCAGGTAGCCTGAAACCGAAATCCCCGCCACATTTGAGAACCAAAAAGTGGCGTTGGGATGCAGCATCATCTTCAGTGGCGCTGAAAAGGCGAACACATCCGTTGGGGGTGCCGTGTTGACCTTGATTGCCGGAAATACATGAAAACCGGCCCCAGTGAGACCGAG
>DATJWY010000256.1:0-3511 GCA_035500775.1 Acetobacteraceae bacterium
CCCCATCGCCACCGATCTGCTGAAGACCCTGGACTCCGGCATCGTCGCCCTCGTCTCCACCGCCGATCAGAAAGCCGCCATCGTCGTCGCCGTGTCCGAGCCCCTGCCGCACAGCGCCGTGGATCTCGTCCGCGCCGCAGCGGCAGCCGTGGGCGGCCAGGGTGGTGGCGGCAACAAGGCCGTGGCCCAGGCCGGCGGCCCCAATGCCGGTCAGGCCAGCGCCGCGCTGGCTGCCATCCGCGCCATGCTCGCCTAACACATGAAGATCGAGCCGTTCTGGGGCATGCAGCCATTCAGACGGCTCGATCCCAGCTTCCTGTCGGAGCGGCGCTGGCTTGCCGTTGCCTTCCTGCTGCTTTCGCTCGTCACTGGCGGCCAGCTCGTCCTCGTCACCCCCATGGGTCAGCTGGCTGATGAGCCCTCGCACGCCGTCCGCGCCGCCTCGCTGCTGGATGGCCAGATCATCGGCCAAAAAATGATCGTGAATGGCACGATGCAGGCAGGCGTTTACATCGACCAAGGGCTCTATCTCGCCTCCCTCTATGAGACGCTCGGCCATAACGGCGTCGTCACCCCGCAAACTCTTGCCCTGGCCCGCGCGATTCCCTGGGCCTCTCCGCCCGTCTTCGCCCAGATTTCGGGGAGCGTGATCTACCCGCCCCTTCTCTATCTGCCTGGCATAATCGGTATCGGTACCGGCAAGGCGCTCGGCCTTCGCCCCCTGGCGGTGCTCTACACGGGCAGGCTGGCCATGCTGCTGAGCTATGTCACGATGGGCACGCTCGCCCTGCTGCTCGCGCGGGCCGGGCGCGGGGTACTTTTTTATCTGCTCATGCTGCCCATGGCGTTGGCGCTTGGCGCCTCCTTCAACCAGGACGGTGAATTGATCGCGCTCGCTGCCCTTGCCGGCGCCCTGCTCACGCGCGATCCCGCCCTCCACCCGAAATCACGCTGGATCGCCGCTGCCCTGCTCGCCATTCTGGTGTGTACCAAGCCGCCCTACGGGTTGCTGCTCTTCGCCGCCGGACTGCCCATCGCCGCGCGCAACGCGCCCCGAAGGCTGATCGTACTTGGGATTTGCGGCTTGCCGGCGTTGGCCTGGGTCGCCCTCGTCGCCCACACGGTACTTGTGCCGCACATGCTGCCACCCTACCATCCCGGCCCGCTCTGGCATGGTGATCCTAACCAGACTTTCACCGCCGCGGACACGCATGAGGGTCTTCGCGTCCTACTCGCCGCGCCACATCTCTTCCTGACCCTGCCGCTTGAATATATGCAAAGCCAAGCGCCGGGCCTGTGGGCTGAATTCGTCGGACGTCTGGGCTGGCTCAGCCTAGATCTCCCGCACTGGGAATATCGCGCCTGGGCCGCTGCCCTTGCCGCCGCCCTGGCTGGTGCGGCCTGCGGCACCTCGCAGGACGCCAAGCCATGGCGCGCGAGCGATGCGCTGTTCGTCGCCGTGCTGCTGACGGCCAGCGTGATTGCCGTCCATATCGCGCTTTATCTGTCCTGGACACAGGTGGGCGCCGCAGTGATCTCCGGCGTCCAGGGGCGTTATTTCCTGCCGCTTGTGCCCTTCCTGCCGTTGCTCGTGCCGTGGCTTCCGGCCCAGCTTCGCCAGTTGCCAGCTTGGCAGCGCGGACTGCTGCTCATTGAGGCCGGTTCGATCCTTCCCGCGCTACTGCTCGCCTGCTACGACACGCACGCCCTGCCGGCCCTGGTGCTTGCGCGTTTTGGTTGAGCGGGCAGCCAGTCCTCTCCCACTCCGGAGCCCGTGAGATGACCAGCGCGTCGCCCTCCCCGCCGCCCAGCCCCAGGATTGCCGTCGTCATTCCCTGCTACCGGGTGAAGGCGCATATTCTCGACGTGATTGCCGCCATCGGACCGGAGGTCGCGAACATCTATGTGGTCGACGATTGCTGCCCGGACAACTCCGGCACGTTCGTTGAAACGCACACGCGCGATCCGCGCGTCCGGGTGGTGCGGCGCGAATGCAATGGCGGCGTCGGCGCGGCGACCATCACCGGCTACCTGGCGGCGCTGGCCGACCATTGTGACGTGATCGTGAAAATCGACGGCGACGGACAGATGGACCCGCGCCTGCTGCCGCGTTTTGTGCGTCCCATCCTCGCCGGGCAGGCGGATTACACCAAGGGCAATCGCTTCTTTAACCCGGAGGATGTGCGTGCGATGCCGCCCATAAGATTGGCCGGCAATGCCGTGCTGTCCTTCATGACCAAGCTGTCTTCCGGCTACTGGCCCCTGTTCGACCCGACCAACGGCTATACGGCCATCCATGCCAAGCTGCTGGCGCATTTGCCGCTCGAACGGGTATCAACCCGTTATTTCTTCGAATCCGACATGCTGTTCCGCCTGGGCACAATCCGCGCCATGGTCCTCGATATCCCCATGACCGCCATCTATGCCGATGAGACCAGCCACCTGCGGATCGGCAGTGTCGTACCGCGTTTTCTCAAGGGGCATGCGCGTAATTTCGGCAAACGGCTGATCTACAATTATTTCCTGCGGGACTTCTCGATCGCCTCGGCCGAGCTGATCGCCGGGCTCGCCCTGCTGGGCTTCGGCGCGACCTTCGGGCTATGGCACTGGCTCATCAACGCGGCGCACGGCGTGGTCACGACCTCGGGCACCGTGATGCTGGCAGCACTACCGGTCATTCTTGGCCTGCAATTGCTGCTCTCATTCCTCGGCTACGATATCGCGGCGGTACCGCAGCGGCCAATCCATCCGCTGCTGACAAACCCCGGCGAAACGGCATGACCAATATGCTCTCGCTGCTCGGTTTCACGCTGGTGATGGCCGCCGGGCAGCTTTTGTTCAAAAAAGTGGGGTTGGACCTGCGCGGCGTGCCGCTCGAGACCGGTGTAACGCGGGTGCTTGCCAACCCCGCGCTCTATGCGGCCTTAGCGCTCTATGGCGCGGCGACGCTGCTATGGATCTGGCTCCTCTCGCGGGTGCCGCTGAGCCGGGCCTACCCCTACATGGCGCTCGGCGTCGTGGTGGTGCCACTCGCCTCGATGCTCGTGTTCGGCGAGCGGGTGCGTCCGGGTTTCTGGCTCGGCATCGCGCTGATCGTCGCGGGGATCGTCGTCACCCAGATCGACACGGCACCAAATCAGCCCTGATGTACTCAATGTTATGGAATTGCCCGCGTCCCGGCTTGCGCGGACAGCGGCACATTCCACCACCGTATAGTCAAAAAAAGAAGGCCGGAGGGCATCGCCCGCCGGCCTTCCGCTTAACGGAGGAATCTAAGCCTCAGAACGCCAGCGTCGTCGCCTGCATCACCAGCGGCAGGGCGCGGACCTGCGCCAGCACCGCCTCCGGCGTCTCGCCATCGGTGGAGACCAGGCAGATCGCATCCTCGCCCTCCGCGGCGCGGCCGAGGTGGAAGGTGGCGATGTTCACGCCCGCGTCCGCCAGCAGCATGCCGAAGCGGCCGATGAAGCCCGGCTTGTCCTTGTTGGTGACGTAGAGCATGTGCGGGGCG
>DATJWY010000257.1:0-2100 GCA_035500775.1 Acetobacteraceae bacterium
AGGGCGGAGCGGCCCAAGGTTCCAGCGGCCGGAACGGCCGATGGAATGGCCGCGGAGGGGCTGCCCCCGTCGTGCGAAGGCACGCCTGCGCGTGACAGGGCGCGGGGCAGAGCCCCGCTGCTTCGCTGAAAAGGTCAATCAGTAGGGCCGCTGGTATAAGGCCGTTGGTATTATTGTTGCCCGAGCGAGTGGAAGTAGGCGCGCAATGCGTCGCGCTGGCCGGGCTGGATCGTCACCGGCCACATCGCATGCGGCGGGCGGAGCAACACGCCCTCCAGATAGTCCGGATGGGTGGCGGCGATCCAGGCGAAGGCAGGCGGCTGGCCCGGGCGGGGCCGGGCCGGGTGCGGATCGGCCTCGACGTCATGGCAGCGTGTGCAGGTGCCGCGGACGATGCGGGCGCCGGTTTCGATCTGCGGCGGCGCCGCCCAGGCGCGCGGAAACGGCAAGGCCAGGACGAGGCCGAGGACGAAGCGCGCCATCATCAGGCTGGCTTTCCGGCGAGAGGCGCCGCGACCGGCGAGCCGGCGCGGGAGGAGACGGGCGCGCGGCATGGGCGGCGCGGCGCGGGGTTATCGCGCGGAGCGCCGGAGGCTGACCGTGGCGCGGCAGCGGGGGGTCAGGTAGGTGCCGGCGAGCGTGTCACCCGTCAGGGTCGCCCGGAAGGACAAGTGGTACGGGCGGCGATCCATTCCCGTTAATAAAGCGTCAGCATTCACGGCATTCCCGGTGGCGGTGCCGGTCAATTCCGTGGTGCCGAGGCCGGGGGTGAAATGCGCGACGCCGTCATCGACATGCAGCCAGGCATCGGTGGCCGGGTCACACGTGCCGGCGACCGGGGTGATCGTGCCGAGCCAGCCGCCATCCAGCCCGGCCGACGGGCTGGCGGCGCAGGCGGTCAACGGCGCGAGGAGAAGGAGGCACCGGGCGAGCCGAGGGAGGAGACAGGAGGCGTGGGACATGGCGCGATCGTCTTGCAGAACACTGATCCGGGAGGGTGTCGGCCTTGTGCCGGGCAGATCCGCCGCCGTGGCAGACGGCGCTCCGTCTTTCACCCCTTTCTTAAGGGTTACCGTAGCGCCCACGGTCCGGCTTGGCCAGATGATTCGCGGCCAGAATGATGAAAAAGACGACACTCCGTTACAAAAACATGATGAATCTGACTTAGTAATGATACATTTTTCTGAAAACCATTCCAGGGCAGCGGCCGGACGCGCGGGAACGCACCAACGGCCCAGGTGATTGAGCTTTTCCGTGAAGCCGGAGGTTCTGCCCCGCACCTCGTCACGCGCAGGTGTACGGCCGCATGTAGGATCAGTGGTCCCAGACCCGCCGATATATGGAATAATCACGCTTTCAATCCGGATGCGGCTACTGGAGGGCAAGCCAGGACGACCAGGGGTTGAGGAACGATGGATGGACCAAAATCCGTCATCACTCCGGGAACGAATTCAGTAGCAAAGCCGTATGGATCTAAGTAGTTTCCAAGTCGCAAGTGGCCAAGTTGCGGCCAGTTACGGCGCAAGGATCACATGTTCGTTAGCTAGTGGCCGGAATGCATCCGTTCATTGCTTTGTTCTATGTCGACTTGCCAGTCCAGCAACGCCAAAGTACTACCCACGTAACCAGATCTCACTTGACAAGGATTAACGATCATGGCCAATCCCCCGGTTGAGCAGATCACCAAGACCGCTACCAAGGTTCTGACCGAAAGCGGCGATGCCTCCAGCGCTGCTTTTCAGGAACTGACCAAGGCGTATCAGGACCTGGCGGCCAAGAATGCCAAGAATATGGCCGCCGCGGTCCAGGCGCTCTCCTCCGTGAAGAACCCGACTGAGTTCTTCGAACTGCAGCAGAAGCTGATCAAGGAGGTCGTCGAGGCCGCCATGACGGATAGCCAACGCATTGCCACTTTGACCGCCGCCGTGTTCACCTCGGCTTTCGAGCCGGTGAAAAAGCAGTTCGAGGCGGTGCAGAAGACCGCGCAGGGCTAACAGGCCGCGGAAAAAGGGGAAGGCCAGGGCTCTGCCCTGGACCCGCTGGGGCCTTGAGGCCCCAGACCCCCCACTCATTTAAGTAATGGATTCCAAAGGCTACGCC
>DATJWY010000258.1:0-13083 GCA_035500775.1 Acetobacteraceae bacterium
TGCGGGGCAGAGCCCCGCAGCTTCCTTGCATGGGTCAATCAATAGGGCCGTTGGTATAAGCCGTTACCGGTTTCATGCCTGGGCGGTTTCCCGTTCCGGCTGCCGGAGTCGCGCGATTTCAGCGGTGATGTGCCCGGCGACCGCCTCTGCTGCCGCCACGGCCTCGGGACTCATCGCCGCTCCACCATCGAAGCAACGCCCCTCGATGGCGTAGATGACGATGCGCCTCGGCGCCTCGCCGAGCGCGCGGGCGAGCGCGATGGCTTCCGGCAGCCCGAAGGCGTGGCTCGACACAGGCGCGAGATCGCGCGGGAGTTCGTCAGCCGCGAGATCCAGCCGGTGTATCTGGCCAGGCGACGCGCCGGAAACTGCCGCGTCCACACAGACCAGGGCATCCACGCCCGCCCAGTCGCCAAGAAGCGACAGCATGTCGCCACCCTGCACGATGAGGCCGACATCGCCGGGTAACCGGCCTGCCAGGCGGTGCGCGACCGCCGGGCCAACACCGTCATCGCCACGCTCGGGATTGCCGATCCCGACAACGAGAACCCTGCGTGCCGCCGTCTTCCGAGTGTCCTCGCCCGTCATGTCCGCCGCACCGACAGCCTGAGGAAATGGGTCGAGCAGGAGATGCAGGGATCGTAATTCCGGATGCTCTGCTCGCAGCGGTCACGGATGACCTCGTCGGGCTGGTCGAGAATGCCCGCGGCGACCTCGGCCAGATCCGCCTCGATGCTCGGCTGGTTCTGCGAGGTCGGCGGCACGATGCGCGCCGTCCGGATCAAGCCCCCCTCGTCGAACTCATAGCGATGCCAGCAAATGCCGCGCGGGGCCTCCGTGCAGCCGAACCCCACGGCGGCGCGCGGCTGGACCGGCACGGACGCCATGTCCGGCGGCTCGTACGCCGCGATCAGCCGCAACGCCTCCTCGCACGCATAGAGGATCTCCACCGCCCGCACGACGATGCCCCGGAACGGGTTCCGGCAGACCGCATCGAGCCCGGCCGTGCGGGCGAGCGCCTGAACGGATGCGGGCAGACGGTCGAAATTGAGCGCGTAGCGCGCGAGCGGTCCGACGAGATAGGCCCCGCGGCGCCGCACCACGGAATGGAGCGCTGTCGAGTGTGCGACCTGCCGCTCCTCGAACTCCGTTTCGTACTCCGCGATGGAGATATCGATATCCCGGCTGGAGACGACCCGGCCTTCGTTGAACGGATACTCCCCGGGATGCCGGAGGCCCACGAACTCATAGTCCCGCTCGAAGTCGGGAAACGGGAATCCCGCCACCCAGGCGACCAGGCCAATGGCGAGATCGCGCGCCCGCTCAAGGCTTTCGGCGATCGGCGCCAGTTCGGTCCGGCTGGGCAGGCTGTAGAACCCGCCCACCCTGACATTGACGGGGTGGATCTCGCGCCCGCCCAGGATGCGCATCAGCGCGTTGCCCGCTTTGCGGATGGCGAGGCCGTCGCGGACGCGATCGCCGTGATCGGCCGCCATCCGTATCGCATCCGGATAGCCGAGGAAATCCGGCGCGTGCAGCATCACCACATGGAGCGCATGGCTCTCGATCCATTCGCCGCAATAAATGAGCCGCCGCAACGCCCGAAGCTGCCCCCCGACCTTGATCCCGAACGCATCCTCGATCGCATGGACCCCGCTCATCTGATAGGCGATGGGGCAGATGCCGCAGATCCGGGCCACGATGTCCGGTATCTCGGCATAGGAGCGACCGCGCAGCAGCGCCTCGAAGAAACGCGGCGGCTCGAAGATATTGAGCCGCGCCGCGATGATCTTGCCGTCGCTGACATCCAGGTCGAGCGCACCCTCGCCCTCGACGCGGGTGAGGTAATCGACGCGGAGAGTCTTAGTCCCCATGCGCTGCGCTCTCCCTGGCGAAAGGTTCGGCGGCGGCATTGAACGTGCGGAAGGCGCGCCGGATGTCATCCGGCCGCGCACCAAGGGCCTGCCATTCGCGGGCAAGCGCCGCCGTGTTCGGCGTCTCCATTGGGCCGTAGCAGCCATAGCAGCCGCGCCGGTAGGCCGGACAGATCGCGCCGCATCCAGCATGCGTGACCGGCCCGAGGCAGGGCGTGCCCTGCACCATCACGCAGACGGTCCCGCGCCGCTTGCACTCGATGCAGACGCTGTGCTCGGCGATCTGCGGCCGCCGCCCGGCGAGAAAGGCGGAAATCACTTCGAGCAGTTGCGCCTTGTTGATCGGGCAGCCGCGCAACTCGAAATCCACCGCGACATGGGCGGAGATCGGCGTCGAGGTGGCAAGGGTCTTGATATAGGCGGGCGAGGCATAGACCGCCGCGATGTAGTCCTCGACATCGGCGAAGTTGCGGAGCGCCTGAATGCCGCCCGCTGTCGCGCAGGCGCCAATCGTGACGAGACACTTCGATTGCTGGCGGACGTCGAGGATGCGCGCGGCGTCATGGGGCGTCGTGATCGAGCCCTCGACCAGCGAAAGATCGTACGGCCCCTCCTCCACCGCGCTCGACGCCTCGGGAAAGTTCGCGATCGTGATCGCGCCGGCGAGCGTCAGCAACTCATCCTCGCAATCGAGCAGGGAGAGCTGGCAGCCGTCGCAGGACGCGAATTTCCAGACCGCGAGCCTGGGTCGGTTCGCTGCGCCCATCTCAAATCTCGCGCATGGCAAAGATGTCGGCGATCCGGTCGAATCGCATCACCGGCCCATCCTTGCAAACGAAATACGGGCCGAACTGGCAGTGGCCACACAGGCCAATCGCGCATTTCATGTTCCGCTCCATCGAGAGATAGATCCGGTCGTCGGCGACGCCGGCGTTACGCAGCGCGCCGAGGGTGAAGCGCATCATCACTTCCGGACCGCACAGGATCGCGATGGTCTCTCGCGGATCGAAGGCCGCGCGCGAGATCAGCGCGGGCACCACGCCGACATGCCCGCGCCAGTCGGCGCCCGCATGATCAACCGTCACCTCGACCTGCACATCGTGAAGCCGGCGCCATTCTTCCAGCTCGCTTCGAAAGAGAAGCTCGGCCGGATGGCGGCTTCCGTACAGAATGGCGATGCGGCCGTACCGATGCCGCTCCGCGAGAATCCCGTAGATCGCCGGGCGCAAGGGCGCGAGCCCAAAACCGCCCGCGACGATGACCACATCCGATCCGGTCGCGGCGGCAACCGGCCAGGCGGGACCGAAGGGCCCGCGCAGGCCAATCATCCGGCCCGGTTCAAGCTGCGCGATCACCCTGCTCACCGCGCCGACAGCGCGGACCGTATGGACGAAGACATCGTCCTTGCCCGGGTCCCCGCTGATGCTGATCGCCACTTCTCCGACACCGAAGACATAGAGCATGTTGAACTGCCCGGCATCGAACGCTGGCCGCTTGCCCGTGAGCGGCGCGACGTCCAGCGTCACCGCATCGGCAAACTCGCGCCGCACCCGCGCGACGCGGTAGAGCGCCGGGATGAAGGGATCGCTGCCCGATGCCGCCGCCATGTCAACGCCTGCCGTACACATCGAGAATCTGAAGACGCGTGGCCTGCAGCCGATTGATTATAACCGGCAGGAAGCGCTTCATCATCTCATAGCCGAGGTCATGATCCGCCTCGCACTTGCCGCGCAGGCATGCGGCATCGATCCCGACCGCCCGGGTCAATTCCATCGCCCGGGCATCGAAACTCCAGCGATAGGGCGGGACGAGCCAGGACGCGCCGACGATCTCGCCTGCATCGAGCGTCGCGAAGACGACCGGCGCCTGCCCCGGCTGCACGATCTCGAGGGCCACTTTCCCATGCCGGATCAGGAAGAACTCGTTCGCCGGCTCGCCCTCGCGGAAAAGATATTGCCCGGCATCGAAGCGATGATTGCGGGCGCAGCCGGTCACGAGTTGGAGATACCCGGCGGGAAAGCCGGCGAAGAACGGATGCTCCCGCAGGAGGTGCTCAATCGTCTCCATCCGATTTTCCTCCGGGCGCCGCTGCGGTAGACGAGCGGATGGCGGCCGCCTCCGCCGTGATGTCGATGCCGACCGGGCACCAGGTGATGCAGCGGCCGCACCCGACGCACCCGGACGTGCCGAACTGATCGATCCAGGTCGCGAGCTTATGCGTTATCCATTGCCGGTAGCGCGATCGCGCCGTCTTTCGCACGCTGCCGCCATGGATGTACGAGAAATCCATGGTGAAGCACGAGTCCCATTTGCGGACACGCTCCGCGAATGTCCCAGTCAGATCGCTGTGATCCTCGACCGTCGTGCAGAAGCAGGTCGGGCACACCATCGTGCAGTTACCGCAGGTGAGACAGCGTTCCGCGACATCATCCCAGCGCGGATGGTTGAGATTGGACTGAAGCAGCTCCTTCAGCCCATCGGTCTCCATGTGGCGGCCCATCTGGCTCTCCGTCCGAGCCACCACGGCCTCGGCCGCGGCAATGTCGGCCTCGGCGGCCGCCCGATGCGGCACGGCGCGCAGCAACTCGGCACCGGCATCGCTTCCGATCTCCACCAGGAATTCGTGCCTGCGCGCGTCGATCAGCTCGGTCAGGGCGAGATCGAACCCCGACTCCGCCTTCGGGCCCGTTCGCATGGATACGCAGAAGCAGGTGCCACCCGCCTGCCCGCAATTGACAGCGATGAGGAAGACATCGCGCCTGCGCCTCGCATAGGCCTCATCCGTGTAAGGCCCGCCACAGAAGACCCGATCCTGGATCGCGATCGCGTGAAGCTCGCACGCGCGCACCCCGATGAAGGCCAACCGGCGGGGCGCATCCTCCGCCTTCTCTATCTTGAAGCCATCGTTATCCGCTCTGGCCGTCCAGAGCGTCTCCACCGGCGGCTGCAGGAAGCGCTTCCAGGATTGAGGGCCGACGGCGAAACCGAAGAGCGCGTCATCGGTCCGTTTCTCAAGGACGTACCGGCCGGCGTCCTGGCGATCGGTCCAGCCGGCCGGCAGATCCCGGACGTCCCTCACCCGGTCATAGATGATCGCACCCTCGGTGACGCGCGGCCCGAGCACGTCATACTCCTGGGCCGCCAGGGCATCGAGGAGCGCCTGCAAGCCATCGCGGGTGATGATGGAGCGGGTTTCTTGTGCCTGGGAATGCGCCATCGTCCTGGCTCCGCCACGATCGAGGAACGATGCCCGCAACCCCGGCCGGCACCACGGGCGTAAGACCCGCCGGGCACGCGCGTCATGCCGCAAATCCGAATCCACGCCCGAGACAGTCTTGCCCGCGGCATCGACCCTGTTGGCCTGCCTGTCGCGCTCACGCGCCAAGCGGCGTACCGCTCACGGCAAGCACGGCCCGTAGCCTATGAATGATCGGCAGCGCGCCATAAGAGGCGGCGGAGGGATTATGCCGCTCGCCCGTCTCACCTTGGGGGAAACTTTCCGCGAGGTGTCCCGGCAACACCGGCCAGACTGAGATCAGTCTGGATGATGAAGCGGCTCGCTCTCAGCCGGCATTCATACCAATCGGCTGACGCTTTGACCCTTTTAAGACCAGGGGCTTTCCCTCGCCTTGAATTGAGTCAGCGCGCAGAGCCGTTGGAATCAGGCCGCCGCCACCGCCCTGCAACGCGCGTCGAGTCGCCGCCGCAGCCGCCCGATCCGCCCGACATCAGCCAGTCGCCGGTCGAGGAAAGCGAGCGTCGCCTCATCCTCCTCGCTGTCGTCGCGCAGCCAGTAAAGCAGCGTCGCCGTGTAGACCGAGGCGAGGATCGCCCGCTTGGTGTACCAGCTGAAATCGGCCGCGCGGTCGCCGGCGGCGTACCAGATCGCGTCCACCGTCCGCGCCGTGCAGCGCGCCGCGAGCACCGCGTGTCCCGGCAAGGCCAGCCAGGCGACGGCGCGCCGCACCGCTTCCTTGTGCGGCCGCGCCGCGGCGAGTCGCAGAGCGATCAGGGCACGCACCCGGTCAGGCAGGCGCACGCCGGACCAGTCCGCCGGCGCCGCCTCCGCCATGCGGCGATCGGCGAGGTCGATATAGGCCTCGATCACGTCCGCGGTGCCGCGGGGAAACAGCAGATCGGCATCCGGCCCGGCGGCGTGGAGCAGCGCCCGCACGGTCCAGCCCTCGGCGGGGACGAGCGGCAGCAGGGCGTCGAGCGCCGCGTCCCGCTCCTGGCTCCGTTCCGGCGGCGCGATCATGCCTGCGCTCCCGGGCGCGGCGGATGGCGCATCATCTCCTCGGTGAAACCGAACAGGCGGAAATCGGTCACGCGCATCGGATAGAGAATCCCGTCCAGATGGTCGTATTCATGCTGCACCACGTTGGCGTGGAAGCCGCCGACCTCGCCGCCGACCGGGTTGCCGTCGCAATCCACCCCCGTATAGCGCACCCTCATGAAGCGCGGCACGGCGGCGCGCAAGCCCGGGATGGAGAGGCAGCCCTCCCAGCACAGCACCGTCTCCTCGCCCACCGGCTCCAGCGTGGGGTTGATGACGACGGTGGGGCCGACCGGCGTGTCGTCCGGCCCGGCGCTGCGCTCGCCCGGCACGCGAAACACGAACAGGCGCAGCGGCGCGTGGACCTGCGGCGCGGCGAGGCCGACTCCGGGCGCGTCCTCCATGGTCTCGATCATGTCCGCGACCAGGCGGCGGATTTCCGGGGCGCCGGGGTCGGATACCGGTTCGGCGCGCTGCGTCAGCACGGGGTGGCCCATGCGAGCGATCTTGAGGATGGCCATTGCGTCCTTTCCGGCAAATCCGCGTTACCGCACCGAGCGCTCCGGCCAATGCGGGCGCGTTCCGGCGCCTCTTCGGCAAAAGAGGTTTCGCTTCGGCTGCGAGCCATGATATAGGCGCCGCCTCCGCGGTGAAAGCCGAACGGGAAGGGTTGACGCACGCCCCGGATGGTCCGGGTGCGGCGAGGTTCGAGAGGAGAAGGCGGCCAGGTGCAAGTTCTCGTCCGCGACAACAATGTCGATCAGGCGCTGAAGGCGCTCAAGAAGAAGATGCAGCGGGAAGGTATCTTCCGGGAGATGAAGCTGCGCCGGCACTACGAGAAGCCCTCCGAGCGGAAGGCGCGCGAGGCCGCCGAGGCGGTTCGCCGGGCGCGCAAGCTGGAGCGCAAGCGGCTGGAGCGTGAGGGCTTCTAAGCCCTCTTCGACCCACCGCGACGGCCCCGGACATCGCCAATGCGCTCCGGGGTCCGCGGGCGGGCTTTTTGCGTTATGCGGAATCGCCGGCCCAGGGCTGTCCCCCCTGACGGACGATCCGGGTTCGAGGCAGCGCAGCCTCAAGACCGGCCTCCCCTCTGGCCGGACGCGAATCGGTCGCGGCAAACCAGGGCCGCGTTTCATGACCCCCAAATTCTCGACCGTTTCCGGCCCTTCAAGCAGGCCGTGACGGCTGGCCAGCCCCTCCGGTTTCGTGTCGCCGCCCCCCGTTGCGAGCGCGGACACGCCCCGGCGAAACGGGCTTCCCACAACCGTCATCTCGCGGTCATCATCCCGTCGCATTCCCCTTGATAATGGCTCCCGTCATGCAGGCCATTCCCCGCCGGCTGCGCCGGGCTTCCGCCGAACGATCGCTCATCCCCCGCTTCAGTGGCGAGGGGGATAGCGCCTGGGTGCCCACGCAGCGGCAGGTCCTGCGCCGCATCCGGGCGGTGATCCGCATGCTCGGGGTGCTGCTCTGGACCCCGCTCGCCATCATCGCCCAGGCGCTGATGCTGGTGCTGCCGGGGCGCGGCAAGGTCGTGATGGCAAGGGTCTACTGGGCCATGGTCTGCCGCATCCTCGGGCTGGAGGTGCGCGTCATCGGCCAGCCCGCCAGCGGCCGCGGCCGCCCGGTGGTGTTCGTCTCCAACCATTCCTCCTGGCTCGACATTCCGGCCATCGGCGGCCGGCTCGATGCCTGCTTCGTCGCCAAGAGCGATGTCGCGAACTGGCCGCTGGTCAGCACCATCGCCCGCCTGGGCCGCACCCTCTTCGTCAGCCGTCAGCGCGCGACCACCGGGCGGGAACGGCAGGAGATGCAGGCGCGACTCGCCCAGGGCGACAACCTGATCCTGTTCCCGGAGGGCACAAGCTCGGACGGTTCCCGCGTCCTGCCCTTCTTCTCCCCGTTCTTCGCCATCGCCGAGGGCGAGCCGCGGCCGCTGATCCAGCCGGTCTCGCTGGTCTATGACCGGCTGGCCGGCCTGCCCGTCGGCCGCGCCAGCCGCCCGGTCTTCGCCTGGTACGGCGACATGGCGCTCGCCCCGCATTTCTGGCACCTCGCGCAATGGCGCGGCATGCGCGCCACCCTGCTGCTGCACACGCCGCTGGACCCGGCCGAGTTCGCCTCGCGCAAGGCGCTCTCCCAGGCCGCCTGGACCGCTGTGGCGAACGGCGCGGCGGCGCTGCGGCAGAACCGCCCGGCGCGGCCGGCGCCCGGCTCCTTCCCCGTGCCGGTGGGTGATACTGCTTTCGCTTGACAGCCCCACCGTCCGATCGGCGAAACTAAGGTTGAGAACCGGAGGGTATAGAGATTCGCATCCAGCCTCCACTCGGCGTCCTGGACGGTTGACGCGCCTGGCGGACAACCCGATTTCTCCCTGCTTGCCCGCCGGACTTGGCCGGCGGCCGCGGGTGGAAGTCTGCCGCTGATGTCTGAATCCTTGTCCCTGTCGCGTCCCGAGGACACCTCGCCCCAACAGGCGGAACCCCGCCCGAACACGAAGCGCCTGCACGTCATCACCTGGGGCTGCCAGATGAACGTGTATGACAGCGCCCGCATGGCGGATGTCCTGGCGCCGCTCGGCTACGCCCCGGTGGCGGCGCCGGACGCCGCCGACATGATCATCCTCAACACCTGCCATATCCGCGACCGCGCGGCGGAAAAGGTGTTCTCCGAGCTTGGCCGCCTGCGCGTGGTCAAGGAAGCGCGCGCCGCCGGGGGACAGGGCACCATCATCGCCGTCGCCGGCTGCGTCGCGCAGGCGGAGGGGGCGGAAATCCTCGCCCGCGCTCCCTATGTGGACATCGTGCTCGGACCGCAGACCTATCATCGCCTGCCGGAAATGGTGGCGCGCGCCAGCCGCGCCGCC
The DNA here is from genome assembly GCA_035500775.1 of Acetobacteraceae bacterium. Taxonomy (GTDB): domain Bacteria; phylum Pseudomonadota; class Alphaproteobacteria; order Acetobacterales; family Acetobacteraceae; genus DATJWY01. The sequence goes on from DATJWY010000258.1 coordinate 9,017, forward strand.
GGCGCGGTGATCGAGACGGAGTTCCCCGCCGAGCCGAAATTCGACTTCCTGCCCGATGACGCCGCGCCGCAGACCCCGGGCGGCCTCACCGCCTTCCTCAGCATCCAGGAAGGCTGCGACAAATTCTGTTCCTTCTGCGTCGTCCCCTACACGCGCGGCGCCGAATACAGCCGGCCGGCCGCCTCGGTGCTCGCCGAGGCCCGCCGCCTGGTCGCGGGCGGGGCGCGCGAGATCACCCTTCTCGGCCAGAACGTGAATGCCTGGCGCGGCGAGGCGCCGGCGGGGGGCGATTGGGGACTCGGCCGGCTGCTGCGGGAGCTGGCGGAGATCCCCGGCCTGCTCCGCCTCCGCTACACCACCTCCCATCCGCGCGACATGGATGACGACCTCATCGCCGCCCATGCCGAGGTTCCGGCGCTGATGCCCTTCCTGCATCTGCCGGTGCAATCGGGCTCCGACCGGGTGCTCGCGGCGATGAACCGCAAGCATACCGCCGCCGATTATCTCCGTCTGATCGAGCGCCTGCGCGCGGCGCGGCCGGATATCGCCCTGTCCTCGGATTTCATCGTCGGCCATCCGGGCGAGACGGCGGAGGATTTCGCCGCCACGCTCGACCTGATCCGCGCCGTCGGCTTCGCCCAGGCCTTCAGCTTCAAATACTCGCCCCGTCCCGGAACCCCCGCCGCCGGCGCCCCGGCGCAGGTGCCCGAGGCGGAGAAGGACGCGCGCCTGCAGGAGTTGCAGGCGCTGCTCCGGGACCAGCAGACGGCGTTCAACGCCGCCTGCGTCGGCCGTCGCCTGCCGGTGCTGTTCACCGGGCCGGGCCGGCATCCCGGCCAGATCGCCGGCCGCTCCCCCTTCCTGCAGCCCGTCCACCTGACCGGACCGGACTCGCTGATCGGACGGGAAGTGCCGGTGACGATCGAGACCGCCCACACCAATTCTCTCTCAGGAACCCTCGCTCAGGAGATAGCCCCCGCTTGACACACCTGGCCCCCGCCCCGGCTGCGCCGCCCCCCACGCTCGGCAAGGCCGTCACCTTGCAGTTCAACGACAACTCCCTGCTGCCGCTGCTGTTCGGCGACCATGACCGGCATCTGGTCCGCATCGAGCAGGGGTTCGGCGTGCGCCTCTCCTGCCGCGGCAACCGGGTCGCGATCTCGGGCGAGCCGACGCGGATCGAAGCGGCGCAGACGGCGCTCACCGGGCTCTACAAACGGCTGGAGCGCGGCGAGAGCGTGCAGGCGGGCGATGTGGACGCGGCGATCCGCATGGCGGATGGCGAGGGCGAGCCCCGCCTGCCACTTTCCGACCTGCCGGCGATCCGCACCCGCCGCGGCGCCGTCGGCCCGCGCACGCCGGGCCAGGCGACCTACATGGACATGCTGACGCGGCACGAGATGGTCTTCGCCCTCGGCCCCGCCGGCACCGGCAAGACCTATCTCGCCGTGGCACAGGCCGTCGCCATGCTGCTCGCCGGGCGGGTGGACCGGATCATCCTCTCCCGCCCGGCCGTCGAGGCCGGCGAGCGCCTCGGCTTCCTGCCCGGGGACCTGAAGGAGAAGATCGACCCCTATCTCCGCCCGCTCTACGACGCGCTGCACGACATGCTGCCGGGCGACCAGGTGCTGCGGCGCATGGGCAGCGGCGAGATCGAGGTGGCGCCCCTCGCCTTCATGCGCGGCCGGACGCTGAGCCATGCCTTCGTCATCCTGGACGAGGCGCAGAACACCACGCCGGCGCAGATGAAGATGGTGCTGACCCGCATGGGCGAAGGCACACGCATGGTGATCACCGGCGACCTGACCCAGATCGACCTGCCCCATGGCTCGCCGTCCGGCCTGCGCGAGGCGATCGACACGCTGGAGGGGGTGCAGGGCATCGCCGTCACGCGCTTCGAGAGCCGTGACGTGGTGAGGCATCCGCTGGTCGGGCGTATCGTGGACGCGTATGATCAAAGAGCGGCGGCAGAGCGGGAAACCTCCCGCAGTCGCGCACGCCGGGAGAATGATGGAACCGCGAAGTAGTCGGAGCCCCGCCGAGGCGGGGTTCTTTGAGGAGGCGTTACTCGCCCCCGAAATCATGGTGCACGACCGGCGCTGGCGCCGGTTCGTGCCGCGTGCGGAGGTCCTGGCCATACGCGCGGCGCTCGCCGGTGGCGGCGCCGCTGTGGTGGTGCTGACGGACGATACCGAGGTGCGGCGGCTCAACGCCCGGCATCGCGGCCGCAACAAGCCAACCAACGTGCTGACCTTCGAACCGCCGCCCGGCATGCCGGGCGGCGATATCGTGGTCGCGCTCGATACGGTGCGGCGCGAGGCGGCGGCCGCCGGGAAGAGCGTGCGCGACCACCTCGCGCATCTCGTCGTACACGGCGCTCTGCACCTGCGCGGCCACGATCACCACGCGGCCGGAGAAGCGCGGCGCATGGAAATGGCGGAGGCCCGCATCCTGAGCCGGCTCGGCGTGCCCAACCCGTGGAAACGCCGATGAGCGTCTCCTCCCCCACGCTGCTAACCCGTCTATCGAGCGCGCTCGGCAGCCGCGCCCGCCGTCGCTCCCCGGAGCAGGGCGTTCGCGAATCGATCGCCGAGCTGGTGCAGGAAGCCGCCGAGACGCCGCACGCCCCCGGCACGCCGCCGGGGCTGGACCGCCAGGAGCGGGCGCTGATCGCCAACGTGCTGCGCCTGCGCGGCACCACCGCCGACGACGTCATGGTCCCCCGCGCCGATATCATCGCCATGCCGGTCGATGTGACGCTGGACCAGGCGCTCGATCAGATCCGCCGCGAAGGGCATTCCCGCCTGCCGGTCTATCACGAGCAGCTCGACGACATCGTCGGCATGGTCCACATCAAGGACGTGTTCGGCTATGTCGGCCGGCCGGAGCAGTTCCAGCTCACCGCCCTGCTGCGCAAGCCGCTGATGGTGGCGCCGCAGGTTCCGGTGCTCGACCTGCTGCTCCAGATGCGCCAGTCCCGCATGCATCTCGCCCTGGTGGTCGATGAATATGGCGGCATCGATGGGCTGGTGACGATCGAGGATCTGGTCGAGACCATCGTCGGCGACATCTCGGACGAGCATGACGAGCCCGAGGGCCCGCTGCTGACCGAGCGCCCGGACGGGACGCTGGATATCGACGCCCGCCTGCCGGTCGAGGAATTCGAGAAGCGGCTCGGATCGGTGCTGACCGAGGAGGAGCGCGAGGCGGATATCGACACGGTCGGCGGCCTCGTCTTCACCCTGGCCGGACGGGTGCCGGCGCGGGGCGAGGTCATCAGCCACGCCTCCGGCCTCGAATTCCGCGTGCTGGACGCGGATGTGCGCCGCATCCGCCGGCTGCGGGCCAAGCGGCCGGGAAAGCGGGCGGAGACGGCGGAAGCGGCGGAGTAGCGCGGCGGCGGGGGCGTCAGGCCAAGAGCCGCGCCCCCTGCCATCCGTCAAAACGGATGGGCGTTGAACAAGGCGGACGCCTCGCCTGCCAGACCGGCAGGCCCTCCGTTAAAACGGAGGAAACATCGCCGCTCCCCGACCGTTCGCTTGAGACCCTGCGCCGGCCGGCGCAGGGTTTCGGGGATGGCCGGGCACACCCGCCCGGCGCCTCGGATTGGAGTAGTACCATGAGTGCGACCGCAGCGACGCCGATGATGGGGGGCATGATGCCGATGCCCATGATGGGTGGAATGATGCCCCATATGATGGGTGGGATGATGCCCCATATGATGGGCATGCCGATGATGGGCGGCATGATGCCGCAGACGGGTATGATGCCTCAGATGGGTATGATGCCGATGCCCATGATGATGTGTCGCATGACCTGCGAAATGGGCAGTGACGGCGCCATGATGTGCACGATGATGCCCATGGAAGGCATGGCCGAGATGTTCAAGGCCTGCTGCGAGCGGATGATGTCCATGATGGGCATGGGCATGCCGTGCATGATGATGTGCGGCGGCATGATGCTCACGGGCATGCCGATGGCCAAGGCCGCCTGAACGCGACGGCCGCGCCCTGGGATAAGCAAGGCCAGGGGCTCTGCCCCTGGACCCCGCCAAAGGCGTAGCCTTA
>DATJWY010000259.1:0-8787 GCA_035500775.1 Acetobacteraceae bacterium
GCCCCAGCCCCCCGCAAGTTGAAGGGTTTCCAAAGGGCTTGGCCCTTTGGTGGGGGTTTCAGGGGGCAGCGCCCCCTGAGAGTGTCACCACCGCACGCTACGCACCTTCCGCCGCCGGAACACCACCACGCTCTCCACCCGCCCCGACCACAGGAACTGGTCGATCGGCGTCGCCTGGGCGAGTTCGTACCCGGCCTCGCGCAACATCCGCGCATCCCGGGCGAGCGCCGCCGGGTTGCAGCTCACATAGATGACCACCGGCACGCCGGACGCGGCAATCCCCGGTATCTGCGCGGCCGCGCCGGCATAGGGCGGATCGAGCACGATCGCCGCCGCGTCGGCGAGTTCCTTCGCGGTCAGCGGCTGCCGGGTCAGGTCGCGCCGCACCACCTCGATCCGCCTTCCGCCCGCGGCGCGGCGCAGCGCCGCCACCGATTCCGGCTCCGCCTCGAAGGCGCGGACCCGTGCCCGCCCGGCGAGCGCGAAGGAGATGGTGCCGCAGCCGGCGTAAAGCTCGATCACGGTGGCGCGGGAAGTCAGGCGCTCCGGCAGCCCCGCCAGCACCGCGCCGATGATCGCCGCCTCGCCCTCGGGGCTCGCCTGGAGGAAGGCGCCGGAGGGCGGCTCCACCGCCACGCCGGAGAAGGTCACGACCGGCGGACGCAGCAGGCAGGCGGTTTCCGTCGGCCCGTCGCCGCGTGCCCAGGCGATGCGCGGCAGGCCCTGGCGATGGGCGAAATCCGCGAGCAACGCGCGATCCGGCGCGGTCAGTTCCGCATCCGTGCGCAGCAGGAGGTCGGGGCCGGACTCCAGCAGGTTGACGATCGCCGAGCCCTCCCGCCGCAGCGCGCGCAGGTTGCGCAGCGCCGAACGCAGGGCGCCGATCACCGCGAACAAGGCCGGATCGAGCACCAGGCAGGCGGTCAGATCGACGATCTCACGCGACCGCCGCTGATGCAGCCCGACCTGCACCGCCCCGCCCTCCCGTCGCAGCGCCAGGTCCATGCGGCGGCGACGGCCGGGCGCGGTGCGCACGAGCGGGGCGAGTTCCGGCGCCGGATAGCCGGCGCGGACCAGCGCCTCATGCAACTCCGCGGATTTCCAGGCGGCATAGGCGTCATCCCGCCAATGCTGCACCGTGCAGCCGCCGCAGGGGCCGAAGAGCGGGCACGGCGGCTCCACCCGCGCCGGGGACGGGGTCAACACCGCCTCCAGCGCCGCGGCCCGCCCCTCGCCGCGACGCTCGAGCGGGCGGACCCGGACGGTTTCCTCCGGCAGGGCGCCGGGAACGAACAGCTTTTCGCCGTCGGGCAAGGCGCCGATGCCGTCGCCATCGGCGCCGAGGCGGAGAATGCGGATTTCGCAGGAGGTCATGGCGGGCTCGATCAGGGCAGGATCAGTCACGCCCGGAGCGGCGCGAGCAAGGCGCGAACGCGCGCCGGGTCATGCGGCGCGCGGCACGGCGAAAGGAAAAACACGCTCCGCCGGCATGGGGCCACGGAACCGCCGGGGACGGCGCGGCCGCGCCGAACGCGCCGCTCGCCCCCGGTTCGCGCCGCGATCAGGCCTCGGCGTCGTCGATCCGCGGCCGCGCATTCCGGCGCGGCAACAGCATGAAGGCGGGAATGTCGTCGCCGAAGCCCACCACCGAGGGCCCCAGATCGTCGTCCCGCCGGCGCCGGTCGTCGCGCCGCGGCCGCTCGCGGGAGAACTCCTCGCGCGCCACCACCGGCTCCGGCCGGGGGGCCTCCTCGCGCGGACGCCTGGGCTCGGCGTCGGTCCGCCGTGGCTCGGGCGCACGCTTCGCCTCGCCGCGACGGGGCTCGCCGCGACCGGCCTCAGCGCGGCCAGCCTCAGCACGACCTGCCTCGGGGGCCTTCTCCTTCTTCGCGGGCCTGGCTTCCTTGCCATACCGCCCGCGCCGCTTGCGCCCGTCCTCCTCCGACCACTCCACCACATCCAGTCCGGCGACGGCGATGCGCGGGACCGGGTGGCCGGTCAGCTTCTCGATCGCCTCCACCGCCAGCCGGTCATCGGGGCTGGCCAGCGTATAGGCATGGCCTTCCCGTCCAGCGCGGCCGGTGCGGCCGATCCGGTGGACGTAGTCCTCGGAATGGTGCGGCACGTCGAAATTGAAGACGTGGCTGAGCCCGCCAATGTCGATGCCGCGCGCGGCGACGTCGCTGCACACGAGCAGTCGGATCTCGCCGGCCTTGAACTTCTCCAGCGTCGCGAAGCGCATCGACTGCGCCAGGTCCCCGTGCAACGCGCCGGCGCTGAAGCCGTGCTTGGTCAAGGACTTGAACAGGATGTCCACGTCGCGCTTGCGGTTGCAGAAGATCAGCGCGTTCTGCACGTCCTCCGACCGGATCAGGCGGCGCAGCGCCTCGCGCTTGTCGTGCTCGGCGACGAGGGCGAGGCCGGTCTTGATCGTGGTCGCGACCGAGGCCGGGCGCGCGACGGTGATCTGGCGGGGATTCTGCAGGAAGGCATCGGCGAGCCGGCGGATCTCCGGCGCCATGGTGGCGGAGAAGAACAGCGTCTGCCGGTTGCGCGGCAGCATCGCGACGATGCGCTCCACATCGGGGATGAACCCCATGTCGAGCATCCGGTCCGCCTCGTCGATGACGAGGATGCGCGTATCCGTCAGCAGCAGGCCGCCGCGCTCGAACAGGTCGATCAGCCGGCCGGGCGTCGCGATCAGCACATCGACGCCGCGCATCAGCGCGTCCTTCTGGTCGGTCATGCTTTCGCCGCCGATCAGCAGGGCGTGGTTGAGCTTCAGGTATTTGCCGTATTTGACGAAATTCTCGGCAACCTGAAGCGCCAGCTCGCGCGTCGGCTCCAGGATCAGGCTGCGCGGCATGCGGGCGCGGGCGCGGGAACCGGCGAGGATGTCGAGCATCGGCAGGGTGAAGCCCGCCGTCTTGCCGGTGCCGGTCTGAGCCACGCCGAGCACGTCGCGGCTCATCAGCACGACCGGGATCGCCTGCGCCTGGATCGGCGTCGGGTGGACATAGCCCATTTCGGCGACGGCGCGCAGGATCGGCTCGGAGAGGCCGAGATCGGCGAAGACCGGCTCGGCGGTTTCCGGTTCGGGCGTCTCGACGACCGGTTCGTCGCTGGGGATGCCCTCGGCCGGCACCTCGATCACGGGCGCGACGGAGACGGGGGTCGCGACACGGATGGTTGTCGCGGCCTCGGATTCGGCCGGCACGGCATCCGCCGGCGGCGTCCCGCACTTGTCGCTGGCGGGCGCGGCGGCCGCGTCGGCCACATGGCCGGTCGCGGCGGGCTCGATGAGGGAGCCGCTATCGGCGGGAGCAGCCTCGGGCAATGCCTCGGCGGCGGGCGCCGTCTGGTCGGAAATATCCGGAGCCGCCCCGGAGGTCTCAGGCGCCTGCGCGATCTCGCCGGCGCCGCCGCTCACATGCATGGCGCGCCCCTCGGAAGCAGGAAGCTCTGGATGTGCGGAACCCTCCGCCTGGGCGGCGATGGTATCGTTCAACAAATTGTCTCGATCACTGTTCAGTTAGCCCCCGCATGAAGCGGAAACCGGGCACGCCCTTGCGCGCCACAATGCGCATATCCGTAAACACAGCACAGAAGTCAAGGACACAAGGCTGTTTTGGCGCAGCCGCAGCGTTCGGAACCGCCTTTCTGGGCCGTTTCAAACGCTGTTTCCGGCCACCGGATACCATCGCACGTCTTTGTGGCGTGAAGCTGCCCGGGCCGGACGCGACGGAACCAGCACGCCGCCTCCACCATCCCCGCCCCGAGCGGCTTCCAGCGCAGGCCGAGGGCGACGGTCGCGCGCGCGGCGTCGAGCCGGATATCCTGCTGCCAGAGCCGCGACAGCGACGGCGTGATCGGCTCCGGCGCGGACGACAGGCCGAACCGCGCCCCGACCGCCAGTGGCGGGGCCAGCAGGCGCTCCAGACCGAGCCGGGCGGCGCCGATCCGCGGCACCGGGGCCGCGCCGATCAGGCAGCCGAAACGCACGAAATACGTGTTCCAGCGTGGCGAGTCCGGGGCGGCCAGGTTGAACACCGCGCCGCCGGGACTCTCCGGCCGCAGCGCCGCCATGATCGCGGCGGCCACGTCATCCACATGCACGAGATTGGCCCAGCCATCGCCGGCGGGACCGAGATCGCCGATCCGCCCCTGTTGCAGCAAACGGCCGATGCGTTCCGTCCATTGCTGGCTGCCCGGACCATAGATGCAGCCCGGACGCAGGATGACGACGCGGTCGCCGGCCTGCTCACGGAGCAACGCCTCGGCCGCGAGCTTGGCCGCCGCGTAGGGTCCGAGCCGGCCTTCGGGCGGCGTCGCCTCGGCCACGCGGCCGGTCGCCGCGCCATAGACGGCCATGCTGCTGAGATGGACGATCCGGCGCGGCGGCGCGGCGGCCAGCGCGCGGGCGGCGGCGCGTATGGTCTCGGGCGTGCCGCCGACACAGTTTACCACCGCATCCGCCTCGGCCACCGCGGCGGCGACGGCGCCTGGGTCGGTCGCATCGCACACCTGCTCAATGACGCCCGGCAGCCCCCACCCGCTGCCGGCGGAACGGCTTGCGCAGACCGGCGCGGCGCCGGCCGCGGCCAGAAGCGCTGCGAGGCGGCGCCCAACAAAGCCCCCGCCGAGGATCAGCACGCGCTCCATGCCTCAATTCCACATCAATCGTTGCAACTCCGCTATTGCCCATAGCAAGTCATGGGTCGTAATTCTACCAAGCGTTGTGATGGCGGCCCCATGCACCCCCATGCGACGCCGGGCGCGGCCCCCGTTTCGTGGCCGCGAGCAGAGGCCGGCAGGCATGCGGATAGCTAATAAGCGCGCGCTCCCGCGCCGCCCCATAGGCGCCAGGGTAAGGCATCCAAAAACAAGGCGAGGGCTCCGCCCTCGACCCGCCAAAGGCCGGAGGCCTTTGGAAACCAATTATTTTTCCTGCCGAAAATTGCGGATTCAGCCCAGAAAACAAATGGATTTCAAAGGCTTCGCCTTTGATGGGGTCGAGGGGCGAAGCCCCTCGCCTTGCTTATCCTAGCGCCTATGCCGCGCCGCCCCGAGCACACCAGGCCGAACCGGGCCGCCATGGCCAGGCGCCCCACCTGCTTCCTGGCCTGCCCCTATGGCGAGAAGGGCGGCGGCATGGGCCGCATCATGGACTACCTGCTGCGCGGCACGGCGGACCGCGCCCTGCCGCTGCGCTTCGAGGCACTCGAAACCCGCGGCGCCGGGCGCCGGCTGCATTCGGCGCCAGCCCTCGCCGTCGCGGCGGCGCGCATCGCGCTGCGGACGCTCCGGCGCCGCCCCTGCTTCGTGCACGTGAACGTCGCGGAGCGCGGCAGCGTCCTGCGCAAGGGCGTGCTGATCGCGGTCGCGCGGCTGTGCGGCGCCCGGCCGGTGGTGCATCTGCACGCGGCGCAGATCGTTGCCTTCTATCGCGCCCTTCCCGCCGCTGGCCGTGTCCTCGTGCGCGCCATGTTCCGGGCGGCGCGGCTCTGCATCGTGCTCGGCGAGGCGTCACGCGCCTTCGTGGCGGAGGAACTCGGCGTCGCGCCGGAACGCATCGCCATCCTGCGCAACGGCGTGCCGGAAACCGGGCTCGCCCGCGTGCCGGGGGACGGGACGTTCCGCATCCTGTTCCTCGGAAATCTGCTCGCCCGCAAGGGGGTGGACGACCTGTTGCGGGCGCTCGCGCATCCGGCCCTCGCGGGGGAGGATTGGCAGGCCACCATCGCCGGCGGCGGCGCGGTCGCTTCCTACCAGGCCCGTACCGCCGCGTTCGACCTCGCCGACCGGATCCGCTTCACCGGCTGGCTCGACCAGGACGCGGCGGCGGCGCGGATCGCGCGGGCGGATGCGCTGGTGCTTCCCTCCTATGACGAAGGCCTGCCGCTCGTGGTGCTGGAGGCGCTGAGCCTCGGCGTTCCGGTCGTCACCACGCCGGTCGGCGCCATCCCGGAGGTGCTGGCGCACGAGCAGACCGCCCTGCTGGTGCCGCCCGGCGACACCGAGGCGCTGGCGCGGACATTGCTGCGGCTGATGCGCGACCCGGCGCTGCGAGCGCGGCTCTCCACCGAGGGGGCGGCGCTCTATCAGCGTGCCTTCACCCTGGATGCGTTCATCACGCGGCTGCTCGACCTCTACCGGACGCGATGCGGCCTCGGAGACGCTGCATGATCGACGACGCCCGCACCCTTCCCGCCGGGGCAACGCTGGAGACGGAGCTGTGCATCGTCGGTGCCGGCGCCGCCGGCATCACCCTCGCCCTCGCCTGTGCCGAGGCCGGCTTGCGCGTGCTGCTGCTGGAATCCGGCGGGTTCGACGCGGAGCCGGAGACGCAGGCGCTCTATGCCGGCGCGGTCGCCGGCCCGGCGCTGCACAGCCCGCCCGACACTTATCGCGTCCGCCGTTTCGGCGGCTCCACCACGCTCTGGGGCGGGCGCTGCGTGCCGTTCGACCCGATCGATTTCGAGCGCCGCCCCTGGATGGCGGAAAGCGGCTGGCCGATCAGCCATGCCGACCTGCTGCCGTACTACCCGGCCGCGAACGCGCTCTGCGAGGCCGGGGACTTCGCCTACACCGCGAAGGCGGCGTTCCCGGCCGGAATGCGGGCGCTGATCCCCGGTTTCGCGAGCGATTTCTTCACCAGCGATACGCTGGAACGCTTCAGTTGCCCGACCGATTTCGGCCGCCGCTACCGCCACCGCCTCGCCGCGAGCCGCGCTATCCGCGTGCTGCTGCACGCCAATGTGGTGGGGATCGAGACGACGCCGGACGGCGCGACGGTGCGGAGCCTGACCGCCCGCGCCCTGGACCGCCCCGCCTTCCAGGTCCGCGCCCGGCTGTTCGTGCTCGCCATGGGCGGGCTGGAGATCCCGCGCCTGCTGCTCGCCTGCCGCGACACGCAGGCCGAGGGGATCGGCAACGCGCACGGCCTGCTCGGCCGGCATTACATGTGCCACATCGCCGGCACGCTCGGAGCGCTGCGCCTCGCCGCCCCCGCCGCCACGATCTGGCACGGCTACCAGATCTCGGATGACGGCATTTATTGCCGCCGCCGCCTGGCGCTGACCGAGGCGGCGCAACGGCGGCTCGGCATCGGCAATTGCATCATCCGGCTGCATCACCCGCGCATCCCGGACCCGGCGCACCGCACCGGCGCGCTCTCGGCGATCTATCTGGCACGGCGCTGGATCAGCTACGAATACGGCAAGCGCCTGGCCGGGGGAGAGCCGGAAACGCGCGCGCTCTGGCTCCGGCATGCGCGCAACATCGCCGCCGATGCCGGCGGCGTCGCCGGCTTCGCCCTGCACTGGCTACGGCGGCGGGTGCTCGCCGAGCGCAAATTCCCCTCCGTCATCATCCGGCCGCGCAGCAACGTGTTCAGCCTCGACATCCATGCCGAGCAGGAACCCAATACGCTGAGCCGGGTTACGCTGACGCGGGAGACGGACCGGCTCGGCCTGCCGCGCCTTCGCGTGGACTGGCGCCATACGGCGGAGGATCTGCGCACCGTCTCGGCCACGGTGGCGGCGCTCGCCGAGGCGATCGCCTCCGGCGGGCATGGGCAACTCGCTTACGACCCGGAGGAGATCGCGGCGGCGATGCTGCGCGACGGGGCCTATGGCGGGCACCATCTGGGCACGGCGCGCATGGCCGCCTCGCCCCGGCAAGGCGTGGTGGACGCGAACTGCCGCGTGCATGGCATGCACAACCTCTATTTGGCCGGCGGCGCGGTGTTCGCGACATCGAGCCAGGCCAACCCCACCCTGACCATCGTCGCGCTGGCCCTGCGGCTGGCGGACCGGCTGCGACAGGCGTTGCGCGGCGGCATCCGGCTGGAAGCGGCGACGCAGCCGGCGCCGGCGCGGCGGACGGAGACGGCGGCCCCCTGCCCCGGCTGACCCCGCGGCCGGAACCGGGCGCACTATGCGGGGATGAAAAGGTTACTTCCCAAGCCGGGAGCCATGCGCCAATTTCCCAGGCAGGAACAGGCGCCACGCGCGCGCCCGGGCAAGCCGTAGGGAAGCGAGCGATGTCCTCAACCACTCATCCCACCCCGCCCCTGCCTGGACAGGGCCCGGGCCAGAAGCGCCGCGATTTCCTGACCCTGGTGGCTGGCGCGGGGGCCGCGATCGGCGTGGGCGCCATCACCTGGCCGTTCATCGACAGCATGGAGCCCGCCGCCGACACGCTCGCCGCCGGCGAGCCCCTCGATGTCGATATCAGCAAGCTGGCGCCCGGTCAGCAGATCGTCGTCGTCTGGCGCGGCAAGCCGATCTTCATCGTCAACCGCTCCCCGGAGGCGCTGAAGACCCTGCAGGACAAATCCCTGCTCGACGTGCTCAGCGATCCGAACTCGAGCGTGCGCCAGCAGCCCGCCTACGCGGAGAATTGGCACCGCTCCGCCACCCCGGAAATCGCGGTGATCGTCGGCGTTTGCACCCATCTCGGCTGCGTGCCCATCTATCTGCCCAATCCGAACGCGACCGACCCGGCGCCGAACTGGCCGGGCGGCTATTTCTGCCCCTGTCATGGCTCGAAATACGATCTCGCCGGGCGGGTCTATGCCGGCGTGCCGGCGCCGTACAACCTGCCGGTGCCGCCGTACCACATGGTCAACGACAAGACCGTCCGCATCGGCGAGAACCCGCCGGGTCAGAATTTCGACCTGAGCTCGATCGTGCAGATCTGACCGTCCGGGACCGCAGGGAAGCTGCGGGGCTCTGCCCCGCGCCCCGTCACGCGCAGGCGTGCCTTCGCACGACGGGGCCTTGA
>DATJWY010000260.1:0-11538 GCA_035500775.1 Acetobacteraceae bacterium
TGATCAGCCTGGAGCGCGACATCCTCGCCGAGAATGACCGCTTCGCCGCCGAGAACCGCCGTCATCTCGCGGATGCGCGCACCCTGGCGCTGAACCTCGTCTCCAGCCCCGGCGCCGGCAAGACGACGCTCCTGGTGCGGACCATTGAGGCGCTGCGCGGACGCGCCGCCGTCGCGGTGATCGAGGGCGATCAGCAGACCTCGGCCGATGCCGACCGCATCCGCGCCGCCGGCGCGCCCGCCGTGCAGATCAACACCGGCAAGGGCTGCCATCTCGACGCGCATGCCGTGGGCCACGCGATGGAGCGCGTCGGCATTCCGGCGGGCGGGGTTCTGTTCATCGAGAATGTCGGCAATCTCGTCTGCCCCGCCGGGTTCGATCTCGGCGAGGCGGCGAAGATCGTCATCATCTCGGTGACCGAGGGCGAGGACAAGCCGCTCAAATACCCCGACATTTTCGCCGCCGCCCGGCTCGTGATCGTCAACAAGATCGATCTCGCGCCGCATCTCGACGCCGACATCGCGCTGCTCCAGGAGAATGCCCGGCGGGTGAACCCGGCCGTCGATATCCTCACCCTGTCGGCCCGCACCGGCGAGGGCATGGAGGCGTGGATCGCTTGGCTGCAAGCCCGCCTGCCAGGACAGCCGCGCGCGGCCGGAGCGCCGGCGGCCAGGCAGGCAACGGCCTGAGCCGGTGGACGCGCGCCCGACGAGGAATTCGACATCTTCACCGCGGAAAGCGGCGAGCGCGCGCTCGAGATCCCGAAGCCCGCTCACTCGTTGTACCAGTGAACACAATGATTAACTTATACCAGCGAGCAGAAAGGTCGACCTATTCAATGAAGCTGCGGGGCTCTGCCCCGCACCCCGCTGGGGGCAGCGCCCCCAGACCCGCACAAGTTTGGAATCATTATCGAAAAGGGGTCTGGGGCCGACGGCCCCAGGTCCAGGGGCGAAGCCCCTGGCCTTTCAGGTGGGTCAATCAATTAGGAATACGCCCATGTGCCTTGGCATTCCCGCCCGCATCGTCGCGATCAGCGACACGGAGCGGTTTCTGGCGATCGCCGAAATCGCTGGCATTCGCCGGGAAGTGAACATCACCTGCGTGGTGGAGGATGACGCGCGGGTGGAGGATTGCGTCGGCATCTGGGTGCTGGTGCATGTCGGCTTCGCCATGGCCCGCATCGACGAGACGGAGGCCGCGGCGACGCTCGCGGCGCTCGATGCGCTCGGCGAGGCCGAGGCGGCGCGCGCCGAACTCGCGCAGGGGGCCACCTGATGACCGAAACGGATCACATCGCGCCGTTCCGCGATCCGGCCCGCGCCGCGGCGCTGCTCGCGCACATCGCCCGCCTCGCCGACCAGCTCGGCGCGACGCCGGAGGCGCCGCTCCCCATCATGGAGATTTGCGGCGGCCACACCCATGCGATCTTCCGCTACGGCCTCGACCGACTGGTGCATCCCGGCATCGAGTTCGTGCACGGCCCCGGCTGCCCGGTCTGCGTGCTGCCGATGGCGCGGGTGGATGAATGCGTCGCCCTCGCGGAACAGCCCAATGTCACCATGACGAGTTTCGGCGACGCTATGCGCGTGCCCGGCCATCGCGGCAGCCTGATCGAGGCGCGGGCGCGCGGCGCGGATATCCGCATCGTCTATTCCCCGCTCGACGCGCTGGCGCTGGCGCGGCGGATGCCGGACCGCGAGATCATCTTCTTCGGCCTCGGCTTCGAGACGACGACCCCGGCGACCGCGCTCGCGCTGCTCCAGGCCGAGCGCGAGGGGCTGACCAATTTCTCCCTGTTCTGCAACCACATCACCGTACCGCCGCCGCTGCGCGCCCTGCTTGAGGACCCAGCCTGCCGGCTGCATGGCTTTATTGGGCCGGGCCATGTCAGCATGGTGATCGGCCTCGCGCCGTATCGCTTCATCGCCGAGGAATTCCGCCGCCCGATCGCGATCGCCGGGTTCGAGCCGATCGACCTGCTGCACGCGCTCTGCATGGTGCTGACACAGCGCGCCGAGGGACGCGCCGAGGTGGAGAACCAGTATGGCCGGGTGGTGCCGCCGCACGGCAACACGCGGGCGCTGGAGGCGATCGAGACCGTGTTCGAGCCGCGCGAGCGCTTCGAATGGCGCGGCCTCGGCGAGATCGACCACTCGGGCCTGCGTATCCGCCCGCGCTTTACCCGCTTCGACGCCGAGGCGCGTTACGGCATCGGCTATGGCGCCAGCGCGCCGCGCAACGTGCCGGAGATCCCGGGCGCGCGCTGCGGCGACGTGGTGAAGGGAGCGCTGAAGCCGCCTTCCTGCCCGCTCTTCGGCACGGTCTGCACGCCGCGGACACCGGTCGGGGCGCTGATGGTTTCCAGCGAGGGGGCCTGCGCCGCGTACCACCAATATGCGGGAAGCCGTCCGGAGGCGCCCTCGCCGGCGCGCGCCGCCTGATGCGCCGCCTGGCACCCTCCGGCCCGGTCACGCTCGCGCATGGCGGCGGCGGCACGGCGATGCGCGATCTGGTGGACAGCGTGTTCGTCGAGACGTTCGACAATCCCGAGCTGCGCCGTCTGGACGATCAGGCGCGGCTCGACATCGCCGGGCTTGCCGCCGCGGGTGGCCGCCTCGCCTTCAGCACTGACGGCTTCGTGGTCCGGCCGCTGTTCTTTCCGGGCGGCGACATCGGCAAGCTCGCGGTCTGCGGCACGGTGAACGATCTCGCGGTCGGCGGCGCCCGGCCGCTCTATCTGTCCTGCGCCGTCATCATCGAGGAAGGGTTCGACATCGCCACGCTGCGCCGGATCGCCGCCTCGATGCGGGAAGCGGCGGCGGAAGCCGGGGTGACGATCGTGACCGGCGATACCAAGGTGGTCGAGCGCGGCGCCGCCGATCAGCTGTTCATCACCTCCGCCGGGGTGGGCCTGGTGCCGCCCGGCCGCGCCCTTTCGGCGAGCGCGGCGCGGCCGGGCGACGTAGTATTGGTGAACGGCCCGCTCGGCGAGCACGGCGCGGCGATCCTGGCCGCGCGCGGCGAACTCGCCATCGACGCGCCGATCGCGAGCGATTGCCGGCCGCTGCACGGGTTGATGGAAACGCTGCTCGCCGCCGCCCCCGGCACACGCTGCGCCCGCGACGCAACCCGTGGCGGCGCGGCGGCGGTGCTGAACGAGATCGCGGAAACCTCGGGCGTCGCCATCCGCATCGACGAGCCCGCCTTGCCGCTGCGCCCGGCGTTGCGCGGTTTCTGCGAGCTGCTCGGCTTCGATCCGCTCTACCTCGCCAATGAGGGCACGCTGCTCGCCTTCGTGCCGCCCGGAGAGGCGGTGGCGGCGCTGGCGGCGATGCAATCCCATCCGTACGGGCGCGAGGCCCGCGCGATCGGGGAGGTCATCGCCGGCCGGGCGGGCATGGTCACGTTGCGGACCAGCTTCGGCGGCGAGCGGCTGATCGACATGCTGGTCGGGGACCAGTTGCCGCGGATTTGTTGATGATTCTTGTGGTCAGACCAACGGCCTTAAATCAGCGGCCTTATGTCTTGACCGCTGGAAGACCAGGGGGCTTTGCCCCCTGGTCCCCCACTGGGGCCTTGAGGCCCCAGACCCCCCAACCATTTGATTTCTTTAAGTTCATGGGGTCTGGGGCCGTACGGCCCCAGCGGGTCCAGGGGCGGAGCCCCTGGCCTTCTGACGCCTACGCCAGCCCCGGCATCACGCGCGGCGCGTGCATCACCCGGCACTCCCCGTCTTCCCGCAACACGTGATCCTGCGCGGCGACGGTAAGATTGGGATTATAGAACGGATCCCCGCCTTCGATCATCGCCTTCCAGCGCGTGCGCATCAGCTCGGTATCCTCGGGGTGCAGGATCTGCCGTGTCTCGCCGCGCGTCGCTGATTCGTAGTGGAACAGCACCGTCGCGCCGTCATACAGCACCTTCAGCCCGATCTGCCCCACGCGCAGGCAGAGATCGGTGTCATTGAAGCCGACAGCGAGTTCCTCGTCGAAGCCGCCGACCGCCTCGAACACCGAGCGGCGCATGATCATGCAGGCGGCGGTGACGGCGGAGAAATCCCGCACCGCCGTCAGCGAGGCGTTGTAGCCGATCTCGCGCGTGCCGGCTTCATCCGCATAGGCGCGGGCGAGCTTGAAGGCGTGATCGGCGGAACCGTTGAAGCCGATGATCACGCCGGCATGCTGCACCCGCTTGTCGGCGTAGAGCAGCAGCGGGCCGACGATGCCGACTTCCTCGCGATGCGCGAGGCTGCGCAGCCGGTCGATGCAGCCTTCCTGCAAGACCTCGATATCGTTGTTGAGGAACAGCACATAGGCCGCGTCCTCGCCATGCAGCGCCACGGCCTGGTTGTTCATGCGGGCATAGTTGAACGGCCCGCTATACGGCATCACCACATGCCGGTCGGCGATCTCGTCGAGATAGGCGCGGGTCTCCGGATCGTCGGATTCATGGTCGATGACGACGATGCGGTAATTGATCCCGACCGAGAAACGATCGACCGATTCCACGCAGGTCCGCAGCAGATCGACCCGGTTCTTGGTCGGAATGACAACCAGGATCAGCCCATCATCCGGCTGCCAGTCGATATGGAATTGGTTGAATGACGCGCCGTTCCGCACGACGGCGCCGCGCCCCGCGCGGTCGAGATGACGCTGGATCGCCTCGCGCGTCGCCGTCATCACCTCGTCCTGCCGGCTGTGCCCCGTGCTGCTGCCATGCGTGCGCCAACGATACAGTACCGCCGGGATATGGGCGACGCTGCGCGACGCCTCGATGACGCGCAGCACGAAATCGACATCGGCGGAGATGCGCATCGTTTCGTCCCAGCCGCCGATGCGCTGCGCGAGCGTGGTGCGAACGACGAGCATGTGCACGAAATACGGATGCGACAGGTAGTAATCGTAGGAAAAGGCCGGGCGGCAGCGAACGTCCAGGATCTCGTTCAGCGACTCGCCGGTCAGCACCTCGTCGGAATAGAGCATGTCGGCATCGGTTTCCCGGGCCGCGCGCAGGATCTGCCAGACCGCGTCCGGCTCCAGCGCGTCGTCATGATCCATGAAGGCGACATGCTCGAACCGGGCGGCGCGCAGGCCGAAATTGACCGCGCGGGCGATGCCGAGATTCTCCGCCGACGGAATCACGCGGAAACGCCGGTCATGCTGCGCATAGACGCGCAGCACCTCCCTGACATGGACCGCCGTGGAGCCGTCATCGACGCAGATCAGTTCCCAATGGTCGCACCACTGGCCGCGCAGGCTGTCCAGCGCCTCGATCAGCCATTGGCGCGGCGTATTGTGCACCGGCATGATGATGGAAAGGCCCTGCTCGCCCGCCGCATGGTTCAGCCGCCGCTTGAGCCGCGGCAGCACGCGGGGAGGAACTGCCTCACGCCGGCGCAGGAAACGCACGATGCTGGGGTTGGGCGCGACCACGGCGGGGGAACCGGGCAGCACGTAATCCGTGCCGGCCACGCGGATCGCGAGCGGATGGCCGATCAGCGCTGGGAAATGCGGCGAGAGATCGATACGGAAGGCGCAATGGCCGCCGGCGAGATCGGCGTCCAGCAGATCGCCGCGGAACAGCCGCGCCTCCGCGACGCCGAGCACCGAGCCGTCCGGCCCGATCGCCTCGACGACGAGCTTGCGCCCGGGCTCCCGGCGATCCAGCACCCAGCCATGCGCGGCGGTGCCGCGGACGCCGTCGAAATTGCCGAGCAGCGTGGAGACGGGGCGCGGGCGCAGCGGACTGCCGGCCAGATGGATCGAGGTGCCGGAGAGCACCGCCTCGATCACCCGCGGCCGGCCTCCCTCCGCCGGATCGAGCGGCGGCAGCGGCGAGCAGAAGCTGCCATATCCGTCGCCAACCCCGGCACTGGCGAGATCCTGCCGGAACAGATGCGCCGGCACGGTGCGCACCAGCTCGCCATCCACCAGGATGTCGATGGTGAGGCGGCGTTTCGGTTCGATGAAATCGACCGCCCAGCCCGTGGCCTCGCCGCCTTCCACCTGATCGAGATGGCCGGTGAGGCCGATCGCCTGCGCCGTCACCCGCACACCGGCGTCCGGCACGGTCAGGCCGCCGATCGAGAAGTCGAGATCCCAGGTCGCGCCGTACGGCACCAGGGTCAGCCAGGCGGCCAGGAAGCGGTACGACTGATCTTCTGGTCCCCGGTGCGCGAAACCGCGGGCGACCAGCACGGGACCGTAACGCAGTTCCACGGCGATGAAGGGCGCGAGCGACGGAAGCACGGTAAAGCCGCCGGCGATGCCGGCGCGGCTCACCTCCAGCGGACGGAGCGCGAGGCCGTAATGGGCGGCGAGGTCGAACGGACGGGACAGCAGCGACCGTCCGCTGGCGAGATCGATCAGGTCGAGATGCCGGGCGAGCAGGTGGTCCGGGAGGGGGTAGCGGAAGCGTGCCTGCCGCTTGCGCGGCTGCAGCGGCACGAGCCCCTGGAACCGTCCGTCCAGCAACAGGCCGAACGGCGGCACCCCTTCGGGAGGGGCGGGAAGAAGGCCGTTGATCTCGCCCGTTGCGGAAACGACGATCTCGGGAACCAAACGGGCCATGCCTTGCCTCCAGGGAACCGACGCCCCTGGGTAGATCGGCTTGCGGGGATATGCCAACCCCCGATCGCGCCGCGGCGCAACAGAATTAACCCGTCTTATTCGCGGGAAACGGCCGATATGCGGGAAACCCATGCGGCACAAGGGGGCGGAGCGTTCGGGGTGTGGCAAAATTTGCCACGACCGGTTTGTGAATACCCCATTGTTAACGCACACTTTTATTGCGTTCGGCGGCAGTCCCATGAATAAGGTGGGTTAAAGAACTTGGTGGCCGCAACCCGTTCACGCCCCCACGCGGGACGACGCCGGGGCGGGCCGAAGAGAAATGTTGCAGTTTGAGGAACGGCGCGCCGCAGGCCGCACAGAAATGTTGCTCTGCGCCGCAATGCCTGCCAAGTTCCCGATCATTCAAATATCCGCACCAAGGCTCGGACACGATGCGACTCCTTATTACTGGCGGATGCGGATTCATTGGTTCAGCTGTGATCCGCCATCTGATCCAGGCCACGGGGCACCACGTCATTAACGTGGACAAGATGACCTATGCCGCGTCGGAGGATGCGCTGGAGGAAGCGGGGCGCGATCCGCGCCACACGCTGGTGCGCGCGGATATCGCCGACGCCGCGGCCATGCGGGACGTCTTCGAACGCCATGCGCCGGACGCGGTGATGCACCTCGCGGCGGAAAGCCATGTCGATCGCTCGATCGACGGGCCGGCCGATTTCATCCGCACCAACATCGTCGGCACCTTCGTCCTGCTGGAAGCGGCGCGCGCCTACTGGGCCGGCCTCAGCGGGGAGAAGCGGGACCGGTTCCGCTTCCACCACGTCTCCACCGATGAGGTGTTCGGCGCCCTCGCCGATGGCGACCCGCCCTTCACCGAAACGACCGCCTACGATCCGCGCAGCCCGTACTCGGCCAGCAAGGCCTCCTCCGACCATCTGGTGCGCGCCTGGTGGCACACCTATGGCCTGCCGACGATCGTCAGCAACACCACGAATAATTACGGCCCCTGGCAATTCCCGGAAAAGCTGATCCCGCTGGTCACGCTCAACGCGCTGGAGGGCAAGACGCTGCCGGTCTATGGCGACGGCTCCAACAAGCGCGACTGGCTGTTCGTGGACGATCACGCCGAGGCGCTGGTGCGGGTGCTGGAGCAGGGCGTGCCCGGCGAGACCTACGCCATCGGCGCCCGGCAGCCGCGCAGCAATCTCGAGGTGGTGCGCACGATCTGCGCCGTGCTGGACGAGCTGGTGCCGGACCCCGAAGGCCCGCGCGAGCGGCTGATCCGCTTCGTCACCGACCGGCCCGGGCATGATTTCCGCTATGAGATCGATCCCTCCCGCACCGAGGCGGCGCTCAACTGGCGTGCCCCGCATGATTTCGAGCGCGGCATCCGCGCCACCATCGCCTGGTATCTCGCCCATCGCCCCTGGTGGGAGGCGATCCGCACCGGCCGGTATGCCGGACAGCGCCTTGGCACCGCCGCCTGAACAGGGATCGAAACGATGGCTCATGACATGAAGGGCATCCTGCTGGCTGGCGGCTCCGGGACGCGGCTGCACCCGATGACGATGGCCGCGTCCAAGCAATTGCTGCCGGTCTATGACAAGCCGATGGTCTATTACCCGCTGACCGTCCTCATGCTGGCGGGCATCCGGGACATCCTGGTGATCTCCACCCCGCAGGACCTGCCGCAGTTCCGCCGCCTGCTCGGCGACGGCTCCCGGCTCGGCGTGCGCTTCACCTACGCGGAGCAGCCGCGGCCGGACGGCATCGCCCAGGCCTTCCTGATCGGCGACGAATGGCTCGCCGGCCAGCCCTGCGCCCTCGTGCTCGGCGATAATCTGGTGTTCGGCGACAGTCTTTCGGCACTGCTGCGCGGCGCCGCCGCGCGGCCGGATGGCGCAACCGTCTTCGCCTATCAGGTGCGCGATCCGGAGCGCTACGGCGTCGTCTCCTTCGACGAGACGGGCCGCGCCCGCGACATCGTCGAGAAACCCGCCGCGCCGCAGACCAACTGGGCGGTGACCGGCCTCTATTTCTATGACGCGCGCGTGACCGAATTCGCCCGGTCCATCCGCCCCTCGGCGCGCGGCGAGCTGGAGATCACCGATCTCAACCGCCTCTATCTGGAGGAAGGCTCGCTGCAGGTGGAGCGGCTCGGGCGCGGCTATGCCTGGCTCGATGCCGGCACGCCGGACAGCATGCTGCAGGCGGCAACCTTCGTGCAAACCATCCAGTCGCGCCAGGGCATGCTGGTCGGCTGCCCGGAAGAAGTCGCCTATCGCATGGGCTTCATCGACGCTGATGCGCTGCGGGCGCAGGCGAAGCTGATGCACAAGACGGAACTTGGCCGCGTGCTGATCGAACTGGCCGACGGGCTGCACGTCTGATACGGCCCTGCAGGGATACGAGGCGCCCCGCGCGGTGCCGAACGGAGGGGTCGTGAAAGTCGAACGTCTCGCCATACCAGATGTCATCCTGGTCACCCCGCCGCGTTTCGGCGATGCACGGGGCTTCTTCTCGGAGACCTTCAATCAGGCGCGTTTCGCCGAGGCCGGGATCGACCTTCCCTTCATGCAGGACAACCAGAGCCTCTCGCGCGCCCGCGGGGTGATCCGCGGCCTGCACTGCCAGCTCGCCCCTTATGCCCAGGGCAAGCTCGTGCGCTGCGTGCGCGGCGCGATCTGGGACGTGGCGGTGGATGCGCGCACCTTCTCCCCCACCTATGGCCAGCATGTCAGCGCGATCCTCAGCGCCGAGAACTGGTCGCAGCTCTGGGTGCCGCCTGGCTTCCTGCACGGATTCTGCACGCTGGAACCAGATACCGAAGTGATCTACAAAGTCACGGCACCGTATGACCGCGCCTCCGAGCGCGGCGTGATCTGGAACGACCCGGATCTCGCCCTGCCCTGGCCAGTCAAGCCCGAGGACGCGGTGCTGTCGGAGAAGGATACCGTGTTGCCCGGGTGGAGCGCGGCGCAGGGATGGTTCAGCCTATGACCGCACCTCTCCTCATCACCGGCGGGTCCGGCCAGCTCGCCCTCGCGCTGGAAGCCGCCGCCAGGCGCCCCGTCCGCCGGGTCGGCCGGCCGGAATTCGACTTCGACAAGACCGAGACCCTGGTGCGCACGGTGCAGGAGATCGCCCCCGCGGCGATCCTGAACGCCGCCGCCTGGACCGCCGTCGATCTCGCTGAATCCGAGCCCGAGGCCGCCGCCCGCGCCAATCGCACCGGCCCCGCCGTGCTCGCCGCGCTCTGCGCCGAGGGCGGCATCCCGCTGCTGCACGTGTCCACCGACTACGTGTTCGACGGGCTGAAGGGCGCGCCCTACGTGGAGACGGACCAGACCCGCCCGACCGGCGTCTATGGCCGCACCAAGCTCGAAGGCGAGAAGGCGGTGCTCTCGCTCTGCCCGCAGACGATCGTGCTGCGCACCTCCTGGGTGTATTCGCCGACCGGCAAGAATTTTGTCCGCACCATGCTGAACGCGGCGCATAAAGCGCCCGCGCTCCGCGTCGTCGGCGATCAGATCGGCTGCCCGACCGCCGCCGCCGACCTGGCGGAGGCGATGCTCGCCATCGTCGATACCGTGCTGACCGAATGGCGCGACGACTATGCCGGCGTGTTCCATGCCGCCGGCACCGGCGCCACCAGCTGGCACGGCCTCGCCACTGCCGTGTTCGAGGAGGCGGCGCCGTTCGGCCATCCGATGCCGCGGGTGGACGCGATCACCACCGCCGACTGGCCGACCCCCGCGCAGCGGCCGCAGGATTCGCGGCTCGATTGCGACAGGCTGGAAGCGGTATTCGGCGTGCGTCTGCCGGACTGGCGGACCAGCCTCGCGCGCACGGTGGAAGAGATCAAGAGCGCCGAGGTCGCGCTCACGCCGCAAAGGACCTGATCCCATCACCGCCGGGCGACACGCGGCGGAGGGCGTCGATCCGCCCCCGGTCGCCGTCCTTCTCTCGACCTGGAACGGCGGCCGCTTCCTGGACGAGCAGCTCGCCAGCCTGCTCACCCAGACGCATGCCGGCTGGACCCTGCACTGGCGTGATGACGGCTCGGAGGACGGCACCGTCGCCGCCATGGAGCGGTTCATCGCCGGCCCGGGCGCCGGAATCTGCCTTGATCTGCGCGACAATCGCGGACGCCTCGGCCCGCGGGAGAGCTTCATGCGCCTGCTGCGGGCGACGCCCAGGACCATGTCCGTCGCCTTCGCCGACCAGGACGATGTCTGGCTGCCCGGCAAGCTCGCCCGCGGCGTCGCGGCCCTCGCCACGGTACCGGCCGACGTACCCGCGCTCTATTGCGCGCGGCAATATCTCGTGGACGAGCAGCTCATGCCGCTCAAATGCTCGCCCCGGCTGCGGCGGCCGCCCGGCTTCCCCGCCTCGCTGACGCAGAATATCGCCACCGGCTGCACCGTGATGCTGAACCCGGCCGCCGCATCCCTCGTCGCGGGCAGCGAGGCGCCGCCCGGATCGCTGCATGACTGGTGGTGCTATCTCGTCATCACCGCCGCCGGCGGGCGCGTTCTGGCGGACGACACCCCGACGGTGCTCTACCGGCAGCATGGGAGCAATGCCGTCGGGGCGCCGCATTCCATGCCGCGCCGGGCCTATGCGGCGCTGCGGCGCGGGCCACGGGATTTCATGGGAGTGTTCCGCGCCCATGTGTCAGCGCTGCGGGCCCAGCCGGGCCTGCTCTCGGCAGAGGCGCGGGAAACGCTGGACCGCATCGACGCGGCGCTGCGGCAAGGGCAACTGGCCCGCCTGCGCGCGCTCGGGCTCGCCGGCATGTGGCGGCAAACCTGGCTGGAGACGGCCCTGTTCCGCTGGTGGTTCCTGGTCGGATAGGTCACGCCCTCGGCGCAGGCGCGCGGGACACGCCTGAGAAGCCTGACCGCGATAAGGCCAGGGGCTTTGCCCCTGGACCCCACCAAAGGCAAGCCTTTGGAATCCT
>DATJWY010000261.1:0-13307 GCA_035500775.1 Acetobacteraceae bacterium
TCCTCATCGGTCGTAGAGCCTGGCGCTCAGATGGACGGGCTTTCGGCCTGACTGTCCGCGAGCAACGTTATGGCGCAACCTAGGTGGCGGAATATTCACGGCCAACTAAATAGGGATTTAGGAACGATCGACTGGCGGTCAATGCAGTCGATCCGAATCCGAACCCGTAGGAAGGCCAGGTGCTCCCCCTCCATGGCCATCGCGCTCTAAAGACTCCAATCGATCTCCGCGATGCCATGCTCCCGCAGGAAGGCGTTCACCCGGGAGAATGGCCGTGAGCCGAAAAACCCCGCATGCGCCGAAAACGGCGACGGATGCGGCGATTCGATCACGAGATGACGGGAGCGATCCACCGAGGCCGCTTTCTTGCGGGCGTAATTCCCCCAGAGAATGAAGGCCACATGGCCGGGGCGGTCATTGACGGCGCTGATGATCGCGTCGGTGAAGCGTTCCCAGCCCTTGTCGGCATGGCTCGCCGGGCTGCCCGTGCGGACGGAGAGCACGCTGTTCAGGAGCAGCACACCCTGGTCCGCCCACCCTTCCAGGCACCCATGGTCGGGCGGCTGGATGCCGAGATCGTCACGCAGCTCGGCGAAGATGTTCCGCAAGGAGGGCGGCGGCCGGACGCCGTGCTGAACCGAGAAGGAGAAGCCATGCGCCTGCCCGGCCCCGTGATACGGGTCCTGCCCCAGAATCACCGCCTTCACCGCCGGTAAGGGCGTGCGGTCGAGGGCGGCGAAGAAGCGCGCGGGCGGCGGATGGATGACATGGCCGGCCTCGCGCTCGGCCTGGAGGAACCGCCTCAGCGCCGCCATGTAGGGCTGCTGGAACTCCCCGTCCAAGGCGGTCCGCCAGGTTTCCTCAAGCTTCGGCGCGGCGCCGCTCATCCTCATCCCCGGTTGCGCGATCAGGGCGCGCTTATACCGCCCCGCCTCGGCGCGCGTCGAGGACCGATCCCGTGCCGGCGCAGTCCGCGCGCCGCCTTCCCGCCATGCCCTGCATGCGCTTCCAGGCGGCCGATGGGTGCGGCTGGCCGCGGCCGGCCAGGGCTTCGATCCGAAGGTCGCAGGATATATTTACATTAATTAAAAGCGTTTCACTTCATTGTGTCGAATACACCAATGATATTCCGGCGCAAAAATTCCGCTTACCATTTTATAGTCGCGCCGGATTCGAAATCTTTCCCTTCACGGAAACAAGCATGAACAGGCGCCGCGGGGGTATGCTTATCCACCTGGCCTTGATCGCCCTGGTGCTGACCGGGTGCGCGTCCTTGACGGTGGTGGATTCCGCTCCCCTTCCCCAGAGCAAGCTCGAACCGGTGGGCAGCCAGAGCATCTCCAGCGACGGGTACCGGCTGAGCGCGCTGTCCGCGCCGGAGAAGCTGCAGGACGTGCTGATCATGGTTGCCTTTTCGGGGGGCGGCAAACGCTCGGCGGCCTTCTCCTACGGGGCCTTGCAGGGCATGCGGAACCTCTACCTGCCCGCCCCGGAGGGAAAGCATCGGTTGCTGGATGAGCTGAGCGGCATAACCGGCGTTTCCGGCGGCAGCTTCACGGCCGCGTATTACGGCCTCTACCGGGAGCGAACCTTCGGACAATACGAAAAGGATTTTCTCTATTCCGACACGAACAGCTACATCTGGGGCATCTACCTGCTGCCCTGGCACTGGACGTGGATCGTCGATCCTGTCGTCGGCACCAACGACTTCATGGAACATGTCTATGACAGAACCATGTTCCACGGCGCCACGTTCAAGGACCTGATAGCGCGCGGCCCCCCCCGCCATCGCGATCAGCGCCACTGACCTTAATTTCGGCAGTCCTTTCATTTTCACCCAGGAGGTTTTCGATGTCATCTGCTCCGACCTGAGCCAATTCCCAATCTCCCGTGCGGTCGCAGCGTCGAATGGCTTTCCTGGGCTGTTTTCTCCCGTAACGATCACCAATCACGCGGCTGATTGCGGGGGCCGCGAACCCGGCTGGCTGACACGCGTGTCAGCGCAGGAGCGGCTGGACCCGATGTCCCGCCTGGGCCAGCAGGCCCGGAATATGGAACGATATCTGGACCCGAAGCGCACGCGATACCTTCATCTCGCCGATGGCGGGATTTCCGACAATCTCGGCTTACGCGTGGCGGGCAACATGATGTACAATTTAGCTCAATCGCCCAACGCGATCAGCGCGGCCGGATATGACCGGTTCCGGCGCGTCCTGATCCTCAGCATTGACGGGCAAGGCACTCAGGATCCGAGCATCGCCCAGCGCAAGGCGGTCGGTGGTCTGTTCGCGATCTTTGGGCTGGTCAGCGGCACGCAGATTGACCGGTATAATTTCGAGACGCTTAACACCGTAAAGGACCAATTGGGGGATTTCACAACGGCCCTCCGGAAGGCGCGCTGCGCCCGGGGGGAGATCGTGAATGGAGCCCCCTGCGATGACGTGAAGGGGGAGTTGATCCATATCTCCCTGGCCGGGATGCCGGAAGGGCCGGTGAAAGACAAATTGGTGGCCATCCCCACCGGCCTGACCATCTCAAAACCGGATGTCGATCTCCTGGTCGATGCGGGCCGGACGGCGATCACGACATCCAGGCCTTTGCAGGATTTCCTGAGCGATTACCCGCCGCCCCCGGAAGGAGGTCAATTCGTGCCGGTTGAGGGCAGCGACACGACCACGTCGGGCGGCACGGCAGGCGGGGCCGGCACCAAGATCAGGGCGCGGACGATCAGCTTTACACAGCAGGGACGGTAGCCCCTGATGCGTGGGGAGCCTGTTGAGCAAAGCTCTCTGCCAATGCGCCAACGGAAAACCTGTTGGCCGTCTGGCCCTTCAAAGGCCTTGGCGTCCCGTACGGGATTCGAACCCGTGTTACCAACGTGAAAGGCTGGTGTCCTAGGCCTCTAGACGAACGGGACAGAGGCCGCGCTGGGTAGCCGACACGCCGCCGATGGTCAAGCCCGGCCAACGCGCATAATGCAAGGAAGTCGCGGGGCTCTGCCCCGCACCCCGTCCCGCACAAGTAAAGGGGTCTGGGGCCAATGGCCCCAGTGGGGTCCAGGGGCAAAGCCCCTGGCCTTTCAGGAGTATCCACCAAATCAAATGGTTGGCACTAGACCGGCGCCCCGTCCAGCACGATGAAGCTCACACTCACCGAGCCGTTCCACGCCTCCGCCCGCAAATGCCCGGCGAGGTGCATCGGCGCCCCCGGCCGCCCCAGCGCCTGGGCGAGCGGCCCCTCCCCGGCGCGGAACAGCACGGATTTCAGCCGCCCGCCGCCGCCCTCGCCCTCCAGGAAGGCGCGGATCGTCGCCCCGTCCTTACCGATTCGGTCCGCCCGCACCACACGGGCGCGCGGCAGCACGAAGACCGGCTCCTCGTTCCCCGCCCCGAACGGCGCCAGCTTCGCCACCTGCTCCGCCAGTTCCACCGTCGCCCCCGGCACGGCGAGCGCCGCCTCGATCCGCAGATCGGCCGCGCTGGGCAGATGCGCCGCCGCCGCCAGCCGCTCGTCCAGGAAGTCGTGGAAATCCGTCAGCGACTCGCCGCGCAGCGAGAACCCCGCCGCCATCGCGTGCCCGCCGCCGGTCACCAGCAGCCCCGCCTGCCGCGCCGCGATGATCGCGGCCCCCAGATCCAGCCCCGGCACCGAGCGCCCGGACCCCTTCACCATCCCCTCGGCCGCCGCGCCGACGCAGGCCGGCCGGTTGAACCGCTCCTTGATCCGCCCGGCAACGATGCCGACCACGCCCGGATGCGAGCCCTCGCCGCTGACCACCAGCACCGCGCGCCCGGCCTCCGCCTGCCGCCCGGCCTCCTCCATCGCCCGGTCCAGCATCGCGGCCTCGACGGTCTGGCGCTGCCGGTTCACCTCGTCGAGCCGCGTCGCCAGCGCCCGCGCCTCCACCGGATCATCCGAGAGCAGCAGGCGCAGCCCGAGATCCGACTCGCTGATCCGCCCGGCGGCGTTGATGCGCGGCCCAAGCGCGTAGCCGCAGGTGAAGGCGCTCGGCGCCCCGTGCGCGGCGGCGACATCCAGCAGCGCCGCGATGCCCGGCCGCGCCCGCCGCCCGATCACCTTCAGCCCCTGCGTCACCAGCGCCCGGTTGAGCCCGGTCAGCGGCATGACGTCGCAGACGGTCGCCAGCGCCACCAGATCGAGCCAGCCGAGCAAATCCGGCTCCTGCCGCCCCTCGGCGAAGAACCCGGACCGCCGCAGCACCCGCACCAGCGCCACGGCCGTCAGAAAGGCGACGGCGGCGGCGCAGAGATAGCCAAGGCCGGAGCCGTCATCCAGCCGGTTCGGGTTCACCGTGGCGAGGATCGGCGGCATCGGCCCGGAGGCCTTATGGTGATCCAGCACCACCACGTCGGCCTGCCCCTCCACCGCCGCGAGCGCATCCGCCGCCGCCGTGCCGCAATCGACGCAGACGATCAGCGTCGCCCCCCGCGCGACCAGCCCGCGCAGGGCCGGTGCGTTCGGGCCGTAGCCCTCGGTCATACGGTCCGGCACGTAGGGCAGCACGGGGCAGCCGAACCAGCGCAGCAGCGAGGTCATCAGCGCCGCGCTGCACGCGCCATCCACGTCGTAATCGCCGAACACCGCCACCGTCTCGCCGGCGCGCACCGCCCGCGCCAGGCGCCCGGCGGCTTCGTCCATGTCGGCGAGGGTCGAGGGATCAGGCAACAGGGCGCGCAAAGTGGGGCCCAGGAACAGCCCCGCCCCTTCCGCGTCCACGCCGCGCATGGCAAGCAACCGGCCAACGATCTCGGGCAGGCCAAGCCGCTCGGCAATGCCGAGGCCGATCCGGTCCTCGCCCGGACGCCATATCCAGCGACGGCCGTTATAGCTGCTGGCGACGCCCAGAGCGGGTTCAGTCATGCGGCTTGTTTACTTTCCGTGAAGGGCAAGGCCAGGGCTCTGCCCTGGACCCGCCAAGGGCCTTGAGGCCCTTGGAACCCCATTACTTTTGTGCAACGCATCTGAAGTCCGGGGCTGGCCACCGGCTCAGATAAAAGTAACGGATTTCAAAGGCTTCGCCTTTGATGGGGTCCAGGGGCGAAGCCCCTGGCCTTCACCGCCACGCCTTCAGCGCGGCATCCAGGTCTTGGTTTCAAAGTTATGGTGCGCCTCGATATAGCGCACCGTGCCCGACTTGCTGCGCATGACGATCGAGTGCGTCACCGCCCCGTGCCCGAACCGCCGCACGCCGCGCAGCATCGCCCCGGAGGTGACGCCGGTCGCCGCGAACATCACGTCGCCCTTCGCCATCTCGCCGATGCCGTAGGTATGGTTCGGATCGGTCACGCCCATCTCGAGCGCGCGCCGGATCTGCTCGTCATTCTCGAACAGCAGCTTGCCCTGCATCTGCCCGCCGGTGCAGCGCAGCGCCGCGGCGGCCAGCACGCCTTCCGGCGCCCCGCCCGAGCCGACATAGATGTCGATGCCGCTCTCCGGCAGCGCGGTGGCGATCACGCCCGCCACGTCGCCATCCGGCAGCAGCACGATGCGCGCCCCGGCCTCGCGGCATTTGGCGATCAGCTCGGCATGCCGGTCGCGGTCGAGCGTGCAGACCACGAGGTCGCCGATATCCCGCTTCTTGGCCAGCGCCAGATTGCGCAGATTCTCCTTCACCGGGGCGTTGAGATCGACCACGCCCTCGGGCAGACCGCCACCGACGGCGATCTTCTCCATGTAGATATCCGGCGCGTGCAGGAAGTTGCCGTGTTCGGCGAGCGCCACCACGGCCAGCGCGTTCGGCCCGCCCTTGGCGGTCAGCGTGGTGCCTTCCAGCGGATCGACGGCGATATCCATCGCCGGCCCACCGGCGCCGACCTTCTCGCCGATGAACAGCATCGGCGCCTCGTCCATCTCGCCCTCGCCGATGACGACGGTGCCGTCGATGGCGACCGTATCGAAGGCGCGGCGCATGGCCTCGACGGCGGCCCCGTCGGCGTCGTTCTTCTTGCCCCGGCCCATCCACTGAGAGGCGGCAAGCGCGGCCGCCTCCACCACCCGCACCAGATCGAGCGCCAGATTGCGATCGCCCGCCTGGTAACCAGGCGTTTCAATGGCAGCGTTCATAGTCGGTCTTGCCCCCTCCGGAATCGGCGGCATCATAGGCGGGCGGGGCGGAGCGGCCAAGGCGAGACGCGGCGGCAGAGCTACCGGGCTGAAGCGGATCAAGGAAGGCCAGGGCTCCGACCGATTCAACGGATATTCGCCGCGAACCAGCCTCGTCATTCCGGTATGCCCGGAGCAGCCGGACGATAGGCGAGGCCGTGTTTTTTGTACGTCGCTCCCAGCCGGCCCACGCACCACAGCCCGGCCATGCGGAAGTCACTGACGAGCGACCAGAGCGGATAGGTGAAGGTGAGAGGACGGTTTTTCTCGATGAACGCATGGCCTGCCCAGGCGGCGCCATAGGCCGGAACGAGCGCCAGCGGGGCAAGCGCCGCGTAGCCGGTGGCAAAGGCGAGCGCGGCCCAGAGAAGGCAGGTCCCGGTTCCCGCGAAATGCAGGGCGCGGGTCGCGGGCTGGCTGTGCTCCTTCAGGTAGCAGGGCCAAAAGTCGCGGTACGTCTTGGGGGCTTCGGCCATGACACCGCATCTCTCCTCCTTGTTCCGCCTCAACTGGTCCAGGCTTTTGTTTTGGCGAGCAGCTTTATGACCTCGGGTGAGCCCACCCAATGTCATGAAGCTCTGGCCTCACGCAGAGAAGACGGGGCACGGACAAGCCTATCACCTGCGTCGGCCTGGACATTCACAAGGACACGATCGTGATTGTGCCTGCCGCGACGGGACGTGATAAACTTTGCACTACCGCACCAATTCGGTGACCTGACCGTGGTCTGGGTTCGAGATCAGGCGCGTGAAGCGATCCGGACTCTCGTCCGGGCGCGTCTGACGGCGGTGCGCGGGCCGCGTCAGGCGCGCCGGCAACCGTTCGGCTTGACGCGGAGGAGGCAGGCACAGTGCGCATGCGCCAGAAAGAACGGCACTACACGGGCGAGACAGGATGGCTGCGCGCCTCGGTGCTGGGCGCGAATGACGGTCTTCTTTCGACCTCGAGTCTGGTGCTCGGCGTCGCGGCCGCGCATGGCCATCACAGCGATGTCGTGGTCGCCGGGATTGCCGGTCTGGTCGCGGGGGCGATGTCCATGGCCGCGGGCGAATTTGTCTCCGTCCATTCGCAGGCGGATGTCGAGCAGGCCGATCTTTCCCGCGAACGCGCGGAACTCAAAGCGGATGATGTGGGCGAACACGCGGAACTGGCGGCGATCTACGTCAAGCGCGGCCTGGAGCCCTCGCTGGCGAGACAGGTCGCCAACCAACTCATGGCGCATGACGCGCTGGCCGCGCATGCCCGTGACGAACTGGGCATTTCCGACGAGCAGCGCGCCCGTCCGATCCAGGCCGCGCTGGCCTCGGCCGCCAGCTTCGCGGTTGGCGCGGCCATGCCGCTCCTGGTCACGGTCCTGACGCCCGGGGCGGCCCTGCCTGTTGCCGTCTCCGTGACATCGCTGCTGTTTCTGGCGCTTCTGGGTGCCCTGGCGGCCCGTGCCGGCGGCGCGCCGATTCTCCCGGGCACCCTCCGCGTCACGTTCTGGGGCGCCCTGGCGATGGGAGTCACCGCAGGCGTAGGGGCCTTGTTCGGAACCGTCGTTTAGTCTGTGGTGAGCCCCCCCGCCCAAGTGCAGGGTTCCCAAAGGGCTCCGCCCTTTGGCGGAGGTCCAGGAGGCAGAGCCTCCTGGAAGAACCTATCCCCTCACCCCGCCTCAATCCGGATCAAAGCCGGCTTCTGCAACACGGTCTCCAACGCCTCGATCCGCGTGAGCGCCGCGCGCATCGCCGATTCCCGCGTCTCATGTGTCACGATCACGACCGGCACCGCCTCGCCCGGCGCCCGCCCGTGCTGGAGCATGCTCTCCAGCGACACGCCCGCGTCGCGCAGCGCCGCCGTCACGTCCGCGATCACGCCCGGCCGGTCCACGACCATCAGCCGCAGGTAATACGCCCCGACCAGCGCCGCCATCGGCCGCGCCGGCGCATTGGAAAGCGCGGAGGAGGCGACGCCGAACACCGGCGTGGTCCGCCCGCGCGCGAGGTCGATGAGGTCGGCGACTACGGCCGAGGCGGTCGGCCCCGCCCCCGCGCCGCGTCCTTCCAGCATCACCCGCCCGACGAAATCCCCTTCCGCCACCACGGCGTTGAACACGCCCTCCACGCGGGCGAGCGGCATGTCCTCGGGCACCAGGCACGGATGCACCCGCGTCTCGACCCCGGCCTCCGGCCCGTCCGCCACCTGCCGCGCGATGCCGAGCAGCTTGATCCGGTAGCCAAGCTCCCGCGCGAAGGCGATGTCGATGGCGGAGATAGTCCGGATGCCCTCGACATACACGTCGTCGAACGACACCCGGCGGCCGAAGGCGAGCGCCGCCAGGATGGCGAGCTTGTGCGCCGCGTCGACGCCGTCCACGTCGAAACTCGGATCGGCCTCGGCGTAACCGAGCTTCTGCGCCTCGGCCAGCACCTCGGCGAATTCCCGCCCGCGCTCGCGCATGGTGGTGAGGATGTAGTTGCAGGTGCCGTTCAGGATGCCGGCGACGCGGCTGATGCGGTTGGCCGCCAGCCCCTCGCGCAGCGCCTTGATCACCGGAATGCCGCCGGCCACCGCCGCCTCGAAGGCGAGCGACACGCCCGCCTTCTCCGCATCCGCCGCCAGCGCCGCGCCATGCACGGCGATCAGCGCCTTGTTCGCCGTCACCACCGGCTTGCCGGCGGCGATCGCGGCCTGCACCAGGGCGCGCGCCGGGCCGTCCGAGCCGCCAATCAGCTCCACCACCACATCCACCGAGGGATCGGCGGCCAATGCCGCCGCGTCCTCGTACCAGCGCAGGCCGGTCAGCGGCACGCCTCGGTCGCGCGTGCGGTCCCGCGCGGAAACGGCGGTCACGACCACCGGGCGGCCAGCCCGCGCGGCGACGATCTCGGCATTGTCGCGCAGCACACGAAGCACCCCGGCGCCCACGGTGCCGAGGCCGGCAATGCCGACGGAAAGGGGTTGGGTCATGGCGGTGATCCGGACAAATGAAAGACTACAAACAACCAAGGCCAGGGGCGCTGCCCCTGGACCCCGCCAAAGGGCTTAGCCCTTTGGGAACCCTTTACTTCGCCGCGGTCAGGGCCGGGGCTTCTTCCGGGGCCGCGTTGGAGGAGGATTGAAGGAAGGACTTGATGCTCCGCACCGCCTGCCGCAACCGCTGCGTGTTCTCCACCAGGCCGATGCGGACATAGCCCTCGCCGTATTCGCCGAAGCCCAGCCCCGGCGCCACCGCCACCTTGGCGCGGGCGAGGAGTAGCTTGGAGAACTCGACGCTGCCGAGATGCGCGTAGCGTTCCGGGATCGGCGCCCAGGCGAACATTGAGCCCTCGGGGTTCGGCATGTCCCAGCCCGCGGCGGCGAGGCCACGGATCAGCACGTCCCGCCGCTCGCGATACAGGTCGCGCATCTGCTGCACGCAATCCTGCGGGCCGTTCAGGGCGGCCACGGAGGCGACCTGGATCGGGGTGAAGGCACCGTAATCGAGATAGGACTTCATGCGCGCCAGCGCCGAGATCAGGCGCGGATTGCCGGCCGCGAAGCCCATGCGCCAGCCGGCCATGGAATAGGTCTTGGACAGGCTGGTGAACTCGACCGCGATGTCCTTCGCGCCGGGCACCTGCAGGATCGAGGGCGGCACCAGATCGCCGAAATAGATCTCCGCATAGGCGAGATCGGAGAGCACCCAGATCTCGTGCCGGCGCGCGAAGGCGACGATCTCGCGGTAGAAATCGAGATCGGCGAGATAGGCGGTCGGGTTCGAAGGGAAGTTGACGATCAGCGCCGTCGGCTTCGGCACCGAATGCCGCACCGCGCGATCCAGGGCGCGCAGCATGTCCTCATCCGGCCGCGCCGGAACACTGCGCACCGAGGCGCCGGCGATGATGAAGCCGAATTGATGGATCGGATAGGACGGATTCGGCACCAGAATGGTGTCGCCGGGGCTCGTGATGGCGGAGGCGAGGTTCGCCAGCCCCTCCTTCGAGCCGAGGGTCGCGATCACCTCCGTC
Organism: Acetobacteraceae bacterium; assembly: GCA_035500775.1. Lineage (GTDB taxonomy): Bacteria > Pseudomonadota > Alphaproteobacteria > Acetobacterales > Acetobacteraceae > DATJWY01. The sequence goes on from DATJWY010000261.1 coordinate 10,113, forward strand.
TCCGGGTTGAGATCGACATCGAAGCGGCGGCGGTAATAGCCGGCGAGCGCCCGGCGCAGGCCGGGGATGCCCTTGCTCACCGAATAGCGGTGCGTGCGGGGGTCCTGAACCGTCTCGACCAGCTTGGCGACGATGTGCGGCGGCGTCGGGCTGTCCGGATTGCCCATGCCGAGGTCGATGATGTCCTCGCCCGCGGCCCGCGCCCGCGCCTTGGCCTGGTTGACCTCGGCGAAGACGTAGGGGGGCAGGCGGCGGATGCGATGGAACTCTTCTGTCATGAACTCTGCCTTCAGGAAGACGGTCAGGCCGGCGGCGGCGTGAACGGATCAGGCCGGGGCCCGGAGCGGACCAGCTGGACCAGCTAGTGTACCAGACGAACGGCCGCGCCGCGACCGATGGCTTTCGCCTCGACGCGGATCGCCTCGGGCGGCACGCCGGACGCGGTGAGCACCGCGGCCACCGCCTCCGCCCGGCGCAGGCCAAGATCCAGCGCCGCGAGCTGCGCCGCCGGCATGTCGGAGGCGGAGTCGCCATAGCCGATGACGACGAACACCCCATGCCCGCTGGCGAGGTGATGCAGCGTCCGGCTCTGCTCGGAGGGCAGCACGGCGGAACCGGCGGGGAAGCGCAGCAGCGTCGCCCCCGGCGGCGGCCCGGGCAGGACCGGCAATGGCGGCACCGGCGTGGGGGCGGGCTGGGTCGCCACGCCCTCGAAACTGGCGGGCGACGGCGGCGCGGGCGGAATTTCCGGCACCGGACCGGAGGCGAGCCCACCCGCGATGACCAGCGGCGCGCCGGGTTCCGGCCCGATCGCGGGCTCCGTCGCGGCCGCGCCGGCAGGCGCCGCCGCCGGTGCGGGCGGCGCCTTGGACGGCTTCGGCGTCGCCTCGGCGGCGCTGAGCGTCGCGCTGGCGGCACCGACGCTGCCCTGGCCCGCCTCCGGCGGCACGGCGCCGGGCGCGGGCGCAGCTGGCTGAGCCCCGGCGGACGGGGCCGCTGCGGCCGGCGGTGCCCCGGCGGCCGACGGCGGGGCGGCGGGCGGCGGCGGCGGGACATAGGGTTCGATCGGCGTGCGCGCGGCGTTGCGTTCGGCGCGGTCCCGCACCGCGGCGAGGCGCGCGGCGAGCGCCGCCCTCACCGCCGGATCGGACTCCGCCGGCCGCGCGGGCACGGTGCCGAGCTTCGGATACGGGTCGCCGACGCCGGGCGGCGGCGGCCGGTCGGCGGCGATCTCGCCGCCCTGTAATTCGTGCCACCAGCGCAGCGGCGTGTCGGCGCCGCTATCCGCGCCGCATCCGCCGAGCCCGGCCGCCAGCACCAGAATCGGCAACACCGCCACAGGCCCGCGCGCTTGACGCCGGTACTTGGCTTGAAGCCATTTCCGGCAGGCTCTACGCTCCTTGCGTTGATCAATCATAAAGCCGCCGCCTCCCAAGCTCGCGGCGCAAGATGTAGCGCGGCGAAGCGCTCCACGGAAAGGACGCCCAATACATGGCCGACGCCGGACTCACGGAGAACGTGTCTACCGTCAAGCTGCCGGACCCGGCCGAGGTCAGCCGCTCGATGGCCGATATCGCCGAACGATCGCAGCGCATCGTGGCCGACTGGCTGCACCGTCAGGCCCAGGAAATGCCGGCCGCCGACCCGCTCAACATCGGCGCCGCCTTCCTGGAGATGACGGCGCGGCTGATGGCCAACCCGACGCACCTCATGCAGGCGCAGCTCGGCTTCTGGCAGGACTACATGACGCTGTGGCAACAGACCACGCGCCGCGTCCTCGGGATGGAGAGCACCCCCGTCATCCAGGCCGACCCCAAGGACAAGCGTTTCCGCGACGACGCCTGGAAAGAGAACGAGATTTTCGACTTCATCAAGCAGAGCTACCTGCTTTCCGCCCGCTACGTGAAGGACGTGGTGAAGGACGTGGAGGGCCTGGAACCGAAAGCGGCGCAGAAGATCGACTTCTACGCCCGCCAGTTCGTCGATGCGATGAGCCCGAGCAATTTCCTGCTCACCAACCCGGAAGTGTTGCGCCGCACCGCGGAAACCGGCGGCGAGAACCTGCTCAAGGGCCTCAACAACCTGCTCACCGACCTCGAGCGCGGCCGCGGCCGCCTCTCGGTGAAGATGACCGACATGGAGGCGTTCAAGGTCGGCGAGAACATCGCGATCAGCCCCGGCAAGGTCATCTATCAGAACGAGCTGATGCAGCTCATCCAGTACTCGCCCACCACGGATACGGTGCTGAAGCGCCCGCTGCTGATCATCCCGCCCTGGATCAACAAATACTACATCCTCGACCTGCGGCCTAAGAACAGCTTCGTGCGCTATGCGGTGTCGCAGGGCCACACCGTGTTCCTGATCAGCTGGGTGAACCCGAACGAGAAACTCGCCGAGAAGGGGTTCGGCGACTACATGGCCGAGGGGCCGATCGCGGCGCTCGACGCGATCAGGAAGGCGACCGGCGAGCGCGACATCAACGCCATCGGCTATTGCCTCGGCGGCACCCTGCTCGCCACCACCCTCGCCTGGATGGCGAAGCGCAACGACACGCGCATCCGCTCCGCCACCTATTTCGTCACCATGACGGATTTCGCCGAGGCCGGCGAACTCGGCGTGTTCATCGACGAGGAGCAATTGCAGGCGCTGGAGGACAGGATGTTCCGGCGCGGCTACCTCGAAGGCTCGGACATGGCGACGACCTTCAGCATGCTGCGGGCCAACGACCTGATCTGGACCTTCGTCGTCAACAACTACCTGCTCGGCAACGAGCCGTTCCCGTTCGACCTGCTCTACTGGAACGCCGACGCCACGCGCATGCCTGCGAAGATGCACAGTTTCTATCTGCGCAACATGTACCAGAAGAATCTGCTGGTGAAACCGGACGCGCTGACCGTCAACGACGAAACGATCGACCTGCGCCGCATCACCATCCCGTCCTACCTGCTCTCGACACGGGAGGACCACATCGCACCCTGGGCCTCCACCTACAAGGCGACGCAGCTCTATAGCGGCCCGAGTCGTTTCGTGCTCGCCGCCTCCGGCCATATCGCGGGCGTGGTCAATCCGCCGGAAGGCGGCAAATACGGCCACTGGGTCAATACGGATTTACCGCCCAACCCGGAGGACTGGTTCCGCGGCGCGACCGAGGTCGCCGGCTCCTGGTGGCCGGACTGGCATCGCTGGGTCAGCAGC
>DATJWY010000262.1:0-2718 GCA_035500775.1 Acetobacteraceae bacterium
ATGAGCTTGGTGCGGTCCGGCCGGAAATCCTCCCGATAAAGGCCGGAAATTTCCCGGAGGCACTATTCCTCCGCCCGGGCGTATGGGTCGCGCGATCCGGTCCCCCGCCGGCCAGGGGCCGCGCTATGGTCGCGTCCTGTCCCGGGAGATCACAGCCCATGTCCGTGCGCCTGTTTCTCCGTGCCCTCGCCGGCTGCGTCCTCGCCACCCAGGCCCGCGCGGAGACGCCGCCGCCGCCACGGCCGCCCATGCTGCATCTCTCGGCCTCGGCGACCATCCGGGCGGCCCCAGACGAGCTGGTGGCCGACCTGACCGGGCTCGGCATCGCCGCCGACGCGGTCGCGGCGCAGCGCCGGGTCAACGAGATGATGCAGCGGGCCCTGCAGGTGGCGCGGACGGTGCCCGGCGTGAGCACGGTGTTCCGCGACTATTCGGCGACGCTGACCGAGGACCACCCGCCCCGCTGGGCGGCGCAGCAGACCCTGGAGTTGCGAGGGCGGGATGGCGACACGTTGCTCGAACTGGTCGGCAGGCTGCAAGGGCTGGGGCTCGTCATTGGTGGCCTGACCTGGCAGGTGTCGCCGGAACACGCGGCAACGGCGCGCCAGGAGGCGGTGATCGCGGCCCTGCGCACGCTGCGCCAGAACGCCGCGGCGGATGCCGAGGCGCTCGGCCTGGCCGTGGACGGGCTACAGGATGTCCGGGTCGGATCCGGCCTCATGCCGCTGGCTGGAAGGGTCCAGCCCCGAGGGATGGTGGCGATGGCCGCCGCCATGCCGCCGCCAAACGCGACGCCCGAGGCGCAGGACGTCACCGCCGAGGTGAATGGGGATGTCGTGTTGAAGCCGGCGCCGTGAGCAGGCGGGGCTCTGCCCCGCACCCCGCCGGGGGACGAAGCCGTCCCCCGGACCCCGGCACAATTTATTTTATATTTTAAATTATATAATTATTCTGATTTATGATTTTCATAAATATATAATAATAATTCAAATATAAACTCAGATTTATATTTGGTAAAATTTCCAAACTAAATGGGGTCTGGGGCCGTACGGCCCCAGCGGGGTCCAGGGGCGGAGCCCCTGGCCTTACGGCTGACTTGCATACCCGCAAGCAACCAGCGCCGCGCGCATATGCGGCGGCGGCGGCGCCACGGCGTCGAGCGGCGGCGTCAGCGGCAGATGGATGGAGCGCGCCAGCAGGTGCAGCCGGCCGGGCGGCCCGCCATAGAGGGGATCCCCGAGCAACGGGCAGCCGAGCAGGGCACAATGCACCCGGATCTGATGCGTGCGCCCGGTGCGTGGCCGCAATTCCAGCCAGCTAAACTCGGGGGCCCGGCCAAGCACCCGCCATTCGGTCGCGGCCTCCTGCCCGGCGGGGTCGCGCACCATGTGCCAGCCGGAGGGATCTGACCGGCGCGCGAGCGGCGCCTCGACCACCCCTGACTCCGCTTCCGGCCAGCCCCGCACCACCGCCCAATAAAGTTTCCGCGCTTCCCGCCCCGCGAACGCGGCCTGGGCCGCGTGCAGCGGTGCCCGGCGCAGCGCCACCACCAGGCAGCCGGCGGTGTCGGCATCCAGGCGGTGCGCGAGCCAGGGGCCGTCCCGCCGGCGGGAGAGCAGGGGGAACCAATCCTCCACGCTCGGACCGCCGCGCGGGCCGGGATGGACGGGCAGGCCGGAAGGCTTGTTCAGGACGACGAAGCGCTCATCCCGGAACAGGATGGGCAGATCGGTTTGGGGTTCCGCCGGCGCGGCGCGCACACGCCCCCAGGCCCCGCTGCCGGACGCCGGAGAGGTCGGGCGGCCAGTCCTGGCAGGGGGCGGACCATCCTCTCGTCGCGGAGCCCTGCGCACCATGCCGGCAAGATTGACAGCCAGGGGGCGCCGAGGGAAGGGAACGGGGTGAAACCCGAGACCATTTGCGGCCCCAACGCCGTCTCCGCCCTGTTCGCGCGCCGCCCGGACGACGTGCTGCGCCTCTACTACACGGAGGCGCTGCGGGTCTTCGCCGGCCCATTCTGCGGCGTGCTCGCCCGGAGCAAGCGGCCCTATCGCCTGTTGCCGCCGGAGGAGATGGAGCGCGCCACCGGCACCAAACTCCATGGCGGCATCGCCGCGGTGGTGAAGCCGCGGCCGATCGGCCTCATCGACTTCGTACGGCCGCCGCGCCACGAACTGCTGCTGATCCTCGACGGCGTCGGCAATCCGCACAATGTCGGCGCCATCGCCCGCAGCGCCGCCTTCTTCGGCGTGCGCGCCATGCTCCTGCACGAGACGCCGGAGCAGGCGATGCCATCGGATGCCGCCTATCGCACCGCCGAGGGCGCGCTGGAATGGCTCGACCTGTATCGCACGCGCGATCTGCCGAAGGCGCTGGCGGCGCTGGAGCCGCATTACCGCACCGTGGCGGCGACGCTGCGGCCGGAGGCGGTGCCGCTCCGCAACCTGCCGCGCGACCGGCCGGTGGCGCTGGTGCTCGGGAATGAGGAACACGGCGTCTCGCCGCCGGTGGTCGCGGCCTGCCGCCGGCAGGTGCGCATCATCGGGCATGGGCATATGCAGAGCCTCAATGTTGCCCAGGCCGCTTCGGTGCTGCTCTACGCGCTGACCGATCAGGGGCTTTGAGCAGTAGCCGCAGAGGGCGCTGCCCTCTGCACTCCCGCCAAAGGGCTTAGCCCTTTGGAAACCCTTTCGTTGCGTGGAGCCGGAACAGATCGGG
>DATJWY010000263.1:0-5580 GCA_035500775.1 Acetobacteraceae bacterium
GTACGGCCCCGGCGGGGTCCAGGGGCGGCGCCCCTGGCCTTCCTATGGATCAACCTAAAACCATCATGCTCTGGAGCGCGATTCACGCTTTCCGACTGTCAGCCTCAAAGGATCGCGCTCTACCCGCTCGGCAGCCCCGGCACCGGAATGCCGAGTGTCTGCGCCAGCAGCACCAGGTTGAGCGACAGCACGATCCCGGCGGCGAGCGTCGCGAGCACCGTCATTCCTGGCCCGGTGGCGTAGGCGCCCATCACCGAGCGCCGACGGCTCAGCACCAGCAGGGCGATCATCGGCACCGGCAAGGCGAGGCTCAGCACCACTTGGCTCAGCACCAGCGACCGCGTGGCGTCGTAGCCCATGCCGACCACGAAGAAGGCGGGCAGCATCGTCAGCACCCGCCGCAGCCAGAGCGGGATGCGGAACCCGACGAAGCCCTGCATGATGACCTGCCCCGCCATGGTGCCGACGACGGAGCTGGAGATGCCGGAGGCCATCAGCGAAACGAGGAAGATACCCGCCGCGCCCAGGCCGAGCAGCGGTACCAGCGTGTGATAGGCGGTCTCGATCTCGGCGATGTCGCTGTGCTTCGCGTGGAACACGGTCGCCGCCATCGTCAGCATCGCGACATTGATCAGCCCGGCGACGGTCAGCGCCAGGATCACCTCGCGGTTGGAGAAACGCAGCAGCCCGCGCCGCTCGGCATCGTCGCGGGCCGGCGCGCGCGCCTGGGTCAGGCCGGAATGCAGGTAGATCGCGTGCGGCATCACCGTCGCGCCGATGATGCCGACGGCGAGGGTCGCGGCGCCCGCGTCCGGCAGGCGCGGCGTGACCATGTGCAGGGCCGCCGCCCCCCAATCGGGTGGGGCGATCACCAGTTCCAGCAGGTAGCTCGCGCCGATGACGCCGATCATCGCGGCGATGATGAGTTCCAGCGGACGGAAGCCGCGCCGCTCGATGGTCAGGATCGCCCAGGTGACGATCCCGGTCACCACCATGCCCGCGAGCAGAGGCAGGTGGAACAGCAGCGACAGGCCGATGGCGCCGCCGAGGAATTCCGCGAGATCCGTCGCCATGGCGGCGACCTCGCTCACCAGCCACATGGCGAGCACGACCGGGCGGGGGAATTGCTCGCGGCAAAGTTCGGCCAGATTGCGGTTGGTGACGATGCCGAGCTTGGCGGACATCGCCTGGAACAGCATGGCGACCAGATTGGCGAACAGCACCACCCAGAGCAGGGTGTAGCCGTAAGTGGCGCCGGCCTGGATGTTGGTCGCGAAATTGCCGGGGTCCATGTAGGCGACCGAGGCGATGACCGCCGGCCCGGCGAAGGGAAGCAGCGCCCGCAGGCCGCGTCGCCGGCCGCCGAGCACCTCGCGCACCGCCGCGGTGGTGCGGTCGGTCAGGCGCTGACTCTCCGACAGGGTTCCTCGCGCTGACATGTCGGCCAGGGGCTTGCCCGCTTTCTTGACTACGACGGGGAGAATGTAGCCTTGGCTACATTTCGGTCAAGGGTTCCTCCGTGCCGGGCGGCGGCCAGCGGCAGCTGGAAAGCCCTGGGGCGGAGCTGTATAGGCCTCGGGGGGCACAACTTGCGGTGAGCCGGGCGGAACGCCTAATCTCGCCTTCCGCTTCCCGCCGCTCGGCCCCCAACCGGGCGGAGGCGCGGTCCGCGGCGATGCCGCGGCCGGCACGCCCCTCTCGGCGTCCGTATGTTTTTGTGGGAGGAAAAGGGTGGGCCAGCCGGAAGCCACGATCTGTCGCCCCGCGCCGAAGATCGACCTCCCAGGGGAGCCCGAGCAGGCGGAGCGCTTCGGCAAGGCACGCCTCGCCCGCTCCACGGTGCTGCAGGAGGACTACGTGGAGCTGATCGCCGACCTGCTGCAAACCACGGGTGAGGCGCGCGCCACCGAGATCGCCCGCCGCCTCGGCGTCTCGCACGCGGCGGCGATCAAGAGCATCGGCCGGCTCAAGCGCAACGGCCTCGCCACCGCCGTGCCCTATCGCGGCGTGTTCCTGACCGAGGCGGGCCATTTTCTGGCCGAGCGGGTGCGGGCGCGGCATCGTCTCGTCGTGGACCTGCTGCTCGCCCTCGGCGTGCCGCGCGAGGCCGCGGAATCAGACGCGGAAGGGCTGGAGCATCACGTTTCCGATACCACGCTCGCCGCCTTCGCCAACTTCCTGGCGGCGCGCCGGCGGTGATGTCGCGGCTTCGGCCGAGGCGGCGGCGCGGCCTCTCCGGCTGAGCCGGACGGGTGAGGATTGGCGGAAACGGAACGCGGCATGGCTCAGGGCTTCAAGCGCAGAACGAGCTTACGCTCCGTCATCCCGGCGGTGATCTTCATTGGCGGCCTGCTGCTGACGGCGGGCGTCTCCCTCATCGTGTCGCGCACCGTCGAGGCGGAGGACCATCAGCGTTTCCTGCGCACGGCGCAGATCCGCCTCAGGACCATCAGCGACCAACTCGCGACCTATGTCGCGCTGCTGCGCGCCACCGCCGGCCTGTTCTCGGCCTGGCACGGCGATGTCGGTGTCACCGATTTCCGGCTTTACATGCAGCGGGTCGATCCGACCCGGCACTATCCCGGCATTCTTGGCATCGGCTTCGTCCGGTACCTGCAGCCCGACGAGGCCGGCGCGCTGACCGAGCGGATGCGCCGGGAGGCGTTCCCCGACTTCGCCATCTATCCCGTGGGGCCGCGGCCGCCTTTTTCCGCCGTCACCCTGCTTGAGCCGATCAATGCCAGGAACCGAACGGCGATCGGCTTCGACAGTTTCAGCGAGGCGGTGCGGCGGGAGGCGCTGGAGCGGGCGCGGGATACCGGGCAGGAAGCCGCCTCCGGCCGGGTGCAGCTGATGCAGGAGATCGACCCGGACAAGCAGCCCGGCTTTCTGATCTACATGCCGGTCTATTTCGGCGGCCCGTTGCCGGAGAGGGTCGATGAGCGCCGGCTCAAGCTGCGGGGCTACGTCGTCTGCCCGTTCCGCACGCGTGATCTGTTCGGCAGCATTTTCCCGGATGGCCCGGGGGGCGATGTCGGCTACGCCGTCTATGACGGCGCGCCCGCGCCGGAGCGGCTGCTGTACCGCGACCTGCCGGAGACAACGGCGGCGCCCCGTTTCGACCAGACTTTTCCACTCGACATCGCCGGCCGGCGCTGGAGCGTGCGCTTCGTCACCAGGGCCGCGTTCATGGACGCTTCGAACGATTGGGGAGTCTGGTTGATCGGCGGTGGCGGCATCATCGCGACCTTGCTGGTCACCGCCGCCTCCGTCCAGCAGGAGCGGGCGCGGCGGGCGGAGGCGCAGGCGCGGCGGGCGTTGCGCCAGCTCAACATCACGCTGGAGCAGCGCGTCATGGAGCGGACGCAGGCGCTGGAGGAGGCGAACCAGCGGCTGGTGCGCGAGAACGAGGAGCGCATGCTCGTCGAGGAACAGCTGCGACAGGCGCAGAAGATGGAGGCGGTGGGCCGGCTGACCGGAGGGGTCGCGCATGATTTCAACAATCTGCTGACGGTCATCCAGGGCAATCTGGACCTGCTGCGGCACCGTCTCGGCGATACCGGCGAGCGGGTGGTCCGGCTGATCGACGGCGCCCTCGACGGCACCCGCCGCGCCGCCGCCCTGACGCAGCGCCTGCTCGCCTTCTCCCGCAGCCAGCCGCTCACGCCGGAACCGATCGACGTGAACCACCTGGTCGCCGGCATGACAGATCTGCTGGAGCGCACGCTCAGCGACGGCTGCGGCGTGCGCACCGCGCTGGCCGTGGACCCCTGGCTGACCCGCACCGATCGCAACCAGCTGGAGAATGCCCTGCTCAACCTCGCGGTGAACGCGCGGGATGCGATGCAGGGCGGCGTTATCACCATCCGCACGGCCAATGCCTGGCTCGACCGCGAGGGCGCGGCGGCCTATGGCGTCGGGGTCGCGCCGGGGGCGTATGTGCTGGTTTCCGTCTCCGACACCGGGTCCGGAATGACGCCGGAGGTGATCTCCCGCGCCTTCGACCCGTTCTTCACCACCAAGCCGCCCGGCAAGGGGACCGGCCTCGGTCTCAGTCAGGTCTATGGCTTCGCCCGCCAGTCCGGCGGCGGGGCGCGCATCGAGTCGCGGCTCCGGCACGGCACCACGGTGACGATCTGCCTGCCGCGCTACACCGGCCCGGCGCCGGTGCCCGAGGTTTCCGGCGTGGCGGCGGGCCTGCAGGCGGTCGCGTCCGGACAGACGATCCTGGTCGTCGATGACGAGGCGGAGGTGCGGCGCTTCGCCTGCGATACGCTGCGGGAATTCGGCTACCGGGTGCTGGGGGCGGAGAGCGGCATGGAGGCGCTGCGCCTGCTGGAGGCCCATCCGGAGGTGGAGCTGTTGCTGACCGACGTGATGATGCCGGGAATGAGCGGGCCGGGCCTGGCCGAGGCAGCGACAAGGCGCTACCGCCATCTGCGGGTGCTGTTCATGTCCGGCTATACGGAGCGGGCCGTTCCGCCGGAGGCCGCGTCCGCCTTGTCCGCCGGGCGATTGCTGAACAAGCCGTTCACGGTGGAGCAGTTGGCATCCGCCCTGCGCGCGGTGTTGCTGCCTCTGGGCCTCGGCTGAGGCGTTTTTACGGTTGCACGATCACGGGGGGAGATCCCCTGGGCGGACGTCGCATCAGGCCCACGCGGGTAACTGAGGCTTCATTCTTTTGGCCCCATATCCGGCGACAGGAGACCGGGCGTGAAGCGGCCGCTCCGGCGCTCCAGTCGGGAGGAAACGCGCATGCCGACCAAGGCGCCGAAGACCGCGGCGGAGGCCGAGAGCGAGCGGCAGAGCCTGCTCGCGCAGGTGATGGAACTGGCCGATCTGGCGCATGCCAAGGGCGACCGCCTGCTGGCCGATCTCCTGGCCGACTCCCTTGAGCTATACGGCGCGAAACCGCCGCCCGGCGCGCAAGACAAAGATTAGAGCCTGATTGCCTGAGGTTTGAGCTTTGCCTCAAACCCCACTGGGGCCATTGGCCCCAGACCCCTTTTCATGAATGATTCCAAATTCGTGCGGGTCTGGGGGCGCTGCCCCCAGCGGGGTGCGGGGCAGAGCCCCGCAGCTTCCTTGCATGGGTCAATCAATAGGGCCGTTGGTATAAATAATGGATTCCAAAGACTTGGTACACGATCGGATCAGTCAGCCTGATCCGGTCACGGGCTAGTGTGCCGGTTCCGGGCCGCACCGACCTTGCTGGTGTAGTAAAAGCCAGGTTGCGCCGAGGTCAGGGACGGTGCCCCGAGGCTTTCCTCCAGCCGGAGAAACCAAGATGTCGACACCACTGCACGGCCGCTTCGTTTGGTACGAGCTGATGACGCCCGACACCACGGCCGCCGAAACCTTCTACAAGGGTGTGATCGGCTGGGGCGCCCGGGATTCCGGCGTGCCGGACAGGACTTACACCTTGCTCTGCGACGGGGAGACCCCTGTGGCCGGCCTGATGGCCCTCTCGGGGGAGGCGTGCGCCGCGGGCGCGAAACCGGGCTGGATCGGCTATGTCGCCGTGGACGATGTCGATGAGAGCGCCAATGCCGTGGCGCAGGCGGGCGGCACCATCCACCA
>DATJWY010000264.1:0-8656 GCA_035500775.1 Acetobacteraceae bacterium
GCCTTGAGGCCCCAGACCCCCGATCCTTGGAGATTGTTACGGATAAGGCCTGCGGGCAGTTCATCGTGCCCGAAGTAACGGATTCCAAAGGCTTCGCCTTTGGCGGGGTCCAGGGGCAGAGCCCCTGGCCTTTCTCCCCCCCCCTTACGGGGCACTCTCCTCGAAGCCACGGGACTTGGCCAGCAGCCGGATGACCTCCTCGTCGGTGGTCTGGGAGAAATCGTCGTAGAACGCGCCGACCGCGCCGAGATATTCGGCCGGTTCCAGGCAGACGACGCGGAAGCGTTCCGAGAGCACCGCCACCTCCTCCACCGGGGCGACCGGCACCGCGATCGTTACGCCGCCCGGCGTGTCCGCGACGGCGGAGAGCGCGGCGCGCATGGTGCCGCCGGTCGCGATGCCGTCATCGACCAGGATGATCGGGCGGTCGTCATGCGGCGCCTGTCGCGTGCCGGCATAGGCCTGGCGCCGCCGTTCCAGTTCCACTTCCTGCCGCGCGATCTCCGCCGCGAGCCAGGTGCGGGGGATATGCAGGCGTTGGATTGTGGCATCGTCCAGCACGGCGTGCGGCGGGTCGCCCTCCACCACGGCGCCCACGCCGAATTCCGGGTTGCCCGGCACGCCGATCTTGCGGACAAGCAGCACATCGAGCGTGCCGCCAAGCGCGCGGGCAACCTCGTAGCCGACCGGAACGCCGCCGCGCGGCAGCGCCAGGACCAGCGGCTTCTTCCCTGTCCAGGGCATCAGGGCGGCGGCCAGCAAACGGCCTGCCTCCTGGCGATTGGCGAAACGCATCATGGCCACCCCCAAACGAGTGCGAGCGGAACAGCCAACGCACGAGAGGCGACATCGGCGGCGCGGCCGCGCCCAAGGGGCAGGGAGAGGTAAGGTTTTTCCACTTTCGCGGGATGTTTGGTATTCAGCCTGCGCGCAAAAGGATCGGCCACGTGACCCAGCAGCAGATAACGAGCCATACCCTGACAAGCGTGCATGGCGGTTCGGTGCAGGCCCTGTTGCCGACAGGGTGTTTGTGGCACGCGCTGCCTTCCGCGACATTACCGGCGCGCGATCCCGTGTTGCTGATCCGCTCCTCCGCGAGCGCGCTCGCGATCTTGACCACCGGTCGCGTATTCGAGGGCACCCTGCTCATCGAACGGCCGGAGTGGCGGCAACCGATCCACCTGGTGCGTGTGCGGCCGATGGCCGAGGCGACCCGCGTCGCGATCAGCCTGGCCGCGACGCGGGGCTATCTGTGCGCTCCACATCTGGATGTCGCGCGGGGGGCCGCCGAGATGGTTTGCAACCGCATCCAGCCACAGGCCTGGGAAATGTTCACGCCAAGCCCCACCGAGGGACCATTGCCCGCAGCCCCGGCGCTGGCGGCGTGTCTCGGCTGGCTGGGCCGGCATGCGCCGGGCGGCCGCGTGGAGGGCGCGGCGGTGATCGCGTTGATCGGCGACGAGGGGTTTCCGGAGCGCGCGGCCTTGCTGCGGGCCGTGCTGCCATTGCTCAGCCTTGCCGACATGCAGGCGCTCGGCCGCGCCTTGCTGGAATCGGCGGCGCTCGTGGCGGCTCTGGGCCGGATATTCCCGGATGACGTCTGGGCGACGCAAGCATTGCCGGATCTGGTCGCCTGGGACGCGGCGCGCCGGGGAGGAGATGTGGCTGCCCCGCCTCCGGAGCCGCGCGCCGGCATGATGACGCGATTGCGGCGCCTGCTGCGACCGGCTCCGTCTCCCGTCGTATCGCCGGCCATGGCCGCGCCGACCCGGTCGCGCACCCTGTCGCTTGGACCACAACTCGGTTTCCTGGCCGATGCCGGTATGTCGAGGCGTGTTGTCTCGTTCGGTCATGCCGCCAACGCCTATGCACGGCGGCAGGTGGTGCCGCGTGAACGGTTCTGCGTTGTCACCACGGCGCGCAATGAGGGCATGTACCTCGTTGAATGGGTCGCTTACTATCGTGGCCTCGGCTTTAACCGGCTGTTTGTCTACAGCAACGACAATACTGATGGCTCGGATGAGTTGCTGCGCGCGCTCTCTGCCGCCGGCCTCGTCACCTGGATCCCGAACGAGGTCGCCGCCGGCGGCAACGCGCAAGGCAAGGCGTATGGCCATGCCTTCAGCATGTCGCCGGAGATCCTCGATTACGAATGGGTTCTGGTCGTTGATCTGGACGAATACCTGGTGCTCAATCTCGATTTATTCACGACGCTGCACGATTTCGTGGATTGGCATGAGACCCGCGAGGTTGAAGCCATCGCCTTTAACTGGGTCTTTCTTGGTTCGAGCGGATCGGATGCCTGGCGCGACGCGCCGGTCACACGCCGGTTCAGGAATCAGATCGGTGGCCCCAATGCGCATATCAAATCCATGTTCCGGCCCCACAAAGCCTTGCACGCTCAGCCGCATTTCCCGCGCGCGGATGAGCGGTCCGACTTTGTCTTTCATGAGGCGAACGGCACGCCGCATGCGTCCTTGAAGCCAGCGTTTTCCGATCAGCCCGATGATCGATTCGCGTGCCTGTATCACTATTTTTATAAATCGACCGAGGAATTGCTCTGGAAATTCTCGCGTAATCGCGGAGATCATCCGACCAGCGCGTCCGATCTTCATGCATCGCTCGAACCCGCCTTCCTCGACGGCTTTCTGCACCAGCATGAGAAGCCCGAGCCGGATGTCGCCGAGCGCGTCATACGCTGCTCGCCGGCGCTGGAGGCGGACATGGCGAGAATCCTGGACCTCCCCGGCGTGCGTGCCGCGCGCGAGCAGGTGCGGGCGCATTTCATCGCCCGCAGTGCCCGGGTGAAGGAGATGTACCGGGGGATTCTCGTGGAACGCTGGGGTGAAAACGGTGCGCGGCTGTTGCGGTTCCTGGACGGGGGCCAGGAACCGGCCTGAAACCCCTAGAGCGCGATCGCTTGAGGCTAACAGTCTGAAAGCGTGAATCGCGCTTTCAAAACAAGACGCTAGACCATGATCGGATCAGTCAACCTGACCCGATCATGGTCTAGCCCGCCAGCACAAGCTCCATCCCGCCCGCCAGCGCCAGCACCGCCTCGTCCGCGTAACGCCGGCCGACGATCTGCAGCCCCACCGGCAGCCCCTCCGCCGTGGTCCCGGCCGGCAGCGACAAGGCGGGCAAGGCCGGCACCATGTTGAACGGGCAGGTCATGTCGAGTCCGGCGAAGCGCCCGTCCGGCAGAGTCGCGAAATAGTCGAAATCGCGCCGCGAGGCCGGCGGCGCCGGGACGGCGCAGCTCGGGCAGAGCAGCGCCTCGTAGTCGCCGAGCACCGCCATCATCTCTCGCCACATCCGGCTGCGCAGGATCTCGATGCGCTTGTAATGCGTCGCGCTCATCGCGTCGCCCTGGCGCATGTAGTCAACGATCACCGGGTCCATCTTGTCGGCATGGGCGGCGCGGCGCTCGCCGAAATAGCCGGACATGAACACCGCCCAGAGATCGGACCAGCGATCCACCACCTCGCGCGTCCAGGGCAGGCGCACCGGCTCGACGATGGCGCCGGCGCGGCGGAACGCCTCGGCGGCTTCAAGGACCACCCGCTCAACCTCGGGATCGACCGCGTAGAAGCCGAGATCGACCGAGAGGGCGAAGCGGCGGCCGCTGAGATCCACGGGCTTGCAGGCGGCGGCGTCGAAGGCGAGGGGAAGCGAGAACGGGTCCTCGTCGCTCGGCCCGGAGGCGACCGCCATGAAGGCCACCGCATCCGCCACGGTCCGCGCCAGCGGGCCGAAATGCGAGAGATTGTCGAACAGGCTCGGCAGGATGGTCATGGGGATGCGGCCGAGGCTCGGCTTGAGCCCGACCAGGCCGCAGAACGAGGCCGGGATGCGCACCGAGCCGCCCATGTCCGTGCCTTCGGCGATCGGCACCGCGAAGCCCGCGACCGCGGCGGCCGAGCCGCCGGAGGAGCCGCCAGTGGTGCGGCGCGGGTCGATCGGGTTCAGCGTGTCGCCCCAGCGCGGGCTGTAGGTGAAGCTCGAATGCGCGAATTCCGGGCTGGTGGTCTTGCCGATCAGCACCGCCCCCGCTGCCTCCAGCCGGCGGACCAGCAGCGCTGTTTCCTCCGGCACGAAATCTCCGGAGGACCAGGAGCCGAGCGTGGTCAGGTGCCCGGCGGTGGGTGTCACGTCCTTGGCGGCGAAGGGCACGCCGGCGAGCGGCAGGTCCCGCCCGGCCCGGATCGCGGCGTCGATCGCGTCGGCGCGGGCGAGCGCCTCGCCTTCCAGGATCAGGCAGAAGGCGTTGCAGCGCGCCTGCACGCGCTCCGCCTGCGCGAGCGAGGCCTCGGCGAGGGCGCGGGCGCTGATCCGGCCGCTCCGCACCGCCGCCGCCATGGCGGCGACCCCGAGCCCGAGCGGGCTGTCCCCCGCGAGCGCGAGCGGGTTGTTCTTGGTCGCCGTCATGCTGTCGCTCCTCCGGTCAATCGCGCCCTCCGGCAAGCATGCGCCGTGCCAAGCGTTCAGCGCGGTAATCGGCTGGGAGCGCTACATTAGCCTTAAGGCCAGGGGCTTTGCCCCTGGCCCCCATCAAAGGCTAAGCCTTTGGAATCCTTTATTTAAGTGATTGGGGGTCTGGGGCCGCATGGCCCCGTCGTGCGAATGCGCGCCTTCGCGTGACGGGTCCAGCGCGGAGCCCTGGCCTTCCGAAGTGATTTGCCGCCCGCGCGCGCCATTGCCTACCGTTTGCCAGCAAGCCCCTTGCACGGAGGCCAGCGTGACCGCGGAGCCCTCGCCGAACTGGTTCATCACCGGGTGCTCCTCCGGCCTCGGCCGCGCTTTGGCGGAGGCGGCGCTGCACCGGGGCTGCCGCGTGGCGATGACCGCGCGCGACCCCGCATCCCTGGCCACGCTGGCGGCGGCCGCGCCGGATCGCGGTCTTGCCTTGCCGCTCGACGTCACCGACCCGGACGCCATCGCCCACGCCGTGCGGCGGGCGGAGGCGCGATTCGGCGGCATCGACGTGCTCGTGAACAACGCCGGGCACGCGTATTTTTCCGCGGTCGAGGATGGCGAGGAAGCCGAGATCCGGGCCGTGTTCGAAACCGGGTTCTTCGGCCCCGCCGCGCTGCTCCGCGCCGTGCTGCCCGGCATGCGGGCGCGGGGGCGCGGCCATGTCGTCAATATCACCTCGATGGGCGCGCTCGTCGGCATTCCCGGCGCCGGTTATTACTCTGCGGTGAAATTTGCCATGCGCGGCCTGTCCGAGGCGCTGGCGCCGGAGGTGGCGCCGTTCGGCATCCGCGTCACCACGGTGGCGCCCGCCGCCATGCGCACCGATTTCGCCGGCCGCTCGCTCCGCGTCACCCGCGCCCCGCTCGCCGCCTATGACGCCACCGCCGGGGCGCGGGCGCGCCGCAGCCAGGCGGGGCATGGAAGCGAGGCGGTGGACCCGGCACGGGCGGCGGCGGCGATCCTGGACGCCGTTTCCGCCCCGTCTCCGCCCGCGCTGCTGCTGCTTGGCGGCAACGCTCCCGAGGTGGCGCGCGCGCGGCTGAGGACCCTGCTGGGGGAGGTGGAAACGGGGTCGGCGATCGCCGCGGGCGCCGATTTTCCAACGCCCGAGGCGGCAGGCTGAAGCCGGGCGAGTCGGTTGCGCGCATGCAACGTCGCGAGACGGGGCATACAATACCTTTGGCTGCCTTGACACCCGGTCAACCCCCCGTTAGCAAGCCGACGCCTTCCGGCAAGGCGACTTGCCACGGAGCGGATATGAGCGAGGAACAGGGCGGCGGCGGCGGTTCTTTCGAGGAACGGCTGCGCGCGGCCCGGAGCAGGCGGGGGATGGACGCCCCTCCGGTGGAGCCGGGACAGCCCGGTTCTTCCGGTGTGACGCCCTGGGGCATCGGCCTCAGGGTCGGTGTCGAGATGGTCTCCGCGCTGGCGGTGGCGGTCGTCATCGGCCTGGCGCTGGACCGATGGCTGCATACCCGGCCATTGTTCCTGGCGTTGTTCGTCCTGTTGGGGGGCGCCGCCGGGGTGCTGAATGTCTGGCGCATGTTCGCGCCGGGCGGGCGGTTTTCCGGGCTCGGCAAGTAGAGCGGATCGAATTGCGTGGGCCGCGAGGCCCGGAAAAAGAACGGGCCTTGTTGGCCCGGGTTGGACGAGACGGACCTCACGGTCCGGCTGGACGAGACGGACCTCACGGTCCGATGGGATGGCACGGGCCGCAAGGCCCGATGGGATGAGGACGGGAACCTTGGCCGCCGGCGAACCCTCTATCGACGCACTCGGACAATTCCGCCTGCATCCCGCCCTGGGCATCCTTGGGCGGTCGGTGAACTTCACGCAGGCCAACCTGCTGATGGTGGTCGGCGCGGCCCTGGTCCTCGCGCTGCTTTATTACGGCTCGCGCCCGAAGGCGGTGGTGCCCGGGCGGCTGCAGGCGGCGGCGGAAATGTCCTACGATTTCATCTACCGCATGGCGGTGGATCAGATCGGCCCCGAGGGGCGGCGCTTCTTCCCGTTCATCTTCACGCTGTTCTTCTTCGTGCTGATGGGCAACCTGCTCGGCCTGCTGCCCTGGTCCTTCACCTACACCAGCCACATCGCCGTGACCGGCGCGCTGGCGGTAATGGTGATCGTGCTCGTGACCGTGGTGGCGCTGGCCGAACACGGGCTGCGCTTCTTCACCTACTTCTTCCCGTCCGGCGCGCCGAAGTTTCTGGCGCCGCTGATCGTGCCGATCGAGATCATCTCCTACCTCTCCCGGCCGGTCAGCCTCTCCATCCGTCTGTTCGCCAACATGGTCGCCGGCCACGTCATGTTCGAGGTGTTCGCGGCCTTCACCGTGATGCTCGGCGGCGCCTCCCTGGTCGGTGATGCGCTGGCCATCGGCCCCGTGGTGATCAACGTGTTGCTGATGGGCTTCGAACTGCTGGTCGCGGCTCTGCAGGCCTATGTCTTCGCGATCCTGACCTGCATCTATCTGCACGACGCGGTGCACCTGCACTGAGCCGGCGCGGAACCACCCACAACCTCCTCACCTAAACCTGGAAGGGTATTGTTGTCATGGAAGTCGCCGCTGCGAAGGCTCTGGGAGCCGGCATCGCCGTCATCGCGCTCGCGGGCGTGGGTGTCGGCATCGGTAACATCTTCTCCTCGCTGGTCAGCAGCATCGCCCGCAACCCGTCCGCTCGCGACCAGGTCTTCGGCCTCGGCATCCTGGGCTTCGCGCTGACGGAAGCGGTGGCGCTCTTCGCCCTGCTGATCGCCTTCCTCATTCTGTTCACCTGATCATGCGGAAGGCCGTGGCTGCCGGTGCGGCTTCGGCCGCCACCGTGCTTGGCACAGCCTCCGTCGCGTCCGCGGCGGAGGGGATGCCCCAGCTGGATTTCGCCAACCCGTTGACGGTCAGCCAGATCGTCTGGGGTGGTCTGATCTTTGGCCTGTTCTACCTGCTGCTCTCCCGCTGGGCCTTGCCCAAGGTGGGTGCGGTGCTGCAGATGCGCGAACAGGTGATCGAACAGGATCTGGAAACCGCCCGCCTTACCCAGGCGAAGGCTGACGAGGCCGTCCGCGAGCTGCGGGATGCCCGCAAGCGGGCGCAGGCCGAAAGTCAGGCCGCCATCGAAGG
Source organism: Acetobacteraceae bacterium (assembly GCA_035500775.1). GTDB lineage: Bacteria > Pseudomonadota > Alphaproteobacteria > Acetobacterales > Acetobacteraceae > DATJWY01. The sequence goes on from DATJWY010000264.1 coordinate 7,598, forward strand.
CGCCCTGGAGCAGGCCCGGAAGCAGGCGGCGGAACAGGCCCGTACGATGAACGAGCGCCTGGAAGCGCAGCTCGCCGAGGCGGAAATCCGCATCGGCGCGGCCCGTGATCAGGCCATGGGCGCGCTGCGTCAGGTCGCGACCGAGACGACGGAGCTGGTGGTCAGACGTCTGACGACGCTGCCGGCGGATCGCGCGGCGGTGGAGAAGGCGGTCGATGCGGTGCTGGCTGGTCGTGGCCAGTCCGTCGCGGCCTGAGGGAGCACAGCATGGAACCCCATCACAGCTTCTTCGCCGAGCCCCGTAACTGGGTCGCTGTCGCCTTCGTGCTGTTCTTTGTCGTGTTCGGCAAGAAGCTCTGGGCGGCTCTGACCGGGATCCTCGATCGGCGTGCCGCGACCATCCGCGCCGAACTCGACGAGGCCCTGCGGCTGCGTCAGGAAGCCGAATCGATGCTCCGTGCCGCCCAGGCCGAGCGCGACCAGGCCCTGAGTGAGGCGCGGGCCCTGATCGAGGCGTCCAAGGTCGAGGCCGCGCGCCTCGCCGAGGCTGCCCGCGTCGAGGCCGAGGCTGCCGCGCGCCGCCGCGAGCACATGGCGCTCGACCGGATCGCCGCCGCCGAGAAGGCAGCGGTCAACGACGTGCGACTCGCCGCCGCCGACGTTTCCGCCCGCGCCGCCGAGCGGGTGATCGTCGAGACGCTGTCGCCCGAGGCCGATGCGAAGCTGACGGATCAGGCCATCGCCGCCCTCCCGGCGGCGCTGAGCGCGCGCCACGCCGCCTGATCCAGCCGGACCAAAGGACGAGATATCCGCCAGACCGTGACCCGGTCTGGCGGATATTTTTTTGCCCCGATCACGGATACAGGCCGCTGCCTTCCGCGCGGCTGTGGTGAAAACCGGTTGGGATGAGGCGCGGCGGGGCACTGCCTCGCTATAATACCAACGGCCTTATTGATTGACCTGCCTGGAAGGCCAGGGGCTTTGCCCCTGGACCCCACTGGGGCCGTCGGCCCCAGCCCCCTTTTCATGAATGATTCCAAATTTGTGCGGGTCTGGGGG
>DATJWY010000265.1:0-5648 GCA_035500775.1 Acetobacteraceae bacterium
TTGACGGTCGCTCCGGCGGGCCATTGAACCACCGGCTTGACCGGAGACACAGTATCTTTGGAATCCATTACTTAAGTGACCGGGGGTCTGGGGCCTCAAGGCCCCATCGTGCGCGAGCACGCCTTCGCGTGACGGGTCCAGGGCAGAGCCCTGGCCTGACGCCCCCTTCAGCCGATGAACAGCGACGCCCCGATATTCGTAACCCCGGTCAGCACGATATGCGTGCCGTCGGAGAAGGTCAGTGTCGTCGAGCCGCCGTTGACACTCGTCTGCACCGTGCTGGCGGCGTAACCGAACGCCCCGACAACATCCTGTCCGACCTTGAAGTCATTGATGACGGCCGAGCCGCCGGCCGCCCCGTTATCCACGACATACGTATCGGTGCCGGTGCCGCCCCACAGGGTCGTGTTGCCGGATTGCAGCACCACGGTATCCGTGCCGGCGCCTTCGATCGCCGCCATGGTCCCGCTGCCGGTATAGATTGTGTCGTTGCCGGCGCCGCCGAAAACGGTTGAGGCGCCGGAGTTGCCGAGGAAGGTGGTGTTGCCGGCGCCGCCGACGAGGGTGCTGCTGCCGGTGCCGCCGCCCAGCACGTTATTGCCGCCGGTGCTGCCGAAGATGGTCGATGTGCCCGATCCGCCGAAGGCCCCGTCGCCCGCGGTGGTCATGATCAGACTGTTGCCGGCGCCGCCGACCAGGGTCGTCTGACCGGTCGTCCCGCCGAACAATGTGGTATCGCCACTGCCCGCGAACAGGACGGCCTGCCCGCCGCCGCCGCCGAGCGTGTCGGTGCCGCCGCCGCCGATCAGGGTTTCGGCGCCGCTGCCGGCCCAGAACTGGTCAGTGCCGTTTGAGGAGCCGAAAAGCTGGTCGTGGTCGCCGCCGCCGCGCAGCGTCGTGTTGCCGCCCCCGGCCACGAGCAGGTTGTCGCCGGCCGCGCCGCCGGTGAACACGCCGCCGCCAGTGCCGCCATACACCGTCGCCGAGCCGGTGCCGCCTGAGACGGTGCTCTGCCCGGCGCCGCCCAGGAAGTGCAGATGCCCGGCGCCGCCGGTCACGGAGACGGAGCGGTCATTCGCGGCCACCGTGTCCTCGCCGCTCCCGGCCATGACCGTGTCATTGCCCTGGAGACTGACGCTGTTATCGCCCGCGAGCAGCGTCACCAGGCTGGCGCCGTCCGCCCCGGTGACAACCTGGGTGCCGTTGCCGAGCGCGGAGAGCGTCGCGCCGAGGAAGGCATTGCTCCCCGATTGTCCGACGACATTCAGGGAGACCGTACCGGAGGGGGTGTAGCCGAAGAAGGTGGTGGTACCCTGCGCGGAGTTTTCAATGACTTGGCCGGCGCCGTTGACCGTGTCGGTCTTGTTGAGCCCCCCACTCGGGTCATAGTAGCGGACGCTCCGCCGGCCGTCCGTATCGGGCGGGCTGGTCACGACGGTGCCGGTCCGTTTGCCGCCCGTGTCGTAGGTGTCCGCGGTCTGCGCGCCGGACCCCGCCGTGAAGACCAGTTGCAGGGTGCCGTTGCCGCTGAGCAGCGTCGCCGTGGCGGCGGTGGAGACATTGCCGGCGAGGTCGGTCGCGGTCAGCGACAGCGGATGCGAGCCGGCGGCGACCGTGCCGGTCAGGGGGATCGACCAGGCGCCCTCTGCATTGGCGTAGCCGGTTCCGGCGACGCTGCCGTCCAGGGTCAGGGTGATGGCCGCATTGGCCGGGCCCGTGCCGGTCAGCACGGGGGCGGCGAAATTCAGCCGGCCGGCGCCGGAGGGCGCTGTAAGCACCGGAGACGCCGGCTGCGCGATTTGCAGGCCGAAGGTCGTCGTGGCGGTGGCCGTGTTTCCGTTGAGATCGGTTTCCGTCGCCGTGATCTGGTGGATGCCGTCGGTGAGGCCGGTGAGGGAGAAGGACCAGGCGCCGGTGTCGTCGGCCGACGTGGTGCCGAACGTGATTGGCCCCTCTGTCACCAGGATCAGGGCTCCGGCCGCGCTGGTACCGGTGATCGTCGGGTCACGGGTGATCCGGTCGGTCCCCGAGGCGCCAGTGTCGTTCGTCAGGGCGACGCTGAGCGGGGGAACGTCCAGCGTGACGGCCACGGACGCGGTGCTTGTGTTTCCGGCGAGATCGGTTTCCGTCGCCGTGATCTGTTGGGCGCCGTCGGCAAGGCCGGTGGGGGAGAAGGACCAAATGCCGGTGCTGTCGGCCGTCACCGTGCCGAGGGTGGTTTGTCCCGCTGACAACACGATGGTGGCGTCGGCCGTGCTGGTGCCGGTGACGGTCGGGTCGCTGGTGATGCCGTCGGTCGGGGAGAAGCCGGTATCGTTCGCCAGGGCGATGCTGAGCGAGGGAATGTCCAGCGTGAAGGCCACGGACGCGGTGCTTGTATTTCCGGCGATATCGGTTTCCGTCGTCGTGATCTGTTGGGCGCCGTCGGCAAGGCCGGTGGAGGAGAAGCGCCAGGCGCCGGTGCCGCCGACTGTCGTGGTGCCGAGGGTGGTTTGTCCCTCCGATAGGGTGATGACGTCACCGGCGATGCCGGTGCCGGTCAACGCCGGGTCGCTGGTGATGCCGTCGGTCGGGGAAGTGCCGGTATCGTTCGCCAGGGCGGCCGCGAGCGCGGGGAGCACCGTGTCCAGAGTGAAGGCCACGGACGCGGTGCTTGTGTTCCCGGCGAGATCGGTTTCCGTCGCCGTGATCTGTTGGGCGCCGTCGGTGAGGCCGGTGGGAGAGAGGCTCCAGGTGCCGGTGGCGCCGACCGTCGTGGTGCCGAGGGTGGTTTGTCCCTCCGATAGGGTGATGACGTCACCGGCGACGCCGGTGCCGGTCAACGCCGGGTCGCTGGTGATGCCGTCGATCGCGGAAGCGCCGGTGTCATGCGCCAGGGCGGCCGTGAGCGCGGGGGATGCCGTGTCCAGCGTGAAGGTCACGGAGCGGGTGATCGGTGAGCCGCTCGGACCGCCGGTTTCCGTCACCGAGATCCCGTGGGCTCCGTCGGTCAGGCCGTGGGGGGTGAAGGACCAGTTCCCGTTGCTGTCGGCCGTTGTGGTGCCAAGAGTGGTCGAGCCCTCGGTGAGCGTGAGGGTCGTGTTCGCGTCGGCGGCGCCGGTCAGCGCCGGGTCATTGGTGATGCCATCGGTCGAGGAGGCGCCGGTATCGTGCGCCAGGGCGATGGTCGGACCGTAGAAGATGGTCTGCTGATAGGTCAGCGCGTTCAGGGAGAAGACATAATAGCCCCAGCCCAGAGTGGGAAAGCCGCCGGCTGCGACGAAGCTGCTCGCATTGATCTGTGCTATTGTGAAAGGTTCGTTCAGCGTGCCGCTCGGTTCGGCAATCGCGACGTTTACGGAGGATCCTACGGCGATGGTTCCGCTAACCGTGGCGGAATAATTGGCTGCGAAATAAAATGTCGCCTGGTTTGGCGTCACATAAGCGACAACACCCCACGAATTCCCGGAATATGTCGTGTCCAGCTGACTGTAATCGGTCATCCCAGGCCCCTCGTTGATCTGTTTGCGTCGCTGTTTCGGCGGCAGAACAGCACACCGCCCTTAAACCGAGGGTTAAACCCAGGCCCGTGCGACGCGGGTGTTCACGCGGTGTCGCCAGACCGGGCATGCGGGGCGGGAATACGGGGCCAAGGCTTGCTTTCCGCTCCCCCAGGGGTCTATTCGGCCGCTTTCCATACCGGGGCCGCCGCCATGACCGACATCGTCAAGCCCAGCCGCGTGCTGATCTCCGTCTCCGACAAGACGGGCCTCATCGACTTCGCGACCAAACTGGTCGCCGCCGGTGTCGAGATCCTCTCCACCGGCGGTTCCGCCCGTGCCTTGCGCGAGGCCGGCATCCCGGTCGTCGAGGTCTCCGCCCATACGGGCTTCCCGGAAATCCTCGACGGGCGGGTGAAGACGCTGGTGCCGCAGATCCATGGCGGCATTCTCGGCCGCCGCTCGGTGCCTGAGCATGTCGCGCAGATGCGGGAGCACGGCATCGCCCCGATCGATATCGTGGTCGTCAATCTCTACCCGTTCGAGGCGACGGTCGCGCGCGGCGCGGCGGCGGATGAATGCGTCGAGAACATCGACATCGGCGGCCCCGCGCTGATCCGTGCCGCGGCGAAGAACCATGAGGATGTCGCCGTGCTGACCGACGCGGCGCATTACGCCGACGTGCTGGCCGAGCTGGCGGCGCAGGGCGGCACCAGCCTCGCGCTGCGCCGCCGGCTCGCCGGCGAGGCCTATGCCCGCACCGCCGCCTATGACGCCGCCATCGCCGCCTGGTTCGCGCAGGAGGAAGGCACGCTGTTCCCGCCGCGCCTGACCGTCGCCGGCGCGCTGAAGCAGATTCTGCGCTACGGCGAGAACCCGCATCAGGAAGCGGCGCTCTACGTCTCCGGCCAGAAGCGCCCGGGCGTGACCACCGCGACGCAGGTGCAGGGCAAGGAACTGTCCTACAACAACCTCAACGACACCGACGCCGCCTTCGAATGCGTCGCCGAGTTCGAGGCGCCCACCATCGTCATCGTCAAGCACGCCAATCCGTGCGGCGTGGCGAGCGCGGAGAGCCTCGCCGGGGCCTGGGATCTGGCGCTGCGCTGCGACCCGGTTTCCGCCTTCGGCGGCATCGTCGCCGTCAATCGGACGCTGGACGCGGAGGCGGCGGAGCGCATCGCCTCGATCTTCACCGAGGTGATCGTCGCGCCGGACGCGACCGAGGAGGCGAAGGCGGCGCTCGCCCGCAAGAAGAACCTGCGCCTGCTGCTGACCGGCGGCCTGCCCGATCCGGCCGAACCCGGCCTCGTGCTGCGCAGCCTCGCCGGCGGGTTCCTGGCGCAGTCGCGCGATGCCGGGCGGGTGACGCGGGAGAACCTCAAGGTGGTGACGAAGCGCGCGCCGACTGAGGCGGAGCTGGCCGACCTGCTCTTCGCCTTCCGCGTCTGCAAGCACGTGAAGTCGAACGCGATCATCTACGCGAAGAACGGGGCGACGATGGGCATCGGCGCCGGGCAGATGAGCCGGGTGGACAGCGCCCGCATCGCCGCATGGAAGGCGGAGGAGGCGGCGCGCGCCGCCGGTCTGCCGGTGCGGCTCACCGAGGGCAGCGTGGTCGCCTCGGATGCGTTCTTCCCCTTCGCCGACGGGCTGCAGGCGACGATCGCCGCCGGCGCCACCGCGGTGATCCAGCCCGGCGGCTCGATTCGCGACCAGGAGGTGATCGAGGCCGCCGACGCCGCGGGCGTGGCGATGGTGTTCACCGGGATGCGCCATTTCCGGCACTGACGGGGGCAGGGGAAGATAAGGCCAGGGGCTCCGCCCCTGGACCTCGCCAAAGGCAAGCCTTTGGAATCCTTTACTTAAGTGATCGGGGGCTGGGGCCTCAAGGCCCCAGCGGGGTCCAGGGGCGGAGCCCCTGGCCTTTAAATGCCTCATCCCGCCGCCAACGCTGCCCGCAAATTCCCGCCATGGCGCGCGAGCAACCGCTCCGCCTCCGCACGCTCCTGCCCGGCGAGGAGCAGCACGGCGAGCTTCACCTTGCCGCCGGCCTTCGCGAGGGCCGCGCGCACCGGCTCCGGCCCGGCGCCGGTCAGTCCCGCCAGCATGCGTTCGGCGCGGCGGCGCAGCTTCTCGTTGCGGGCGACCATGTCCACCATGCGGCCG
>DATJWY010000266.1:0-7767 GCA_035500775.1 Acetobacteraceae bacterium
GTCAAGGTAGTGCTCTCCCGCTGAGCTACGCGCCCGCCGATGGCCGGCTTACTAGCGTGTTGTGGTGCCCGCCGCAAGAGCGAAGGTTACGATTTAGCGGCGCTGCCGGTGACGACTGTCACTGAAGCTTCATTGTTATGCAATTTTCCCGTCTCGATCCGAGCAGTAGGGTCCGGCGCGTAAACCGGGAGCGATCCCGGCTATCGCCGCTGGCGGGCATGCCGCCCGCGGATATGATTCATCAGGAGGATCGATGAAGGTCTCACGCGCCCTGCTGGCCGCCACGCTGCTGGCCGGCTTTTCCGCGGCGGCTCACGCGCAACAGATCACCGGCGCCGGCTCGACCTTCGCCGCCCCGATCTATGGCAAGTGGGCCGAGGCGTCCCAGGCCAAGACCGGCGTGACCCTGAATTACCAGGCGATCGGCTCCGGCGCCGGGCAGAACCAGGTTTTCAACCGCACGGTGGATTTCGGCGCGACGGACGCGCCGCTCAAGGGCGCTGATCTTGCGGCGCACAAGCTGCTCCAGTTCCCGACCGTGATGGGCGCGGTGGACATCATCGTGAACGTGCCGGGCATCAAGGCCGACCAGCTCAAGCTGACCGGGCCGGTGCTGGCGCAGATCTATCTGGGCAACATCACGTCCTGGAGCGATGCGGCGATCGCGAAGCTGAACCCGGGCGTTAAGCTGCCGAACCTGCCGATCGCGCCGGTCTATCGCGCCGACGCCTCGGGCACGACCTTCGTGTTCACCAGCTACCTCTCCAAGATCAGCTCGGATTGGAAGGACAAGGTGGGCGCCGCCAAGAGCGTGCGCTGGCTGAACGGCGCGGGCGCGCGCGGCAGCGACGGCGTTTCCGGTACGGTGCGCAACGTGCGCGGCGGCGTCGGCTATGTCGAAAGCTCCTATGCGACGCAGAACCACCTGATCACGGTGGAGATGCAGAACCATGACGGCAAGTTCGTCCGCCCGACGCTCGCCAATTTCGGTGCCGCCGCGGCGAATGCCGACTGGTCCAAGGCGGATAATTTCGCGATCGACCTGAACGACCAGCCGGGCGCCAATAGCTGGCCGATCGTCACCGCGACCTTCGTCCTGCTGCCGACGGACCCGACCGATGCGGCGCGCAGCGCGGCGGTCGTGAAGTATTTCGGCTGGGCATTCGATGAGGGTGATGACGTCGCGCGGAAGCTGGAATACGTGCCGCTGCCGAAGGCCGTGAAGGATTCGGTGCACGCGGCGTGGAAGGCCACCTTCAAGACCGCCGGGCAGTAACGTCCGGCGCCCGCCGGCCGGGGGTGGGGCGGCGCGTCGCACGAGACGCGCCGCTTCGAACCTCCTCCGGGGGCGGGCTGCGATGTCGCAACTGAGGGTGGCGCGGGCCGGCAAGGGCGGCTATGCCGTGCGCCGCGCAAGCCCGCTCCGGCGGGTCGGAGCAACGCTGATAAGGACGGGGTAAGGGTGAGGACGTGCAGCAAACCGTGATTCCGGCCGAGGTGACCACCCGCGTGACCACCCCTGGGCGCTCACGCGGCGACGCCGTCTTCGCCGGCCTCGCCTACGGCAGCGGCGTCTTCGTCCTGATCCTGCTCGGCGCGATCATCGTCATGCTCGGGGTTCGCGGCCTACCGGCCTTCCGCCAGTTCGGGCTTGCCTTCCTGATCTCATCCGACTGGGATCCGGTGCAGGATGTGTACGGCGCCCTGGTGCCGATCTTCGGCACGCTGGTGACCTCCATCCTGGCTCTCATGATGGCCGTGCCGCTCGCCTTCGGCATCGCCTATTTCCTGACCGAGCTGGCGCCGGTCTGGCTGCGCCGCCCGGTGGGCATCGCGATTGAGCTGCTGGCCGCGATCCCCTCCATCATCTACGGCATGTGGGGCTTCTTCGTGATCGTGCCGATCATGGGCGTCTATGTCCAGCCCTGGCTGATCGACACGCTGGGCGACGTGCCGGTGATCGGCTTCCTGTTCCGCGGTTCGCCGTTCGGCGTCGGCATCTTCACCGCTTCCCTCGTGCTCGCGATCATGGTCATTCCCTTTATCGCGGCGACGATGCGGGACGTGTTCGAGACCGTGCCGGAGATGTTCAAGGAGGCGGCGTTCGGCCTCGGCTGCACCACCTGGGAGGTGCAGCGGGGCGTGGTGCTGCCCTATACGCGCGTCTCGGTGGTCGGCGGTATCATGCTCGGGCTCGGGCGGGCGCTCGGTGAGACGATGGCGGTGACCTTCGTCATCGGCAACACCAACCGCATCCCCACCAGCCTGTTCTCCGGCGGCAACACCATCGCCTCCCTGGTCGCGCTCGAATTCCCGGAGAGCGAGACCGGCAGCATCAAGCTCTCGTCACTGCTCGCGCTCGGCTTCATCCTGTTCGTGATCTCCTTCATCGTCCTCGCAATTTCCCGGCTGCTGTTGCGGCCGAAGCTCCGGTCCTGATCGCCATGAGCGTCACCGTCGCCCTCAGTACGCCGAAGACCCGGGACATGCGGATCGCCGAGATGCTCGGCCGCCGCCGGCGCCGGGTGAGCGGGTTCGCCGGCATGCTCGCGACCGCCGCGACCGTGCTCGGGCTGGTCTTTCTCGCCTCCATCCTGTTCACGCTGTGCTGGCGCGGCCTCGCCGGGCTCAACCTGACCGTGTTCACCCATATGACGCGCCCGCCCGGCTCCAACGGCGGGCTGCTCAATGCCATTATCGGCAGCCTGGTGCAGACCGCGCTCGGCACGCTGATCGGCACCCCGATCGGCCTCATGGTCGGCACCTATCTCGCGGAATACGCGCGGGAGACGAAGCTCGGCGGCGCTGTCCGCTTCGTCTCGGATATCCTGCTCTCGGCGCCTTCCATTCTGGTCGGCCTGTTCGTCTATGTCGTGCTGGTCGAGCCGCTCGGTGGGTTCTCCGGTCTCGCCGGCTCGGTCTCGCTCGCGATCATCGTCATCCCGGTCGTGGTGCGCACGACCGAGGACATGCTGCGGCTGATCCCGGACACGCTGCGCGAGGCGGCGATCGCGCTCGGTGCGCCGAAATGGAAGATGATCGTGTTCATCTGCTATCGCGCCGCGCTCGACGGGCTGACCACCGGCGTGCTGCTCGCCGTGGCGCGCGTGGCGGGTGAGACGGCGCCGCTGCTGTTCACCTCCTTTGGCAACTCGACCACGATCGGTGGGCTCCGGACAGCCATGGCGAGCCTGCCGGTGGCGATCTATCAGTATGCAAGCTCGGCTTTCGATGATTGGGTGCAGCTCGCCTGGAGCGGAGCGCTGCTGATCACCGCGGGCGTTCTGGCAACCAATATCATCGCGCGCTACGCGTTGCGTAGGCGGGGGTGAAGCGAAATGGCGCAGGACCAGATTGGCATGGCCAAGGATGACGGGGTGATCGGGATCACCACGACGGTAACCCAGGGGCAGCAGCGGGCGAGCCGGGCCGGACCTCGGCTCGCGATCCGCAACCTTGATTTCTACTACGGCACCAACAGGGCGCTGAAGGGCATCACGCTCGATGTGCCGGAGCGGCAGGTGACCGGGATGATCGGGCCTTCCGGCTGCGGCAAATCGACGCTGCTCCGGGTACTCAACCGGATGTACGACCTCTATCCCGGCCAGCGCGCCGAGGGCGAGGTGCTGCTCGACGGGGAGAACATCCTCTCGCCGGGTGTGGACGTGAACCGCCTGCGCAGCCGCATCGGCATGGTGTTCCAGAAGCCGACGCCGTTCCCGATGACGATCTACGACAACATCGCCTTCGGCGTGAAACTGCACGAGCGTCTCTCCAAGGCGGAGATGGACCAGAGGGTGGAGTGGTCGCTGAGCCGCGCCGCGCTCTGGGGCGAGGTGAAGGACCGGCTCAACACGCCCGCCATGGGGCTTTCCGGCGGGCAGCAGCAGCGCCTCTGCATCGCGCGCACCATCGCGACCCGGCCGGAGGTGATCCTGCTCGACGAGCCGACCAGCGCGCTCGACCCGATCAGCACGCTGAAGGTCGAGGAGCTGATCGACGAATTGAAGCGTGATTTCACCATCGCCATCGTGACCCACAACATGCAGCAGGCGGCGCGCTGCGCCGATCAGGTGGCGTTCTTCTATCTCGGCGAGATGGTGGAGGTCGGCCCGGCGGCGCAGATCTTTACCGCGCCGAAAGAGCGGCGGACGCAGGAATACATCACAGGGCGGTTCGGCTGAGGAGCGTGGGATGACCCAATCGGCTGAGCATATCGTCAAGAGCTACGAGCAGGAACTGAACCGCCTGCGCGACCTGATCACCGAGATGGGCGGGCTGGTGGAGAACCAGCTCGCCTATGCCGCGGCCTCCGTGCTGCAGCATGACAGCGCCGCGGCCAGCCAGGCGGTGGAGCAGGATGTCGCGGTCGACACGCTGGAGCGGGAGGTGGAGCAGTTCGTCATCCGCCTGCTCGCGCTGCGGCAGCCCGTGGCGCAGGATCTGCGGCATATCGTCTCCGCGCTGAAGATCACCAGCGATCTGGAGCGGATCGGCGATTATGCGGCGAACGTCGCCAAGCGCAGCATCGTGCTCAACCAGTTCACCCTGCCGTTCAATCTCGGCGGCCTGTCGCATATGTGCAGGCTGGTGCAGGAGAATCTGAAGCTCACCATCGACGCGATCTCCGACAACGACGCGCAGAAGGCGATCGAGGTCTGGCGCTCCGATCTCGCGGTGGACGACATCTACAACGCGCTGTTCCGCGAATTCGTCACCTACATGATGGAAGATCCGCGCAACATCACGCCTTGCACGCATCTTCTGTTCGTGGCCAAGAACCTCGAACGCATTGGCGACCACGCTACCAACGTTGCCGAGACGGTGCATTACGCGGTGACCGGCGAGGCATTGCCGGAGGGACGACCGAAAGGTGACAACTCCGCTTATGCCGTCGTGCGTCAGCGCGACTAATCGGAGCGGGCTGGAGCATCCTTTGTATGGCCGATATGCCGACCAACCTGGCCAAGCCGCTGGTCCTCGTCGTCGAGGACGAGGCGGCGCTGGCGACGATGCTGCGCTACAATTTGGAGAAGCAGGGTTTCCGCGTCGATGAGGCGGCGGATGGCGAGGAGGCGCTGACCCGGATCGCCGAGACCCAGCCCGATCTCGTGCTATTGGACTGGATGCTGCCGGTGATGTCCGGCATCGAGGTCTGCCGGCAGATCAGACGCCGGCCGGGAACGCGGGATCTGCCGGTGATCATGGTCACCGCGCGTAGCGAGGATCAGGACACGGTGCGCGGCCTCAACACCGGGGCCGATGACTACATCACCAAGCCGTTCAACATGGATGCGCTGGTCGCCCGCATGCGCGCGCTGCTGCGGCGGGTGAACGCGGTGCCGACCAAGGGCGCGCTCACCTTCCATGACATCACCATGGATCTCGCGGCGCATCGGGTGCAGCGTAACGGGCGGGCGGTGCATCTCGGCCCGACCGAGTTCCGGCTGCTGGAATATCTGATGCAGCACCCGCGGCGGGTGTTCTCGCGCGAGGAATTGCTGGACGCGGTCTGGGGTAAGGACATCCACGTCGAGCCGCGCACGGTGGATGTGCATATCCGCCGGCTGCGCAAATCCATCAATGCCGATGACGAACTCGACGTGGTGCGCACGGTGCGCGCCGCGGGCTACGCGCTGGATACCGAGCCGGTCTGAGGCTTTTCCGGGGCTAAGCAAGGCCAGGGGCTCCGCCCCTGGACCTCGCCAAAGGCCGGCGGCCTAAACTTGTGCGGGTCCGGGGGCGCTCGCCCCCGGCGGGGTTCGGGGCGGCGCCCCGAGGCGACTACTCCGGCAACGCCAGCGGCGCGATCGCGGCGAACCGATCACCCGGCCCCGGATTGGCCGGATCGCAGGCGCCGCCGAACTGGTGCATCACCCCCCAGACGGCATTGAGCGCCGTGTGCACCGCGCCTTCCGCCCAGGCCGGCGTCCAGGAGATGCCGTCACCCGCGAGGAAGATGCCGCGCTCGGCCGGCGGTAGTTCGTCCTGCATGAAGTGGCAGAACATGCGCCGGTTGTAGCGGTAATGGCCGGGCAGGGCGCCCTTGAACGCGCCGAGGAAATTGCGGTCCGCTTCCCAGGAGACGGTGATCGGATTGCCGATGATGTGGGCGGCGATGTCCAGCTTGGGATAGATGCCGCGCAGCGCTGTCAGCATCAGTTCCACCCGCTCCTCCACCGTCAGCGGCAGGACTTTCAGCGCGTCGCTCATCCAGGTGTAGGAGAGGCAGATCACGCCGGGCTTGTCCGCGCCGTGATCGAACAGATAGGTGCCGCGCGTGATGCGGTCGGAGAGCGTCATGCTCATGGCGTAGCGGCCGGTTTCCGGGTCACGGTCGCGCCAGAACGGGCGGTCCACCATCACGAAGGTCTTGGAGGACTGCATGTAGCGGGTGCGGTCGAGCGCCATCCAGAGCCGGTGGGAGAACAGCGACTCGTCGCACCGGATATGTGTCGTCAGCAGCCAGGATTGGCAGGTGACGATCACGGCATCATAGGCGCGCGTGTCGCCCCAGCGATCGGTGATGACGAGGCGGCCATCCGCGTCCCGGGCGATGTGTGTTGCCCGCGGCCGGGGCGCGCCCTGGTGCAGCGTGCTGAGCGAGGTGCCGCGCGGCCAGTGCGTCAGATGCTCGGGCTGGTGCTTCCACAGGCCCAGCGGCAGTTGTTCCGCGCCGCCCTCGATCAGGTGCTGGCGCTCGTCAAGATCAGTGCAGGCGACGCGCAGGATTTCCAGCATGGAATTTGGAAAATCGCTGTCCCATCCCCCTGTGCCGAAGCCGACCTGGCCGAAAACCTCGCGGTGGCGGAAGGAATGGCGCTGGAACGCCTCCGAGGTGGCGATGAAATCGTAGAAGGTGCGCTCGTCCCAGACCGGGAGCAGTTCGTTCCAGAGGCTTTTCAGCGTCGTGACGTCACGGCGGCGGATCGCGTCCTGAATCGCGCTGAAATGCGCGCGTTGTTCGAGCGCATCGTCCCAGGCCTCGGCGATCTCGCGCAACAAAGGCGGCAGCCGGGATGGATCCTCGACGTACATCTGCTCGCCTTCGAGGTCGATCACCGTGCTCGGCGTTGCCGGGTCGAACGGGTTGGGGAAGGGGCGGGTGCTGAGGCCGAGGAGGTGGATGTAGTGGTAGAACGCCGTGGCGGAGAGCGGGAAGCGCATGCCGCCCAGTTCCGCCACCAGGCCATTATCGCCGCCGAACGGCTCGGAGCGGAGGCGGCCGCCGAGCCGGGCGGATTCGTAGATGACCGGCCTGAGGCCGAGCCGCATCAACTCATAGGCGGCGACCATGCCGGAGAGGCCGCCGCCGATGATCGCGACCTCCGCGCCGAGCCGCTCCGGCGGCAGACGGCCGAGGCCGGCGGGATGGGTGATCCAGTCGTCATAGGAAAAGGGGAAGTCGGGGCCGAAGGTGGTAATCGGCGGCTGGCGGGGCTCCGAGGGATGAGAAGGCGTCATGCGCGTCTCCCGCTGCTCTGGTACGGGAGATGATACGCAACTTCAGTGCCGGATCAGCCGCCCGAATCGCGTTCCGCGTCCGCCAGCGCCGCCCGCAAAGTCCCGCCATGGCGCGCGAGCAACCGCTCCGCCTCCGCACGCTCCTGCCCGGCGAGGAGCAGGACGGCGAGCTTCACCTTGCCGCCGGCCTTCGCGAGGGCCGCGCGCACCGGCTCCGGCCCGGCGCCGGTCAGTCCCGCCAGCATGCGTTCGGCGCGGCGGCGCAGCTTCTCGTTGCGGGCGACCATGTCCACCATGCGGCCG